>NZ_JAQVKA010000031.1 GCF_028694895.1 Sulfurimonas sp. | reverse complement strand
ACCACTTGTCTGAAGAGACGTTAAACACTTCTACTATGCGGATGTGGTGAAATTGGTAGACACGCCAGACTTAGGATCTGGTGCCTCACGGTGTGGAGGTTCGAGTCCTCTCATCCGCACCACCTACAATAAAAAATCTCTTCAAACATCGTAAATACCGAACTAAACTAACTGTTTTAAGTTTACAAAAAAATCACTTTTGTCACCCATTAGTCACCAGTCGTACAAAATCATCAGATTTTTAGTCAAAAAATTGTCTAAAATCATCTTTCTCTTAAGTTTTAAAATCAAATTATTGTAATTTCATATCATCATTAAATTTCATGTACTTTCAATTATCATCAACTGCAATCAAATTTTGACTTAGGTTAAAAATTTCGAGAAATATTATACTTTCTTCATGCAAATTACTGTGTGCAGGGAGCCAAAACTTGCTTTTAAAGGGCTCGATTGAGTCCTTGCACAGAGTAATTTAAAAAGCTTTAGTTTTGGCTCTCTTTAGCTTTTTGCTCTCAGATAAATTGCTAAATGGAAATGCAAAAATTTCAACAGTATACCGAATTACATAAAACACTAAAGCGCTTTAACAAAATCAGGCTTTTCAACAACTACGGGTATATGAATATTTTACCAGTTAAATATCTCAAAAAGAATCCTGAAAAATATACTCAGATACAGCTAAATACTGACACACACTTCAACGCTATCATCATGGATATCGATGATGAAGATCTTCTTACAGAATGGAATGCTATAGGCTTACCAACACCAACCATTCAAACACTCAATAAAAACAACAATAAAGCCCATCTCCTCTGGTTGCTCAATACTCCAGTTTCAAAAAAAAATAAAAAAGCTGTTACGTACTATAAAGCTATTGTGGATAGCATTAAACAACTTATAGGTGCAGATTTAGCCTATCAAAATCATCAAACGAAAAACTTTTTAAATACACAAATGTATAGAGTCACATACAACGATCTTGCTTACGATCTAGGAGACTTTAAAAATTTTATTATTAAACAAGAGCAGTACAAGGCTGCTATAGAAGTATCAGAGTTAAAAAGCACTGGTAGTAGACACATAGACCTGTTCAATCAACTTCGATTTTATGGATACAAAATAGCGAAGCATAAAGATTTAAAAGAGAAGCTAGAGGCACGTGCAGAGCTGATAAATGAGCAATTTAATGAGCCCATAAAACCTAAATCTATCATTAGGTCAGTCTTGAGGTTTTGTGAAGAAAACAAGCATAATTTTAAATCGGCAAAGAAGTATAAAACAGGAACCATGGGGTTTAAAAGGATTGATAACTTATCTCATTCTGAGTATGTAAAAGAGGTCGCAAGACGACAAAAAAAGTCTCAACTTCGTACCAAAGATATAAAAAGAATAAGAACAGCTTCGAAGATAAAAGTTGCTGTAAAAGTGTTATTACGAAAAAAAATCAAACTTACTTATCACAATATTTCCAAACAAGCAAAAATATCTCTAAGCACAGCAAAAAGATACTCAAAAATAATCAAGATTCTGACAAAAAAATCTGATGGTGTCATTGGCTCTATAAGGGTAATAGTACTTGGAGCTGAGGGACGAAGCACAAATCCTTTAAAGTACTGTTTTAAAATAAATAGTGGATAATTATAGACTTAACCCATTAACAAGAATACTTTCCTTTTTAAATTTGTAACTGTCTATATAATAAAGCAGAGACTTTTTGAGTCTTTGTTCGTAAGATCTTATATATGCTTCTTTAGCTTCGTCGCTCAAATATGAATGGCTGACAAGTTCGTACACTTCAGGTTCAATGTTCATGATATCTTTAAATATTTTGACTAAACGCTTGTTCGGTATATTAAGCATCTTTCCAAATACTTCAAAATCTTCAAGTGTATAATATCCCATAGCACCATAAGCAGTAGTTTCATACTCGCTAAAGAGCTCAAGTGCCGTAATGGCAGGTTCATCTTTTAAATGGTACGAGGTAAATAGTAGATCGTAATTGGGAGAGAGTATATAATCATCTCTATTTGGATAGCGTAACAGTGAAAAGTTCTTTAGGTGGGCATCACCATTAGAGATCAGATAGTTAAGTATGATTCTTTTGTAAAACTCTTCAATAGCAGGAACAGAAGCGGAAACATATTTTTTGATCCCCTCTGCTATATCTTCATAGCTGCTTTCATACTTATAGTTTTTATCTTGTAGTTCTTCCGTATATCCAAGTATTGAGGCAAAGTCTTCCTGTTCAGCTTTTTTTACGATACCTTCGATTTTTTGATAATCAAATCGTTTAGTTAAATAGGCAAGTTCACCGTCTTTAAACTCTACTAAGCAGTTCTCGGCAGTATTTAGTTTAAAAATTTGTTTTGAGATCTGCATACTTATATGCTCATTTGCCGGCATATCGCCTAATTTGCTTGCCACATCATGACTTCTTGGCACAGGCTTGAGTATATATCTACCATTGGCTTTTGCCGGCTCAAGGATATTGTTGTCTGAAAACTTCAACGATATCTTATCTTGAACACCAGATATCGACATCCTATCGGTGTTTTGTGCTCTGAATGTATAAAACTCTTCTTTATCAAAACTCAAAGGTTTTATATCAATATTATCAAATATATTTTTTTTACATGTAGGGCAGTACTGCGATTTTGAACTGATCTCTTTTAGACAGCCATAACATCTCATAATTCTACCTCTTTAATTTTTATAGAACCTATAGTATCAGCGTACGCGGTTTTAATAAGCCTTGTAAAATGATCATCTTCATCAATCTTCAAAGTATGGCACTGTGTCTTTTTTATCCCGCCTTCACTGAGCATATTAAAAAAGAAGGGAAAAAGATATGAAGATGTAAAAGGATCTCTTTGTAATGGAAATGCTATAGCTATATTTTTTGCATCATCTCTTTGAAGATAATTTGCATCATAAATAAATGTGTAAGTGCCGTTATCCTCTTTCGTAAGAAGTCCGGCTAAAATATCGTTGCGAAATACTTGAGCCTGTTGCATCTATTAGACCTTTTTTACTTTGAGCTCTAATTCTAGTCCCAATATATTGAGAATATCGAGGAACTTTTCTATTGTAAAGTTGGCTTTGCCCTGCTCTATATTTGAAAGACTCGCAGGCGATATATCAAGATAGTCAAGTATTGTTTCCTGTTTCATGTTAAGCTCTTCACGTCTTTTTTTTATCAGGTTGCCAATATCTTTCTTTATTTGCTCATGCATATCTATGTTCCATTTATAATTTATTGTAAATATCATTAAGATTATAACACTATTAGCATATTTGTACAACATATTTATAATATATTGTAAGTTTATAATGCATTGAAAAGTTCAACACTTAAAATTTAATAAGAAAAAATTTCATAAGGGAATTTCTAAAAATTTAAAGCAAAGAGCATTTGACACGGAATTCTAGATGGTTTCTTTTTGAGTGTTGTTTGTTTAAAATAAAGTTTCTCACTCTCTACTTACTCTGGAATTGTAGTAAAGAGGAGAGTTTGTGTGAGGCATTAGGATGAAGCTTGTTATTTAAAAGCGAAGATTACCTGAAATTATTAGATCTTCGATAATTTCACGATAAAACATAGGCGAGCCACCAATTTTACAATAATGGATTTCTTCCATGAGCACTCCTTTTTGCATTTTGCCATTTATCCAACCAGAGTTGGTACTTTTACCAAAATATGCAGCTAGTTCTTCTTTTGTAAGTAGTCTTTTTGTATCCAATGATGCAACAATAATTCTTCTTACATGTTTTTGTGCTCGCCTTTGTTTACGATTCATTTTGAATCTTCATAACAAAGTCACGATGTAAAGTTTTATAAGTGATCAATTCATAAAACAAAACAAAGTGCTGAGATTTCCGTAAAAATCTAATTATTTCATTTGTAGAATTTACTTATAATAATTCTTACTTTTCATTTTATTTTGTATTACTTTATCTAAATCATAATCAATATGATTCAGTTTGATAACGTTATCAATACTTGTCAAGCACTCAAAGAACAATGGATGTTTTAAGTTTTAGACTCGATATTTTTGTTGTGCCTTTTCCAGTAAAGGCTTTTTTCCTGTTTACGTTTCTAACAGCCTCAGGTTTAGAAAGTATTTGTATCAAGTTCATCCTGATTAAATTTTATAATATAAATGTAAATGAACGCATATGTCATCAAGTTTCGCTAAAATAAAAAGAAATAAATTTTAATTATAAGAGTATATGGAAAATGGCAAAAGCAAAACAACAAGAAGAATCATTAGAGACAGCACTTTGGAAGAGTGCTGATAAACTTAGAAAAAACATCGATGCCGCAGAGTACAAACATGTTGTACTTGGACTTGTGTTTCTAAAATATATTTCTGATAGTTTTTTAGAACTTTACAACTCTTTACTCTCGCAAATTAATGATGGAGCAGACCCGGAAGATAAAGATGAGTACAAAGCAGAAAATATCTTCTTTGTACCACTAACTGCTAGATGGAGCTACCTACAAGACAATGCAAAGCTGCCAAATATTGGAAAGCTTGTCGATGAAGCTATGGATGAAATTGAGAGAGAAAATCCATCTTTAAAAGGAGTTTTGCCAAAAGTATATGCAAGAGACAACTTAGATGCAAAAGCTCTTGGAGGACTCATAGACTTAATCGGAAATATCGCTTTAGGTGACGCAAAAGCAAGAAGTGCCGATGTGCTTGGGCATGTATTTGAGTATTTCTTAGGTGAGTTCGCACTTGCTGAGGGTAAACAAGGCGGTCAGTTCTATACTCCAAAAAGTGTAGTTGAACTTCTTGTAAAGATGTTAGAGCCTTACAAAGCAAGAGTTTTTGATCCATGTTGTGGAAGCGGTGGAATGTTTGTACAAAGTGAAAAGTTTGTAGTAGAACATCAAGGAAAGATAAACGACATCTCCATCTATGGACAAGAGTCAAACCAAACTACTTGGCGACTAGCAAAGATGAACTTAGCCATCAGAGGTATTGATAGTTCACAAGTAAAATGGAATAATGAAGGCTCTTTTTTAAACGATGCTCACAAAGACCTCAAAGCAGACTTCATCATTGCAAATCCGCCTTTCAATGTAAGTGATTGGAGCGGAGACCTCTTAAGAAACGATGGAAGATGGAAATATGGAACTCCACCACAAGGAAATGCCAACTATGCTTGGATACAACACTTTTTATATCATCTCGCACCTACTGGAACTGCAGGATTTGTCCTAGCAAAAGGAAGCCTTACATCTAACACAAGCGGTGAGGGAGACATAAGAAAAGCTCTCATTGAAGCTAATTTGGTTGATTGTGTAGTAAATCTTCCTGCTAAACTGTTTTTAAATACTCAAATTCCAGCATCATTATGGTTTATGAAAAGAGGCAGAACGACTCAAGATATACTTTTCATAGATGCTAGAAACTTAGGGCATTTGATAAACCGAAGAACAAAAGAGTTAAGCGATGATGATACAAATAAAATCGCCCAAACTTACCACGAATGGAAAGTACAAAGTGCAAACTATGAAGATATAAAAGGGTTTTGTAAAAGTGCAAGCCTTCAAGAGGTGCGAGACTTAAACTATGTCTTAACTCCTGGGCGATATGTAGGACTAGAAGAGAGCGAAGATGAGTTTGATTTCAAAGAGAGATTTACCACACTTCAAAATGAACTTATGGAGCAAATGAACGAAGAAAAAGCACTAAACGATAGAATACTCTCAAACCTAGCCAAAATAGATATGGAAGCTATCAAATGACTCTACAAGAGCTTATAAAAGAAGGTGAAAGCAAAACCCTAGAGTTTAAAGAGACATTGCCAAAAAACGACTCTATAGCCAAAACTGTAATCGCTTTTTCAAATACAAGCGGTGGAAAGCTGATAGTTGGTATAAATGACCAAAGAGAAGTAGTAGGCATAGATGATAAAGAGATTTTCGAGCTTCAAGACCGTATAGCCTCAATCATCTCTGATAGTTGCCATCCAAATATTTTGCCCCATATTTACACACTCAATATCCATGGGAAAATAGTTTTGGTCATAGAGGTTTCAAGGGGAAATCTGCTTCCCTATTATTTGAAAAATCATGGAAAAGATGGCGGAGTATATGTTCGTCTAGGTGCTACAAATAGACAAGCAAGTGTTGAGATGATACAAGAGCTTGAGAGACAAAGAGTGCATCAAAGTTTCGATGAGCAAATAGCTTGGGATACACAGCTTGACTCACTAGACCTTAGAGCACTTCAAAATGCTTTTAGTAAAATTGGCAAAACTCTTGACCATGCCAAACTACTAAGCCTAAAACTTATCAAACAAGAACAAGGTACATACCATCCGACACACGGACTGCTGATACTGCTTGGGCTTTATGAGCATGTAGAGATAAAATGTGCAAGATTCAAGGGTACTACGATGGCGGTTTTTCTTGACAAAAAAGAATACACAGGGGATCTGTTTACTCAGCTTGAACATACAGAACTTTTTATTAAAAACCATCTACACCTAAAAGCTGAAATCTTAGGACTCCAAAGAACAGAAACCTATGAGATACCAATCCCAGCCATAAGAGAAGCATTAGTAAACGCCATAGTGCACAGAGATTACAGCAACTTCGGACGAGATATAAAAGTGGGCATCTATGATGACATACTAAACATCGTATCACCTGGAGGCTTACCAAACGGTGTAACGATAGATGAAGTGCTTTTAGGTCGCTCAGAGATACGAAACAAAGTAGTAGCAAGGGTATTTAAAGAGCTTGGCTACATAGAGCAATGGGGAAGCGGGCTATCTCGTATGAATGAGCTATGCCGTGAAGCTCATATACAAGAACCAAAAACAAAAGAGTCGGGAGATTTTTTTGATATAGAATTTGTGCGACCGCAAATGGTAAAAACGGAGGGAAAAGTATCGGATACGGACGATTCTGGAGCTAATTCGACCGATTACGACCGATTACGACCGATTGTGTGTGATTACGACCAATTACAAATAGAAGAGAAAAAGATTTTAAACTATATTCTTGATAATGGAAAAATCACAAAAAAAGAGGCACTAAACCTCACAGGATATGGAGAAACAAAAACAAAAGAGATACTTGGCGCCCTAGTAGATAAAAATATCATAGTAAGAGATGGACAAGGTAGAAGCACATATTATAAATTTATAGAGAGTGCAAAATGAAAAAATCTTCTGTAGTGCTTTCGTCATTTTGTTTTAAAGATAGCTTAATAGATAGTCTAAAATCCTTATATTATAGGCTTTGTAGTTATAAGACTTCTGTATCGTTTATGTCAAAGAGTGCAAAAAATAGTTCAAAGGCGGTGGGTGATGAGTAGTTGGAGAGAGTGTAAGTTAGGGGATGTTGCAGCAAGAATGACTTCAGGAGGAACCCCATCAACTTCAAAATCAGAATATTATGATGGAAATATTCCTTGGCTCAATACGAAAGAAATTAAAAATTGTCGAATTTTTCAAACAGAAAAAGCAATTACTGAATTAGGATTACAAAATTCATCTGCAAAATGGATTGATGAAAATTCTGTAATTGTTGCTATGTATGGTGCAACAGCTGGAAAAGTTGCAATAAATAAAATACCTTTAAGCACAAATCAAGCATGTTGTAACATCACTTTAAATACTACACAAGCAGACTACAATTTTATATATTATCTTTTATTGAATAGCTTTGATAGATTAGATAATATGACATCAGGTGCGGCTCAACAAAATTTAAATGTCGGGTTAATCTCAAATTTTGATATTGCCCTTCCACCTCTTGAAGAACAAAAAGCAATAGCAGAAGTATTAAGTAGCCTTGATGATAAGATAGACCTTCTCCATCGCCAAAACCAAACCCTAGAATCCCTCGCCCAAACTTTTTTTAGACAATGGTTTATCGAAGAAGCAAAAGAGGAGTGGGAAGTTGTAACTCTCAGTGATTTAGGTAAAGTGGTTACAGGTAAAACACCTAGTACAAGTAATGAAGATTTTTGGGGTGAAGATGTTCTTTTTATAACTCCAACGGATTTTAAAAATTATAATAAATATGCTTTTTATTCTGATAGAAAATTATCAACCATTGGAAAAGATAAAGTAAAAAATTGTGTATTACCAAAAAACTCAATATTAGTAACTTGCATAGGTTCAGATATGGGTAAAGTTGTAATTACTAAAAATGAATGTGTAACAAATCAACAAATCAACTCATTAGTTTTATCAAATGATAATTTACTAAATGAATATGTATTTCAATATTTAAAAAGTATTTATCCATTACTTCGTGCTATTGCATTAGGTGGAACAACTATGCCAATAATAAATAAAACAGATTTTGAAAACATTGAAATACTTTTACCAACAGATGAAGTTTTAGAAAAATTTCAAAGCATTACATTATCTTCTAATCAAAAGATAATAGAAAATACAAAACAAATTCAAACACTTGAAAATTTGCGAGATACACTCTTGCCAAAGCTTTTGAGTGGGGAAGTGAGGGTGGAAATATGAGTAGCACCAGGGCAGATGATAAGATATTAGGATTTGAATATCAGTTTTATTATTATTTACTAGAAATGTTAAAATTAAATGCCGATGAAAAGGTAGGCTTTGAAGTGAAAGATGATGTTCATATAGAAGATAATAAAACACTTTCTCTCATACAGTTGAAACATACTAGACAAACTAATCAATATGGTAACCCTAAAAATCTAACAACATCTGATATTGATTTATGGAAGACATTATCAAATTGGGTTGATGTAATTAATCTAGAAGTAGATAAAAGTAATTTTATAACTAACACTAACTTTGTATTTATAACGAATAAAGCTGAAAGTGAAAAACATTTATTTTTAAACGCATTAAAAGACTTGAAAGATAATCAAGATATTGTAAGTTTTAGAAATAAAATATCTGATTATATTAATAGTTTAGAGGCTGATAATACCAATAAAGATTATATAGAGAATTTAATAACTTTAGAAAATCTCTTACTTAAGACTTTTGTTTTAAAAATAGAATTTATTTTTGACCTCAATGATATTATTGGAGTAGTTAAACAAGAAATACAATTTGGAAGAAGTATTAAGATAGGTCGAGTCAGTAAAGTTTTCCATGAATTAACAGGATTGTATAAGGAAAAGTTTTTTGAGATTGTAAAAGATAAAAAAGACTTTGAAATAACAAGAGATAAATTTTATACAGATACCTTGATGATTTTTCAAAATGCTAAAAGTGAAAGGTTGCCATTCGTAACAAACATTGAAAAAAAGAATAATGAAAGTATTTTAAATCATACTTTTGCAAAGCAATTACTAGACATAGGATTCGATAAAGAGAAGGTCTTTGATGCTGACTATTATAAATTAGCCATAGAAACTAATTTAAATACATTTTTGCAAGATGGAGAAATTAGTGAAAATGACAAAAATTTATTGGACACTAATTCTATAACTAGTTGGGATGAAGAGTTTCAAGATATTTATTTAGAAGATACGAATCGAAATGATTTAAATGCTAAGAAGTTATATTTAAATGTTTTAAAAAAAGATTTAGATTTGGCTGGACAGAAAATTGAATGGAAAGAAGCTACAAAAGGACAATTTATAAAAATGTCTGATATTTCAAAAATTGGTTGGAAATATACGTGGAAAGAAGAATATTCAGATGAAATTTGAAACATACAATAATATAGGTTTTTCATTAATGTCTTTTCTATCAATTATAAAAAACATGAATAGTTTAGAATATTCAAAATCTTTATTGATTCTACCACTAGTATTACATGATCCATTAGTAAAATATTTAAAAGATGGTAGAGTAGTAATAAAAGGAATAGAGGACTTAATATTATCAAAAGTGGAGTATTTTTTAAATTATAATGAAAGATATTTTAACTATTTACCTCTTTCTTTAAATACAATTATTTTTGCTAAAAAAATGGGATATATTGAGGTTAACAACAATCAAATCATACCTATTAAAGAAGAAATAGAAAACATAAACTTTAATTCTAAAGAATTAGGAAATAGATTAAATGATGTTTATAAAGCATCTAATAATATTGTAAAAATTTTAGAAGAAGATATTAATGAATTGTATTTTAAATTTAGGATTGAAATATGAAATTTTATATAAAAAAAATACTTTTATGGCTTGATAATGGTTATAAACGTGAATTAGGAGAATTTGAGAATAATAAAGTAAATATTATTACAGGTGATCCTTCAAAAGGTAAATCTTCAATTCTAGAAATTCTGGACTACTGTTTTTTATCAAGTGAAAATACAGTTGTTCAAGGTGATGATTATATAGATAGAGTAGAATGGTTTGGTATTAATTTTTGCATTAATAATAAAACATTAACTATAGCAAGACATAGCTCAAAAATAAATGATTATTATTTTTCTTCATCAGGTGATATCCCTGATAACTTATATCCAAATGCAAAAGAAGAAAATATTAAAAATGTACTACATACTGAATTTTCAATTAATGATAATGTAAAATTCCCATTTGGTGGGAAAAAAATACAAAAAAATACAAAAATATCACACCGATATTTTATGCTTTTTAATACTCAAACAAGAGATGTTCTATCTCATAATAAAGTTTTATTTGATAAACAAACAGATTTAAAATATCAAGAAGCATTGATTAGAATTTTAGATATAGCTTTAGGTGTAACAAACATTGACAACATGATAAAAAATGAAAAGCTAAAAGAGTTAGAAAATAAAAAAGATAGAATTGAAAGTAAAATTGATTTTCTAAAAACAAAAAAAGATAATTTTGAGGAAGAAAAAACAGAATTTGTTAATAGGGCAAAAGCATTAAATTTAATTGATAATAATCTTACTGTTGATGATGCGATGATAGAATTATCAAATATAATAAAAGATATTAATAACTTAGAAACTATAGATAATTCTTCCAAAATCGCAATCCTAGAAAAGAGAAAACTGGAACTTAGATTAAAGCTATCTAAATATAATAAATATAAAAATCAATATGAAAAGTATAAAAAAAGTTTAAAAAAAGATATTGATAGTTTAAAACCAATTGCATATTTAAATTTGAAAATGGATGAACTATTACAGGTTAACGGTCTTAAAAATATAATTGAATCAATAGAAAAAGAGTTAATTAGTATTAAAGATTTTATCTCAAACAAAGACTTACCTGCAATTAGAGAGCTTGACTCAGAAATTGAAGAAATAAATACTGACTTAGTTAGTGTAGAGAGTGATATAAAAAATTTATCAAGTAGTGAAATAGAATTAGATAAATTGAAAAACAAACAACTCATGTTTTTGGGTGAGTTAAAAAGTGCATTGAAAATATATAATACAAAAATTGAAAATACAGATTATAGTAAAGATTTAAAAGAACTTGATAATCAAATTAAAAACCTAAAGAAAGAAGTAATTACAATTGATAGAAGTGATACTTTAGATACATTAAGTGAATATATGCAAAGTATTTTTAAAGATGTAAAATTTAATTTAAGAGGTTATAGTGGGTATAAACCAATTTTTGATTTTAAAGATAGATTAATTAAACTAAAAAATGTTGATAAAGTTATTGATATTGATGATGATAGTGAAACTATAAAGAATATTGGGAGTTCTTCTAATCATTTATTTCTACACTTAGCATTTTTTACAGCATTACATAGATTATTTATTAAAAAACTTGAACCATCTAAGTTTATACCTCAATTTTTAATTCTAGATCAACCTGATAGTCCGTTTTATGAAACAGCTTCTGATTCAAGTGAAGAAAAAGAATTGTTTATGAAATCTTTAAATATTTTAGATAATCATATTGAATATTTTAAAAATGAATTAAAAGAGGATTTTCAAATAATTGTTTTGGAACATATAGAATGGAAAGAAATAGAGAATGAGGGATTTAAACACTACAAATTGATTGAAGAGTGGAGAGAAGGAAGTGGCCTAATTCCTCCAGAGAAATTATTATGAATAACTACCCACCATACAAAATAACCTCAAAGATATTAAAACTTTCCACTCAAATAAGTGAAGAGCTCACAAAACTTCAATTGACTAATACCATAAAAGTAAATCCAATGCTACGAAAAAAGAACCGTATCAAAACATTGGCAGGTACTTTGGAAATAGAGGGTAACTTTTTAGGTGAGGAAAAAATCACGGCTATTTTGGATGGCAAGAGAGTTTTAGGAACAGTAAAAGAATTAGCAGAAGTTCAAGGAGCTATAAAAGCTTATGAAAAACTTGATAGCTATAGATTTGATGAACTGGGTGACTTACTACTAGCTCATAAAATCTTAATGGATGGGATACTTACAACGGCTGGAAGTTTTAGAAGTGTAAATGTAAAAGTAGCAGAGCATATGGCACCACAGCCAAATATGGTAAATGAACTTATGATAAAGCTTTTTTCATGGCTAAAAAACAGTGATGAGCATATGCTTTTAAAATCTTGTATCTTTCACTATGAGTTTGAGTTTATACATCCATTTAGTGATGGAAATGGAAGAATCGGAAGACTTTGGCAAAGTGTGATTTTAAACAAGTTTAATCCTATCTTTTCACTGCTACCAACTGAAAGTATAGTAAGAGATTATCAAGAAGAATACTATAAAGCAATAGAAGACTCAACTGAGCTTGGAGAGAGTACACCGTTTATTGAATTTATGCTTGAGATGATTTTAAAATCTATTCAAAATATAAAAAATGACAATGTCCCAATAAATGTCCCTAAAAATGACCCAATAAAAAGAGTTGATAAAATCATCGAAATCATTAGAGAAAATAAAGATATAACAATAGCTGAACTTGCAAATCAATTAGATGTAGCAGATAAAACAATCAAAAGAGATATTGCAAAACTAAAAGAACAAAATAGACTTACAAGAGTTGGAAGCCTAAAATCTGGATATTGGGAAGTGCATAAATGACAAAAATTACAGAAAATGAAATAGAACTTTTTGCTCTTACGCTTTTTGAAAAGCTCGGTTACAACTACATCTATGCTCCAGAACTTGAGAGAAACCATGAAGATGTATTGCTCAAAGATAGACTTATAAATGCTGTTGAGAAAATAAATCCATCTTTGCCACAGAGTGCGTTACATGATGCCATAAAACAGTGTGAGCGAATCAAATCAAGCGAACTTTTAAGCGACAATGAAACCTTTCATAAGCTCTTGGTAGAGGGCGTAAAAGTTGATGTACAAAGAGATGGCATCACTCGTGGTGAGATAGTGCATCTAGTAGATTTTGACGATGTGAGTAACAATGACTTTGTCGTGGCAAATCAATTTACTATCATAGAAAATGGACATAACAAACGACCAGATATCATCCTTTTTGTAAATGGCTTACCTTTGGTGGTGATTGAGCTAAAAAATGCAGTTGATGAAAATGCTACGATAAAATCAGCCCATAACCAAATCGGTACTTATAAATCACTCATCCCATCACTTTTTACTTACAATGCTTTTTGTGTGATAAGTGACGGTATAGAGGCAAAAGCAGGGACTATTTCATCTGGACTTAGTCGCTATATGGCATGGAAGACAAGCGATGGAGAGAGTGAAGCTTCAAGGCTCATATCTCAGATAGAAACACTTATAAAAGGTATGTTAAATCCTCTTGTCTTGCTTGACTTGGTGCGAAGTTTTATAGTGTTTGAAAAATCAAAAAAAGAGGACAAAAACGGCATTGTAACTATTGAAACAGTTAAAAAATTAGCAGCGTATCACCAATACTACGCAGTAAATAAAGCAGTCCAAAGAACCTTAATCGCAAGTAGTGAGGGCGGAGATAAAAAAGGTGGAGTTGTTTGGCATACACAAGGAAGCGGAAAATCACTCTCAATGGTCTTTTATACGGGTAAAATTGTACTAGCACTCAATAATCCTACCGTTCTTGTCATCACTGATAGAAATGATTTGGACGATCAGCTTTTTGATACCTTTGCAAGTTGTGGCAATCTGTTAAGACAAGAACCGATGCAAATAGAAGATAGAGAGGATTTAAAACAAAAGCTCAAAGTCGCAAGCGGTGGAGTAATATTTACGACTATTCAAAAGTTTCAGCCTGAGGAGGGAAATGTCTATGATATGCTCTCTGAGCGAAGAAATATAGTAGTAATAGCCGATGAAGCACATCGTACGCAGTATGGATTTAAACCAAAAACTGTAGATGACAAAGATGAACATGGCAATGTCGTAGGAAAAAAAGTAGTGTATGGTTTTGCAAAATATTTAAGAGATGCCCTGCCAAATGCTACTTATCTAGGATTTACGGGAACACCAATTGAGAGTACGGATGTCAACACACCAGCAGTATTTGTGGATTATGTAGATATTTATGATATTTCTCAAGCAGTGGAAGATGGTGCAACGGTAAAAATCTACTATGAAAGCCGACTGGCAAAAATCAATCTAAGCGATGAGGGAAAAGAATTAGTTAAAGAGCTTGACGATAATTTATCTTACGAAGAGATGGATCAAACGCAAAAAGCCAAATCAAAATGGACAAAACTTGAAGCTCTCATTGGAAGCAAGAACAGAATAAAAGAGGTAGCCGCTGATATAGTAGCTCACTTTGAAAATCGCGGGGAAGTGTTTGATGGCAAAGGGATGATTGTCTCTATGAGTAGAAGAATAGCCGTAGAACTTTATAATGAAATCATCGCTTTAAGACCAGCTTGGCATAGTGATGATTTGGATAAAGGTGTTATAAAAGTCATTATGACGGCAAGCAGTTCAGATGGGCCTGAAATGGCAAAACATCATACCTCTAAGCAGCAGCGTCGTGATTTAGCAAATCGTATGAAAGATGTAAATGATGAGCTGCGCCTTGTAATTGTAAGGGATATGTGGCTTACAGGATTTGATGCTCCATCTATGCACACACTTTACATAGATAAGCCTATGAAAGGACATAACCTTATGCAAGCGATTGCAAGGGTAAATAGGGTTTACAAAGATAAACCAGGTGGTCTTGTGGTTGATTATCTAGGAATTGCGAGTGATTTAAAGAGAGCTCTTTCTTTTTATAGTGATAGTGGAGGAAAAGGAGATCCTGCACTTGCTCAAGAGCAAGCAGTAGCACTCATGCTTGAAAAACTCGAAATAGTTTCTCAAATGTATCATGGATTTGCCTACGAACAGTATTTTGAGCTTGATACAAGAGGAAAGCTATCTTTGATAATTGAAGCAGAAGAACATATTTTGGGGCTTGAAGATGGTAAAAAAAGATATATTGAGGAAGTAACGGCACTCTCACAGGCATTTGCTATTGCCATACCTCACGATCAGGCTATGGATGCAAAAGATGAAATCGCATTTTTCCAAGCTGTAAAAGCTAGACTTGTAAAATTTGAAAGTAAAGAAACGAGAAGTGATGAAGAGATAGAAACAACCATACGACAGGTAATCGACCAAGCTCTCGTAACAGAGCAAGTGATAGATATATTTGATGCAAGCGGTATTAAAAAGCCTGATATTTCAATACTTTCAGAAGAATTTTTACTTGAAGTAAAAAATATGAAGCATAAAAATATCGCTCTTGAAGTACTCAAAAAGCTTTTAAATGATGAGATAAAAACAAGATCAAAAACAAATCTTGTGCAAAGTAAGTCTTTGATGGAGATGCTTGAAAACTCTATCAAAAAATACCACAATAAAATTATCACTGCGGTTGAAGTGATAGATGAGCTTATCAATATAAGTAAAGACATAAAATCGATGGATAAAGAGCCAAAAGAGTTAGGACTTACTGATTTTGAGTATGCTTTTTACACGGCAGTTGCAAATAATGAGAGTGCAAAAGAGCTTATGAGTAAAGAGGTGCTGCGGGAGCTTGCCGTGGTGCTTACGCAAAAAGTGCGAGAAAATGCAAGTATCGACTGGACAATAAAAGAGAGTGTACGAGCAAAACTAAAAATTGCAGTAAAAAGAGTGCTTAGACAATTTGGCTATCCACCAGATATGCAGGCTCTTGCTACAGAAACGGTGCTTAAGCAAGCCGAGATGATAGCAGAAGACCTTACAAATACGAAATAATTCACTTGCTGCTTCATAGTTGTTACCTTTAGTAGCAACTGTGAAAATTTCTTTATTTTTGCTTCATTTTACATATGGGTACATATGATTCCAGATAATTACATATAGCTACAAACCTCCTGTATACGCCTATTTTTCGGGCTTTATTTTATTGATTTTATTGTCTATACTTTTCTTTACAAGTAGCTACTAGTAAAATTTTGTAAAGGATAAAGCATGGACAAACAAGAAATAAGGAATTTGATTTACAAAAAATATGGAACTTTTTTGCTCTCTCGACAGCAAACTGCGGAGGTGTTGAATAAGTCAGTCGCGACGATCGACAGATGGAAAAAACAAGGTTTGCATTTAGAGTACAAAAAACTTGGTAAATCAAAAAATGCAACCATTGAGTACCCAATAGATTCTGTGGTTAATTACATACTTAATAATAATCAAAAAATTGTAGAGTAGCAAAATGCAAAATAGTAAACAGCTCAATTTGACAGAATTAGAGGAGAGCTTTGTGTTTTACACAAAGTTTTCCCTGGAAGAAACTCAAAAATTATGTAGGTGGTTTAGAAAACAAAACACTTTTGTTCAAATTGAAATCTTCAAAGAGCAGAGAAATCAATTTTTTAAATATATTGAGCTTATAGATATCAAAGAAATTGTTCCCTTAGTTGCCTTTTACATGGCTATTAAGAACTTTTACAATTTGGAGAATCAGCAAAACTTGAAAAATAAAAGCATGCAACTAAAGAATATTGAAAAAAGTTCTAATCTCTCTATTAAACAATTTCGAAAATCTAAAGTTAAGGTTAAAAGAGACAAGTTGTTGAATCTGTGGTCGGTGATTGAGAGGCTAAGAACTGAGGGATTTAGTTTTCGTGAAATTTCAATATATCTAAAGTCCAAGCATCGATTTAGTGTGTCACACACTTACATTTCATCTGTGTGGAAGGAACTAGAACATGGAAATTGATCATCATAGAATCATGATATATATTTTAATTTTTGTAGTCGCCTTTGCTTTATCGACCATGTTGCTAGGACATATAGCGAGGGCCTTGTTCGATGAGTATTCAAACAAGTTAAATAGGCATATTGATCTATACGAGCGTCACATCAAAGAGGCACTTTCTGTGCACCTTGCTAATTTAGACAAGTCTGCAAACTTTAAAAATAAGATATATCAAGATTTTGAAAAAATCAATGATGAGATCGAAGTATTACATTTCAAATTGCAAGATTTGAACAAGGTTTGTGATAAGAGAGAATCGCTTGAAAGTGAGATTATAAAACTCAAAAAAATAATCGAAAGAAAAGAAAAAAAGGAGAAAAAAGATGACTCAAATTAAGGTTTTAAAATACCCAGTTTCGTTGTACGCTGCCATATTTTGTAAAATCACAGGCAGTAGAATCATGACCAAAGAGGAGGTGGAATGCTTGGAAAAATTTGCAGAAAGTACAGGAATAACTTATTCGAAATTCTTATTTTATAATGCCATTGCAGATTTG
>NZ_JAQVKA010000030.1 GCF_028694895.1 Sulfurimonas sp. | reverse complement strand
TTTTGATTTAGATGAGTACAAACTCTTACTAGGTCTTGATGGAAGTAGAAGAACATGGGAAGGTGAAAAATATAGCACACATGCTATAACTGGAGTAGTAACTCCTTTGGGCGTTAGCTTAACACATACACAAACTGACAACAAAGCTATCTTTGCAAAGATAGAAAAAACTTTTGGTGATTTAAAGCTTGAGAGTGGTGCTAGATTTGATACAACTGATATCAAACCAGATGACATCTCAAAAAATGAGAATGACTATACAGCTCTTAGCGCAAACATTATGGCTACATATTCACTTGATAATCAAAACAGTATATTTTTAGGTGTTGGCTCATCAGCTCGTGTTCCAGATGCTAGAGAACTCTATCCTGTTGTTGATAACATTACTGGAAATCAGAACCTAAAACAGACTAAAAACAGAGAGATTGACCTTGGATATGAAGCATCTTATGATAGTTTTATGTTTAAAGCAAAAACATTTTACTCTATGTTAGAAGATTATATATACCTAAAGCATACAGGGGCAACTACTTATACTTTTGAAAATATAGATGCCACAGTTTATGGTTTAGAGTTAAGTGGCTCTTACTTTATAACTGACGCTATAACTATGGACGCAAGCGCTTCATATAAAAGAGGCAAAAAAGAATCAACCCCAACTCAAACAGACAGAGACTTAGCAGACATCGCACCTCTTAGAGGAAATCTTGCTCTTAATTATGAGTATATGAGCGACTCAAAAGCTACTATCGAGATGCAAGCTTCTGATAGATGGGATACAATTGATAGCGACAATGGCGAGCAAGAGCTTAGCGGATGGAGTATCTATAACGCAAGAGTAAAACATGCTATTGATAAACATACAGATATAACTGTAGGTGTTAACAACTTGTTTGACAAGACTTATATTCAAAGTAACTCTTATGTTGATTTGGTACTTCTTAACGCAAGTAATACAATGCTACTAAATGAACCTGGAAGATACTTCTACACAAACCTTACATTTAAGTTCTAAGATTTGAAGCTTTTGCTTCAAATCTCACAAAATAACCAAAGCACTTTTTTATACCAATCTAGCTAAAATCTCCTTATGATAAATAGAATAAAAACTAAACAAATTTTTGTAGGTAATGTAGCAGTTGGTGGTGATGCACCTATAAGCGTGCAGTCGATGACTTTTTCTAGAACTTCAGATGTATTTACTACTGTAGAGCAGATAAAAAGACTTCATTTTGCTGGATGTGACATAGTTCGCGTTGCTGTTCCAGAGATGGAAGATGCTCTTGCACTAAAATCCATCAAAGAGCAAATCTCTCTTCCTCTTATCGCAGATATTCACTTTAACCACCGCCTTGCACTCATTGCTGCTGAAGTGGTTGACTGCATACGTATAAATCCGGGAAATATTGGCTCTAAAGAGCGAGTTAAAGAGGTAGTAAAAGCATGCCAAGCACGAAACATCCCGATTCGTATTGGTGTAAATGCTGGAAGTCTTGAGAAAGAGTTTTTAAATAAGTACGGACAAACTTCTGAAGGTATGGTAGCCTCAGCAGAATATAACATCAAGTTTTTAGAGGACTTAGGCTTTAGCGATATTAAAATCTCACTAAAAGCAAGTGATGTTCAAAGAACAGTTGATGCATACAGAATGCTTCGCCCAAAAAACAGCTACCCTTTTCATCTAGGCGTAACAGAGGCTGGAACACTCTTTCATGCGACAGTTAAAAGCTCTATCGGTCTTGGCACACTTCTTCTTGATGGAATCGGTGATACTATGAGAGTATCTATCACGGGAGAGCTTGAAGAGGAGATAAATGTTGCTCGCGCAATACTCAAAGATAGTGGCGCCGCAAAAGATGGTTTAAATATCATATCATGCCCTACTTGTGGGCGTATTGAGGCTGATTTGGTTAGTGCAGTTGGCGAGATAGAGAGACGAACAACACATATCAAAGCACCTCTAAATGTATCAGTTATGGGATGCGTTGTAAATGCTATTGGAGAAGCTGCTCATGCTGACGTTGCTATTGCATATGGCAAAGGAAAAGGCCTTGTAATGGTAAAGGGCGAAGTCGTAGCAAATCTTGATGAGCATGAGCTTGTAGATAGATTTGTAGAAGAAGTAGAAAAAATGGCGAAAGAGTTTTAATGCAAGACAACCTATATAATCTAGCTTTTGAGAGAAGCATTCTCAGCTCTTTAGTTTTTGAGCCAAGTCAGTTTGATGATTTGAGCACGCAGCTTAAAAAAGATGATTTTTATCTACCTTCTCATCAAGATATTTTTGGAGTTATGACTCTACTTTTTCAAAAAGATCAACCAATTGATGAAGAGTTTATAAAAAAAGAGCTCATTAAAATCAAAAAATTTGATGAAAATGTAATGCTTGGAATCCTCTCTGCAAACCCAATCTCAAATACAAAAGCTTATGTTGATGAGATAAGAGATAAGTCTCTAAAACGCCATCTCCTAACCCTTACAACCGAGATAAAAAGAGTAACCATAGAAGAGGAACTTCCAAGTCAAGAAGTTATAGATATAGTAGAGAAAAAGCTATATGAGATTACTCAAAACAACCAAACAAGCGACTTTAAAGACTCTCCAAAGATGACATATGACACGATGACATATATCAAAGAGATGAAAGAGCGTGGAAATAAGATTTTAGTCGGAGTAGATACTGGTTTTCATGAACTAAACAAGATGACAACAGGATTTGGAAAAGGTGACCTTGTTATAGTAGCGGCACGTCCTGCTATGGGAAAAACATCGTTTATCTTAAACACTGTTAACAGCCTTATTACAAATGGTAAAGGTGTGGCTTTTTTCTCTCTTGAGATGCCAGCAGAACAGCTTATGCTTCGTCTTTTATCTATCCAAACTTCTATACCACTTCAAAAGCTCCGTGTTGGAGATATGAGTGATGATCAGTGGAGCTCGCTCAATGGTGCAATAGATAAGATGAACAGTGCAAAACTTTATGTTGATGATCATGGAAGTATAAACATAAATCAGCTCCGCTCAAAACTAAGAAAACTTAAAAACCAACATCCAGATATTGAGATAGCTGTAATTGACTACCTTCAAATCATGAGCGGTATAGGAAATCAAGATAGACACTTACAAGTCTCAGAGATCTCTCGAGGCCTTAAGATGCTTGCACGTGAGCTAAATATGCCAATAGTAGCACTCTCACAGCTAAATCGTGGACTAGAGTCAAGAAATGATAAAAGACCGATGCTTAGTGATATCCGTGAATCTGGCTCGATTGAACAAGATGCAGATATTATTCTTTTTGTTTATCGTGATGATGTTTATCTCTACAAAGAAGAAAAAGAGCGAGAAAAAGAAGCTAAGGCAAAAGGCCAAGAGTTTGTCTCAACTTATGTTGAGCGTGAAGAAGAAGAAGCTGAAATTATTATAGGCAAGCAAAGAAATGGACCAACGGGACACGTTAAACTTACATTCCAGAAAAAGCTTACAAAATTTATTGACTCAAATAATTATCCAAAACCAATTGAGACAGTTTATGAAAATGTAGATACTCGCTCTGCACATGTAAGCATCTCAAACGATACTATCTCAATGCCTTCACTCTAAGTAGATGATAGAGAGAGTCTCGCTCTTTAGTAAAAAGCAAGACATCTTCATCTCACTTGTTTTATCATTTTTTATCCTACTTATTTCTCTTTTACTAGAGTATAAAAACTACTACGAATTCAACCGCTTTGACTCCATAACTCAAGAAGTAACTGTTTTAAAGCAATACACCAAGAGTAAAAACAGCAGAACCTATCAAGTATTAAAACTGCGTAGTGATGATGGAGTAACCTTTTATACTACTGCAAAAAAATCACTACAAGATATAAAAAATAAAAAGATAAAAGTCCTTATCTGGCCAAAAGAGCTAACTTTTTTAAAATATCTCTCAAGCTTCTATGCAAATAGTAAAATAATAACTATCTATGAGCATCCTAGCCTAAAACAAGAGCTAAATGAGTATATATCAAACGTACATGAAGATAAATCAATTGCGAATATTTATCATGCACTCTATAGTGCGACTCCACTTGAGAGGGAGGCCCAGAGTATATTCTCAAACCTTGGAATCTCTCACCTCTTAGCTATCAGTGGTTTTCATCTTGGAGTACTCAGTGCACTACTTTACTTTTTTATTCGTCCAATCTATTCATTCTTTCAAGATAGATTTTTTCCTTACACAAATGCTAAGCGTGATACATTTTTTATAGTAGCCTCTATACTCCTTGCTTATACACTCTTTTTAGATACACCTCCATCACTGATTCGTGCCTTTGGCATGCTTCTTGTTGGCTTTTTTCTTTATGACAGAGGTATAAAGATTATCTCGATGCAGACTCTTTTTCTAACCATTATGCTTCTTTTGGCTTTTTTTCCACGTCTATTTTTCTCTATTGGCTTTTGGCTATCTTCTGCTGGAGTCTTTTATATATTTCTCTTTTTTATCTACTTTAAAGCGCTTAGTAAAGTGTGGCAGTTTTTACTTCTGCCGATTTGGGTCTATCTTTTGATGTTACCATACTCACTAGCCATATTTGAGAACTTCTCGCCCTATCATCCACTCTCAATCATCTGGACAACACTTTTTACACTCTTTTATCCACTCTCCATACTTGCTCATATAGTTGGTTATGGCGCTATTTTTGATGATTCTTTGTTGTGGCTTTTAGATTTAGGGCGAGATGGATATAAAGTTGAGCTTGATGTTTATACTTTTTTACTCTATCTTCTGCTCTCATTTACAGCGATATTTTACAAAAAAATTATGTGGTTTTTAGTTCTCTTTGCTTGCGCGGTTTTCGTATACGCTATTTATCATATAGCATAATTTAAGCCCATAGATAAATATAATCCAAGAAGCATAAATCCATAAAAACAGAATCATAACAATAGAAAATGAGCCATACATGGTTGCGTATGATTTGTTATAAAAAACATAGTAAATAAAACCATTTTTTGCGATACTAAAAACAATAGCAGTTGCAAATGAGCTTATAAGTGAAGCTTTTGTGTGAATCTTTGTATTTGCAGAGATTTGAAATATAAGAAAAAAGAGCGCCCAGATAATAAAATAAGGAATATATGGAAGTATATTTATACTTGGTGTATATTCATTATTAGCCATCAGGTTTGCTACATATCCAGTGATATAAAATGAAGCTCCAAGCCCGATTGGCGTTAACGTTAAAAGCGTCCAAAAAGTTGTTACGCTCTCCCAAATACCTCTTTTTTTCACTCTAAAAATCTTATTTGCAATGTATTCAAAATTTTGAAAAAATAGAAGTGATGAGATGATAACTGCGACAAAACTAATCATGCTCATCTCAATTGAATTTTGTAAAAACCCATTGATATGTGTCATAACAGCTTCAGAGTTTACCGGCATAATATTTGAGAAGATGAACTCTTGAAGTTTTTCATAATTATCTGAGAAATTTGGCATCGAAGTAAAGAGAGTAAGGATTATTAGTAAAAGCGGTATTAGAGTAAAAATTGTATAAAAGCTTAAACTTGCAGCATAAAAGGTAAGGTCTTTATCTATAAATGAAGTTATAAATAACTTTACATATTTATAGAGAGTAATAGCTTTACCTTTTATATCTTGCATTTTGTATTAACTTAGACCCATTTTAGATGGATTTAAAATATTATTTGGATCAAAAGCCATCTTGATAGACTTAAACAGAGCCATCTCCTCAGGGGTAAACGCCATACTCATATATGGTGCTTTTGCAAGCCCTATACCATGCTCACCGCTAAGTGTTCCGCCCAAATCAATTGTTGCTTGAAACACCTCTTCTATAGCTTGATAAGCAATTTTAACTTGCTCTGGGTCTTTGCCATCAACCATAACGTTTGTATGAACGTTACCATCTCCGGTGTGTCCAAAACATGGTATCTTGATATTGTACTTGTCTGCAATTGCATAAAATCTCTCTAAAAGTTCAGGAAGAGCTGAACGCGGAACTGTTACATCTTCATTTAACTTTTTGCTTCCATAAACACTCAAAGATGGAGAAGCGTTACGTCTTGCAAACCAAAGATCAGCCGCCTCTTTTTTATCTTTTGCTATTTTAAATTCATAACAACCATTCTCTTCAAACACTCTTTTAATTTCAGCAAGTTGAAAATCCAAATCATCTTCAAGGTTTCCATCAACATCTGTAACTAAAAGTGCGCCAGCATCAACTGGAAGTCCCTTTTTAAACATCTGCTCAACTGAGCGTATAGTCAAGTTATCTAAAAACTCCATAGCAACTGGAGTGATACCACTTGCCATTGTCTTATATACTGCGTTCATAGCATCATTTACAGTTTTAAAAACTCCCATAGCAGTTTTAGTCATTTTTGGTTTTGGTATAAGTCTTAGAGTTATCTCGCTAAGAACTGCCAAAGTTCCCTCGCTTGCTATTAAGATTCCGCTGATGTTATAACCTGCAACATCTTTTATAGTTCTTTTTCCAGCTTTAATGATATCGCCGTTTGGTAAAACAGCGCGAGTAGCCATTACATAATCTTTTGTAATTCCATACTTTGCCGCTCTCATTCCGCCAGCATTTTCACTAACATTTCCACCGATACTTGAGTACTCTTGGCTAGCTGGATCTGGCGGATAGAAAAGCCCTAACTCTTCAACAGCGCGTTGCAAGTCCATGTTTATAACACCGGGTTGAACAATTGCTACCATGTTTTTCATATCAATTTCAAGAATTTTATTCATATGTTTTTCAAAGCTAAGAACAATCCCGCCACTACTAGGAAGCGCTCCCCCTGTAAAACCACTTCCAGCTCCACGAGGAACTATTACTATTTTGTGCTCATTACAGTACTTTAGTATTTTACTTATGTCATCTTCATTTCTTGGAAATATAACAGCGTCAGGCTCAAAATGCTCTCTAGTAGCATCATACGAGTAAGCTATAAGATGTGCTTTGTCGCTATAAATATTCTCACTTCCTACTATCTCACTAAAGTGAGTTAAATGTTTACTTTCAATCATTTTTTAACCTTTAATCTCGAATTCTTCAAGTAAATCTTGCAGCTTTTTGCCACCAGCTTTTACAATATCATAAAGTTCTTTGTTATCACTGTTTGCTTTTATCATAAGCTCATAATAGTGTGGCTCATACTCTTTAAGCTTATTACTTCCTTCTCCCCACCATGCAGCATTTATCTCTTCTACTCTGGTATAAAAAGGAAGTTTTGCATCTTTTTGCTCAAGCACAGCATCTGTTATAGCTAAGATTTTAAAACTCTTTGCATCTATCGTATAAACCTTGTTTTGTAAAAATACAAATACCAAACCAACAGAATTATCAATACTCATCTGAAAAAAATCACTTCTTAATGGAGTTGGATGACCATTAAATGAGAGCATAGTTGCAAAAAGATCTGGATGTACCCACTGAAGAGATGAGTTTTTAGTTATTCTATGATATATCTCTTCATTTGGAGCAATCAAAATTCCTCTTGTATATCCAAAAGCCAAGACAACCTCATCTCCAAGCTTAATGCTCCATTTACCATTTGGCAAAGCACTACTACTTAAAGAGTTAAACTCGCTTACACTAATCTTAGCTATCTTAGAAGCTGGATCAAAACTCTTCACAACAGCATTTGCTAAAATTGATCTTTTATCTTTTACAATTTCATGAACTACAAAACCGCTTACTCCAACGTCAATATTATCAACTTTGATACTAACCTCTGATAGGTCCTCATTAATCCCAATAATTGGTGATTTTACTGTGGCACCAAAGAGCTGTAAAACAGCTATAAAAACTAAAAATATATGCTTCATTTTTTTCCACTTTATAAATAATATGATGCGATTATATCAAACAAACCTCACACTAAGGCAAAATTTGTTAAAGTTTTGGAATTATTTTCAAAATTTATGGTTTGGTTTTACATATGATACGATTTTTTATTTTTTTATTTTTAGTAACATCTCTCTTTGGCGCCCGTGTTGAAACTTTTCGTTGGAGCAATGGTGAAACATATCTCTCTTTTTTAGAAAAAAACAATCTCCCTCTTAAGACTCTTTACTATAACTTAGATGAAGATGAAAGACAGCTAAGTGAAGAGATACTAACAGGTGTTAACTTCCAGATAACAAGAGATAAAGATGAAACTATTGCCCAAGCATTTATTCCATTAAATGATGAGTTACAGATTCATATCTATAAATTTAATAATGAATACTTTTTTGAAACAATCCCAATCATAAGTGAGACAAAAACAGAAGCGTTTATTATCAAAATCGAGAACTCTCCATACTTAGATATCTTAAGAGAGACTGGTTCAAAAAAACTTGCAAAGATATTTGTATCAGGTTTTCAAAATTCTCTTAATTTCAAGAGAGACCTCAAAAAAGGCGACACTCTTGCTATGATTTATGAGCAAAAATATCGCCTTGGAAAACCATTTTCAATGCCTACTCTTAAAGCTTCAATGATAGAGATGAATGGCAAAAGAAATTATATATACCTAAACAATGATGAGCGTTATTATAATCAAGAAGGAAGTCAGGTTCAAGGCTTTCTTTTAGCAAAACCTGTAAACAATGCAAGAATATCTTCTACCTTTACAAAAAGAAGATTTCATCCAATCTTAAAAAAATATCGTGCACACCTAGGTGTTGATTTTGCGGCTGGACGAGGTTCTCCTATACAAGCTGCTGGAGATGGAAGAGTTATCTTTTTAGGTACAACTCGTGGTTATGGAAATCTTACAAAAGTACAGCATAGTGATGGTTATATCACTCTTTATGCGCACCAAAACTCTTTTAGAAAAGGGATTAAAAAAGGCTCCCTTGTTAAAAAAGGCCAAGTTATAGGATATATAGGAAGTACAGGACTCTCAACTGGACCACACCTTCACTTTGGACTATATAAAGATGGAGAAGCAATTGATCCTCTTCGCGTTGTTCAAGTAGCTACCAAGAAAATATCTGCAAAAGAGAAAAACGCATTTTTAAAACTAAAATCAAACTATGATGAGAGTATAAATCTACACATTACAAATGAGACAAAATATATAAGAATATCTATGCCAGATAATGTTTGTTACTTTTTTAATGGAGGAGATTGTGTACAAAATAAACTCAATTCAAACTCTTGATAACCCAAAGTTTATAAAACCAGTTTTAATCAGCTACACCTATATGGGAGTGATAAGAAAATGGGAAGCAGTTGTAACACATGATAGTGTTGCAGTGCTACTTTGGCACAGAAAAAAAGATGCTTTTATTCTTGTAAAACAACTTCGTGCAACAGTTTTAAATAAAAACCAGAGTGATGGAATGATGTATGAACTTTGTGCTGGTATTGTAGATAAGCCAACTTCACTTGAGCAGATAGCAAAAGAGGAAGTTTTAGAAGAGTGTGGTTACGATATTACCCTCAAGAGTTTACGTAAGATAAGCTCTTTTTATACAAATGTTGGTATTTCAGGAACTCATCAAACGCTCTACTACGCCGAGTGTGATGAGTCTATGAAAATAGATGAAGGTGGTGGCTTAGAAGAGGAGGATATAGAAGTTGTTTATATTCCTACTAAAGACGCAAAAGAGTTTATGTTTAATGAACGCTACCAAAAAACAACTGGTGTTATGTTAGCCTTCTATTGGTTTTTTGATAACATCAACCAAACTCGATAGGATCCATATCTATTTCTGCAAGAGAGGTTCTACATACTAAAACTGCTTTAATTAAATGAGTACTTTTATCTGAGCGTAGAAGTATCTCAAATCTATATTTATCTGCAACTCTCTCAATTGCACATTTTCCATAACCTACTATCTCTATATTTTTATGACTACGCAATCTCTCTTGCATCTCATTCATTGCATCTTGTGCTTTTATACCATTCTTATGAGAAAATAAAATACGGCATAACTTTTTATATGGCGGATAAAGCTCAGCTCTAAAGCCCTTTTCATCTTCTAAAAAACCTTCATAGTTATCAGTATATGCTCTAAAAAAATCTTCATTAAAACTCTGCACTAAAACTTTTGCACTCTCTTTTCTACCACTTCGTCCAGCTACTTGTATAAGTGTTGAGAGCGCTTTTTCTCTTGCCCTGTAGTCACTTTGGTTGAGTAAATTATCAAGTCCTAGAACAACTGCTAATGTTACTCCATGATAGTCATGCCCTTTACTTATCATCTGTGTGCCGACCAAAATATCTATCTCTTTATCATTAAAACTCTTAAGCACGTTAGAGAGCTTTTTTGAAGTTGTAATAACATCTCTATCAAACTGTTCTATTTTGTAGTTGCTAAACTTCTTTTGTAGCTCACTGGTAGCCTCTGCAGTTCCAAGTCTTGAGCTTGTAAGATTACTACCTTTACATTCAGAGCAGATGTTTGGAATGCTTTGAGCAAAGTTACAGTAGTGGCATCTAAGTGAGCGTGTTTTTTGATGCACACTCATTCCAACACTACAAAAAACACACTTATGCGTATGTCCACAATCTTGGCAAATCAGATACTTAAAATTTGCTCTTGTTGGAAGAAAAAGAATTGCTTGCTCTTTTTTCTCTAAGCTCATTTGTAAACTATCAAGAACAAGAGGAGATAAACTCTCAGCTGCTCTTTCATATATAAACTCTTTTTTAGAGTTAAAGTACCCTCCACGAAGCCGAAAGTTTGGAAATTTCAGATAACTCCCAAGACTTGGCGTCGCACTACCTAAGACAACATTAACTCCATGAAGCTTACCCATATAGATGGCCATATCTCTTGCATTATATCTAGGGCGAGAAGAAGACTTATAACTATCATCATGCTCTTCATCAACTACGATTAAGCCCAAATCTTTTATTGGTAAAAAAAGAGCTGAGCGAGGACCGGCGATGATTTTAGCCTCTCCATCGTATATAGATTTTAGTGCTTTTCTCTTTTGCAGTGGAGTTAGTTTTGAGTGCCACATAACAATGCTATTGCCAAAATGTACTTTTAAACGTTTATCCATTTGAGGAGTAAGCGAAATCTCTGGCATTAAAAAGATGGAACGCTTACCAATATCAATCATCTCTTGAAAATAACGCATATAAATCTCTGTTTTTCCACTACCAGTATCTCCAAAAAGGAGTGAGACTTTATGCTTTTTTAGAAAACCTAGTGCTTCTTGCTGTTTTGATGAGAGCTCTATCTCTTTATTTATACTCTCCTCTATAAAACTGTCGGTATCTTCTTTATCTATGTAAGGCAACATAAGCCCAAGAGCTTCACCGGCAGAGCAAAAATAGTAGCTTGAGATAAAGAGTGCAAGTTGGAGCTGTTTTTGAGAATAATAGGAGTCAAAAAACTCTAAAATTTCATTTGTTTTAAAGTCTGGCTTTTGACAAGTAGAAATTACAACACCAAAAATATCCCTATTTTTAACTTTGATTTTTACTTTTCTACCAATCTCTAAAGATTTAAAAAATTCATAAGTAAAAGGTTCTAGTGGAGAATTTATAAGGGCTATATTGTAGTAATGCAATTCTTTAAAAATACCTGTCAAAATTTAGTTGGTTAATCAACTAAAGCGTTACAATTACCAGTACCAGCCACACAGCTAAATCTTCCAGTTACAGGAGTATATGTGAAAGTTGTTGTTGTTGTACCAACTGTAAATGTATATGTAGTATCATTTACTATAGCCCACTCACCTGAGGATGTTCCAGCTTTCATACCATAAGTAAGTAGATTTCTACCCGCTCCATCACCTGTAAATAAGGTTGTTGCTGCAGCGTCAGTGGAGAGTTTTGGTATATATGTGTGTGTGCCTTTTATAACTTGCTCTGATCTCTCATTTACAATAGCCGCACGAATCGTTGCCACATCCGCACGACCTTTTGCTAAATCTGCCATCTCTTTTGTACTTGCAAACTTAGGCAGAGCAATACTCGCCAATATGCCAAGAACGATGACAACAAAAAGAAGTTCAATGATAGTGAAAGCGTGAGAGTTTTTCATGACAAACCTAAATAACTGTTTTTAATCTATCCAATGATAAGTTAAAAATTGCTACTTTTGTATCTTGTATGCGTATATGCATTCCCAAGCAGGAGCTTGGGAACAAAGAGAAAGATTACTCTACTTTTTTGTCCATGAAAGAATAGGAGCTTCAGTCATAGTTGGTAAACTTCCATTAACATCAAAATTACTGTTACCAATAACAACATTAAATAGCGCGCCAGACGCTACTGCTGCTGCATAACTAGCCGCTCCCGTAGCTGCGTCATCCGTAAGATTATCACGACACTCAACAGGAACTTCAATTTGAGCAGCAAGTCTTGGACCTGTAAATGCAACATCAACAGTCTCATTATTTAAAACCATATCTGACCACATAGCAGGAAGAACAGTACGATTTAAAGTACCAACAAATGCTTGACATTTACCAGCTTGAGCTTGCTCAGAAACACCAATAAATCTTGGTAGTGCAACTGCAGCCAAAATACCTAAAATAACGATAACAAAGATCAATTCGATCATAGTAAAACCAGCTCTTTTCATAAGAACTCCTTATATAAATAAAAATAGGGTTACACAAATAACCTTGAAAAGCATTATGTAGTATCTAAGATTAATTGTTGCTTAATGTTAAAATATTTAAATTGGTACTTTTCTTGCTTATATTTGTTAATGACAAAAAGCAAGGAGAGCAAATATGAGCATCGAAGTTTCTGCAACACATGCACTAGCTGCAAAAGCGCTTGATTATAGAGCTATCAGACAAGATATGATTTCTTCAAACATTGCAAATGCTGATACTCCATATTATAGACCAAGAGATATTCGTTTTGAAGATACTTTAGCAGAGCAAAAAGCTAAAATACTTGGCCAATCATCTCCAAAACTCTCTTTGGCACAAACAGATTCTGCGCATATAGCGTTAAAAAATGAACCAGATAACACAAAAGCTAAAACATTCTTTAGAGATGGACATATGGCTAGAAACGATGGAAACAGTGTTGATTTGGATGTTGAAACAACTGAGATGAGCAAAAACTCTATCATGTTTAACGCTCTTGTTAATGCAATGAAAAAAGATTCAGGAATATTTAAAGGTGTTATTGATTCCTCTTCAAAAATAAGTTAAGGATTAAAAGATGAGTAATTTTTTAAATAGTTTTGATATCAGTGGTTATGGACTCTCTGCACAAAGAGTTCGTGTAAATACCATCTCTCAAAATATTGCAAATGCACAAACTACAAGAACTGATGAGGGTGGACCTTACAGAAGAAAAGAGGTTGTGTTTAAAGCGATAGACTTTAATCAAGAGTTCAACAAAGCATTAAACTCTATGACAGAGAGTGCAAAATATGAAGATCCTCTAAATGAAGGAGATTTTGGCAAGAAAGTTAATCCTGCTATAATGAGCGTAGTTGTTGATAAGATTTCAAGAGATGACAAAGAGCCTCAAAAAAAATATGACCCTGCACACCCAGATGCTGACGCAAATGGATATGTTGCATATCCAAATATTAATCCAGTTATAGAAATGGCCGATTTAGTCGAAGCAACTAGAAGTTATCAGGCAAATGTGGCCGCTTTTGAGAGTTCAAAAAATATAGCAAACAGTGCTATTTCATTGTTACAATAAAATTAGAGGAAAATTATGAGTCCAATAGATGGAATTTCGGGCATATCGTCTGCCGAACTATTAAAACAAAAAAGTCAGGTTGAAAGTGCTGGCGGTGAAGACTTCGCAAATCACTTAAAATCTGCTATAAATGAGGTAAATGAACTTCAACAAAATAGCGAAGCAGCTATTGGAGACTTGGCTACTGGGCAAGTAAAAGACCTTCATCAAGCGGCCCTTGCTATTAATAAAGCTGAGACAAGCATGAAACTAATGCTAGAGATAAGAAACAAAGCACTAAATGCATATAAAGAATTAGGTAGGACTCAGCTATAATACTTTTTAAAAAAGTAAGATAATAAAAAAGTATGAAAAGCCAAAATAAAAGTAAAAAAATATTTATCCTCTACACTCTTCTTGTTGGAGGTTTTTTGCTCTTTTTAGCTGTAATGCTTATAAATACACTAAAACCTCGCGACCTACCCTCTCTTTATACAAAAAACACATCAAAAGCAACTCGTGGCTCTATCATTAGTGCTGATGGCTTTCATATAGCAACAACAGTAAAACTCTATAAAGCTATCGTAAATACTTACTATATTGATTCAAAAAAGGCGGATCTCTTTGTAAAACTTTTTAGTATATATTCAGAGATACCATCAAAAGAGATTGAGAAAAAATTGCGTCAAAAAGGCGTTGTTGTTCTTAGTTACAACATACCTCAAAAGCAAGCACAATACCTCAAACAACTCGCATATGAACTAAGACGATTGAAAGTTTTTATTGAGAGAAAAAACCCAGTTACTGGAAAAACGTCTCTCCATGGACTCAGCATTATTGAGAGTGGAGAGAGCAGAGAGTATGCATACAACAAGCTACTGACTCCAATCATTGGATATCCACATAAAGTAGAAGAGGATGGATATACTTACGTTAAGGGCGTTAAAGGTTTAGAAAAAAAATTTGAAAATGAGCTACAGGCGAAACAAGATGAACTAAGCCAAGGCCCAAGAGACGTCAACAGTTATATTCTTCTAAATAAGAGCAGTTTTACAAAACAAGAGATCAATGGACTTGATATAAAACTAAATATACCTGTCTCTTTGCAAATACGCGTTGAAAAGATGTTAGATGCCATGCAAGAAGATCTTCGAGCAAAAGAGATTATGGTGGCCGTTATGGACTCTAGCAATGGAAAAATTCTTACAATGGCAAGCTCAAACAGATTTCTTCCAAGAGAGATAAAAACAAGTGATTATCCATATCTAAACAGCTCTATGATTGAATATAGTTTTGAGCCAGGCAGTGTTATCAAAACAATTGCCTTCGCACTCCTTTTAGATAAAGGACTCGTTAATCCTTATGATATGATAAATGGGCATAACGGACGATATACGATTGGAAATAAAACTATAACTGATGAGCATAGATTTGATTTCTTAAGCGCAGAAAATGTTATAGTTTTCTCTTCAAACGTTGGTATCGCCCAACTTGCCCAAAAGCTCTCTGGTGGAGATTTTAATCAAGGTCTCATAGATTTTGGCTTCTCTAAAGTATCTACCCCAGATTTAATTTATGAGAGAGTTGGTTCAATTCCAAATGTTATGCAGTTAAACAGTGAAATATACAAAGCAACATGTTCATATGGATATGGAATACGTGTAAATCTTATGCAGCTTATCCGTGCTTATAGTGTCTTTAACAATAATGGAAGAATGGTAACACCTCAAATAGTCAACTCATTTATAGATAACTATAAAAGAGAAATCCTTATTCCAAATGAAGAGCAGATTCAAGTTATTAAACCTACAACAGCCCAAAGAATGAAAGATATACTTATCAAAACTGTAAATGAGGGAACTGGAACAAAAACTAAAATACAGGGGCTTGAGGTTGGTGGAAAAACCGGAACTGCGCATATAGTTGAAGAGGGGAAATATGTAAACGAGTACAATACTGCTTTTGTTGGCTTTGCAAATGATGAAAAAAGCAGATACACAATTGGAGCCATTGTTATAAAACCGAAGAAAAGCCAGTTTGCAGCGCAAACTGCTGTTCCGGTCTTTAAAAAAATTATTGAAATCTTAGTTGAGGAGAGCTACTTAAAGCCAAATATTATCGAGCAACCTAGTGTCCCCGACGCTGGCCTCAACTAAGATAATACTATTTCCTATCTCTACTTTATCAACCTGAGTAAACTCACGGTTTACAATAGCCACATATGAAATATCTAATGGATATAAAATCTCTCTCATATTTGCTATTATAAGCTCTGAATCAAGTAAGCCTTTCATAACCATAGCTGTAGCACTTCTTAAAGATGTAGGTATTTTTAAAGCCTCTTGCCTTTGAGATGCACTTAAGTACACGTTTCTACTACTAAGGGCTAGCCCATCTTTTTCTCTAACAGTATCCACTGCAACAATTTCTACATTCATAAAAAGTTGTTTTACCATTAAAGAGATTAGATTTAACTGCTGAGCATCTTTTTTTCCAAAGTACGCTCTCTTTGGGCTAACTATGTTTAGAAGTTTCATAACAACAGTCAGTACTCCATTAAAATGGCTCGGTCTACTCTCTCCTTCTAAAACATACCCTCTAACCTTTGGAGCAAGTAACGAAACCTCATCAGAGCCATAAATATCATTAGCTTGAGGAAAGAAAAGTAGATCAACTCCACAAAGCTTACATATTTTTTTATCTGCTTCATCTTTTTTAGGATATTTATCTAAATCTTCACCTTTTAAAAATTGTGTAGGGTTTAAAAAGATAGAGACAACGACAAACTCATTTTGCTCTTTTGCTTTTTTTATAAGAGCGATATGACCCTCATGCAAAGCACCCATTGTTGGGACAAAGCCGATAGAGCGTTTCTCATCTTTAAGTTGCTCTTTTAGCTCTAGGGGAGTAGAGATAATCTTCATTTTAAGCCTCAATTTAATATAATTGCGAATTATACACTATTGGACAAATTTTATGGATAACTACGAATATACAGAACTTTTAAAAAATCTTTCAAAAAAAATGAGCAACATTACAAGCGTTGTGGAGCCTGATAAATTAAATAAAAGACTAGTAGAGATAGATGAGCTTGAAAACTCTCAAGACTTTTGGAATGATGCATCAAATGCTGCTTTAATTCAAAAAGAAAAAACTCAGTGTGAGAGAAAACTAAAAAAATATAATCTTGCAAAAAATGCTATTGATGATGCAAAAGAGCTTTATGAGATGGCAAAAGATGAAAATGATGATGATTTGATAGCTGAATGTTTTGAAGGTGCTGAACTCATAGAAGACCTTATTCGTAAAATGGAGATTGAAGTTCTCCTTAGCGAGGAGACTGATGCAAACAATGCAATTTTATCAATTCATCCAGGCGCTGGTGGAACTGAGAGTCAAGATTGGGCTTCTATGCTTCTTAGAATGTATAAAAGATTTGCTGAGAGACGCGGCTGGAGTGTTGAACTGCTTGATTACCAAGCAGGTGATGAAGCGGGTATAAAGGATGTCTCTTTACTTATATCTGGTGAGAATGCTTATGGGTATCTAAAAGTAGAAAATGGTATCCACAGACTTGTTCGTATCTCTCCATTTGACTCTAATGCAAAAAGACATACTTCTTTTAGCTCTGTAATGGTTTCTCCTGAAGTTGATGATGATATTCATATCGAGATAGAAGATAGAGACATTCGCGTTGATACCTACCGTTCAAGCGGTGCTGGTGGACAGCATGTAAACAAAACAGAATCTGCTATTCGTATTACTCATATAGCTACTGGTGTTGTCGTACAGTGTCAAAATGATAGAAGCCAACACAAAAATAGAGCAACCGCTATGAAAATGCTAAAATCAAGACTTTACGAGCTTGAATTAGAGACTCAAAAAGCCATAGAAGATGGCATCTCAAAAAGTGAAATAGGCTGGGGCCATCAAATCCGCTCTTATGTTATGCAACCATATCAGCAGATAAAAGACACTAGAAGCAATATAGCATACTCAAATGTAAGTACTATACTTGATGGAGATATTGATAAAATAATTGAGGACGTACTTATATCTCAGAATCGTTCTTAGGTTTTGAAATAA
>NZ_JAQVKA010000120.1 GCF_028694895.1 Sulfurimonas sp. | reverse complement strand
ATTATCTTCTCTTTTAAACCTAAATCCTCAACACTTTGTTTTAATTTTTGAAGATAATGGCTATCCATAGTATGTCCAATAATAAGGGCTTTTATATTTAAATTTTTTAATTCGTTTATAGCCTCGATAAGAATATATTGTCCCTTTTCTTTCTCAATTCTTCCTACCATGCCGACTATAAATTCATCTTTTAGATTGTATTTTAATTTTAGTCCTTGGAGCTTTTTATCATCTATAAGACTCTCTTTTACTCCCAAATAAATAGATTCAATAGGAGGTCTTATGCTTGAAGGAATATATTTTTGCATTTGTTCTTTAACTTGCTTTGAAACGCTATGGAGCATATCTATATTTTTATAAAGCCATCTATGGTACATATCATCTTTGAATCTTGTCATATTCATGTGTCTTGAGTGAAGAAGTCTAGGCTTTTTTTTACTTAATAATTTTGCCAAAACAGCGGTAATAATATCTTTGCCCCAGTGAAAATGAATTAAATCAATACCTTTTTCATCTATAAATTTTGCAAGTTTTATAGCGGGAATAAATGGGAGGAGTTTATTTCTTTTTATAGTAATTTTATTTTCGTCTTTTATTAAATTATCAAGTTTTGTATCTGGGGCAACTACTATGTAAGAGAGAGTTTTAGATTTAAAATAGTTATGACAAGCAAGGGCGGAGAGTTCTAATCCTCCTAAGCCATGAGCTAAACAAAGTTCAACTATCTTTTTATTTTTCATTTAAATCCACTAATTAATTATAATGTTTGAATTTTACAGAAAATAGGATGAAAATAAGATAATTTAGCGTTAATTTTAATTTTTTAGATAAAATTCATCAAAATAAGAGTTTTGGATTGTTATTGAAAAAAGTATTTAAACGATATTTGCCATATATAAAAGAGTACAAGAAAGAGTACTTTATAGTTGTTATAGGCATGCTTTTTACAGTAGGTGCTACAACTGCAACTGCTCACATTATGAAACCACTTATGGATGAGATGTTTATAGAAAAAAAAGAGGCAATGTTATATTTTATACCTCTTGGCCTTATTGGTATTTATTTTTTTAAATCGCTAGGTAGATATATGCAGTCTGTATATATGGCATATATTGGGCAGCATATAGTTACAAGATTTCGTGAGATGATGCTTGAGAAAATCATAAATTTTGATATGATGTATCTCTATCAAAACCGCAGTGGAGAGCTTATCTCAAGAGTAACTAACGATATAGACAGAATTAGATATTTTGTGTCAAACATGTTACCAGAACTTCTTCGTGAGAGTTTAACCGTAATAGCGCTTGTAACCTATGTTATATATCTAAACCCAATACTTTCATTTTACTCTTTGGTTCTTCTTCCTTTAGCAGTCTACCCAATTCTTCAAATAGGCAAAAAACTAAAAAAATATTCTCGTCGTTCTCAAGAAAAAAATGCAGATGTGTTAAGTAGGCTAACGGAAGTTTTTAACAACAGTGAAATCATAAAAGCAAACGCTACGCAGAAGTTTGAAATGGCGCGTTTTAGTGTACAAAATTGGCAATTTTTTAAAATAAATATGAAATCTATTTATGTGGGTGATATAGTCTCTCCACTTATGGAATTAGTTGGTGCGGTAGGGCTTGCAGCTGTTATATATTTTGGTGGAAGAGAAGTTTATAATGGTAATATGAGTGTTGGAGAGTTTAGCGCTTTTATAACTGCCATAGGACTTGTTTTTCAGCCAATTCGCCGTATTGGCTCAATTTATTCAAAGATTCAAGATGCCATCTCTGCGAGTGAGAGAGTTTTTGAACTGCTTGATAAAGAGAACAAAATAGTTGATGGAGCAAAAATTTTAAAAGAAGATATAACGCATATCGAGTTTAAAGACGTAAGACTGAAATATGATGATAGTTATATCTTAGATGGTATAAATTTAGAGATAAAAAAAGGTCAAAACATAGCACTTGTTGGAGATAGCGGTGGCGGTAAGAGTACATTTATAAATATGCTTCTTAGATTTTATGACCCACAAGAGGGCGCCGTTCTTGTAAATGGTATAAATATAAAAGAGCTTACGCAAGATTCTCTAAAGCACCATATAGCGCTTGTTACACAAAGAATTTATATATTCCAAGACACTCTAGCTGCAAACGTTGCGTATGGACAAGAGATCGATGAGCAAAGGGTAAAAGAGGCACTTATACTAGCCGATGCTTGGAACTTTGTAGAGTCACTTGAAGATGGGATAGAGACAAAAATGGAAGAGTTTGGCTCAAATCTCTCAGGTGGACAAAGACAACGCATCGCGATTGCTAGAGCTATTTATAAACATGCCTCACTTATACTATTTGATGAAGCTACATCAGCGCTTGACAATGAGAGTGAGAAGAGAATTCAAGAAGCACTTCATAACTACACAAAAGATAAAATAACTATCACAATTGCTCACAGACTAGGAACAATAGAAAATGCAGATAAGATTTTGGTCGTGCAAAAAGGTAAAGTCATAGCGAGTGGAAGCCATGCTGAGCTATTAGAGAGATGTAAGGTTTATCAAAAGTTAGCTGGGAAGCTTGAGAAATAAATTTATCATAATTAAGGAAAAGAATAATGTTCAATAATAAAAAAATACTAATCACTGGCGGAACAGGGAGTTTTGGTAAAAAATATACCGAGATGATACTTTTAAAATATAAACCAAAAAAGATTATTATTTATAGTAGAGATGAGCTAAAACAATACGAAATGGGGCAAACTTTTAATGATCCTTGTATGAGATATTTTATAGGCGATGTTAGAGACGGTAAAAGACTTGATGAGGCTATGCAAGATGTGGATTATGTTATCCATGCTGCTGCTCTAAAGCATGTGCCAGTTGCTGAATACAATCCTATGGAGTGCATAAAAACAAATATAGATGGTGCTCAAAATGTAATAAGTGCAGCTATTAAAAATGAAGTTGAAAAAGTCATAGCACTCTCAACCGATAAAGCATCAAGCCCAATAAACCTTTATGGTGCTACAAAACTAGCATCAGATAAACTTTTTGTAGCGGCAAATAATATGGTGGGAACTAAAAAGACAAGATTTTCAGTAGTAAGGTATGGCAATGTTGTAGGCTCAAGAGGATCTGTTGTGCCTTTTTTTCAAAAACTTATATCTGATGGAGCAAAAGAGTTGCCAATAACTGATACTGCTATGACAAGATTTCTTATCACTTTAGAAGATGGTGTGAATTTTGTCTTAAATGATTTTGAGAGAATGCATGGAGGAGAGATATTTATCCCTAAAATTCCATCTATGAAGATGACAGATTTAGCAAAATCACTTGCTCCAAATTTATCTCATAAAATTATAGGCATAAGACCTGGTGAAAAAATGCATGAAGTAATGATAACAGCAGATGATAGAGTTGTTGAGTTTGATAGTTACTATGTCATAACTCCTACTATTCAGTTTAATCATATATCTGACTTTACTAAAAATGCTTTAGGCCAACAAGGCAAAGATATTGGAATAGGTTTTGAATATAATTCATTAAATAATACTCAGTGGCTAACAAATGAGCAATTTTTAAAAATGGTAGAGAACTCATAAAATGAATTTTATTCCTTATGGTAAGCAGTACATAGAACAAGATGATATAGATGCAGTAGTAGAAACTTTAAAGTCAGATTTTCTAACAACTGGGCCAAAAATAAAAGAGTTTGAAGAAGCTTTAAGTGAATATTGTGGCGTAAAATATGTGGTTGCAGTGTCAAATGGTACTACTGCTCTTCATCTAGCATCAATATGCTTATTAGAAAAGGGAGATAAAGTTTTAACTACTCCAAACTCTTTTTTAGCGACATCAAACTCTATACTTTATGTTGGAGCAAAACCAATATTTGTAGATATAGCAAAAGATGGAAATATCGACCTTGATCTATGTGAAGAAGAACTAAAAAAAGATAAAACTATAAACGCTATCTATGGGGTCTCTTTTAGTGGCCGTATGCTTGAGCAAGAAAAATTAAAGTATCTAAGAAAAACTTATAACATAACCATACTAGAAGATAATGCTCACTCTATAGGTGCAATTTATGATGGT
>NZ_JAQVKA010000029.1 GCF_028694895.1 Sulfurimonas sp. | reverse complement strand
TAAAGGCTGTTTATGGCCTTGATAAGCCACTTTTTGAGCAGTATATAGAGTGGATTTTAAACATAATAAGACTAAACTTTGGCATCTCTTTTGTTAGCGGAGGAGATGTTACAAAAGAGATATTAAAACGTCTACCAATAACTTTGATTATGAATATAACAGCGCTTCTTAGTGTCTTTAGCTTATCTCTTTATTTAGGGGTTAAAGCAGCTTTAAATCATGATAAAAAGAGTGATTATCTAATCCGTCAAATCTCTTTAGTCTCATTTTCTATGCCATCGTTTTATTTAGCACTTCTTTTTATTATATTTTTCTCTATCACGCTAGATGTTTTTCCAATTGCAGGATTACACTCGATAGAGCCAAAAACAGGTATAAACTACTATCTTGATATGGCTTGGCACTTGGTTTTACCTGTTGGCGTTATGATATTTGTAGGACTTGGAAGTATGATAATCTATATCCGCTCTCTAACACTGGAGATACTAAAGAGTGATTATTATTACTTTGCACTCTCTCGAGGGCTAAAGGAAAAAGAGTTGTTACGCTATTACATACTGCCAAACCTTCTACCTCCAATCGTCACTCTTCTTGGGCTTTCACTCCCAGGACTAATAGGTGGAAGTGTGATTTTAGAGTCGATTTTTGGTATAGAGGGAATGGGGCAACTCTTTTACATGAGTGCTATGAGTCGTGATTATCCTATTATTATGGGAACTTTGATGATTACAGCATTTTTAACACTGCTTGGAAATATGATAGCAGATATTATTCTTTTAAAACTAAATCCATACATGAAGAGAAGTTAAGGTAAAACCTTAACTAAATAGTGCTTGAAGTGCGTCAACACCATCTTTTTGCTCTTTTACCTCTTGTATATCATTGTTCTGAGTAATAGAATCACTCTCTACAAGTTCAATATTTAATCCACTAAGCATTGAAGCAAGACGGATGTTTATACCATTTTTACCTATAGCTTTTGATTTTTGATCCGCTGGTAGAGTTATGATAGCTTTTTGAGCTTCTCCATTTTCATCTTTTACAATCTCCACTGTTGAGATAATAGCAGGACTCATAATTCTAGAGATAAATAGCTCAGGAATGGTTGTGTACTCTATACAGTCTATGTTCTCACCAATTAGCTCTTGGCTAACAGCATTAATACGAACACCTTTTACACCAACAGTTGCACCAACAGCATCAACTTGTGGATGTGTGCTAAAGAGCGCTACTTTTGCTCTTTCTCCTGGTATTCTAGCACTTCTCTCAACGATTACAGTTCCATCAGATATCTCTGGAACTTCAAGAGCTAAAAGCTCTTCTAAAAACTTAGGTGAAGTACGCGATAACTCGATTTGGATACCATTTTCTTTATTCATATCAACACGTCTAACAACCGCTTTTAAGTGATCTCCAACTTTGAAAATTTCCCCTTTTATACGGCTTTTCATAGGTAGTACTGCACGAATTTCATCTATCTCTATATATGTAGAGTTTTGGTTGTCAACTCTTGTAACTCTTCCGTTTACAAGTGAACCAATTTTTGATTTGTATTTATTAAAAATTTCATCTTCAACAACTCTTTGAACGTGGTACTCAATCTCTCTGTGAAGCTGAGACGCTGCTGTTCTTCCATACTCTTCTAGGTCATGTGGTATTTGGAGCTGATCATCTAACTCTACTTGATCGTCATACTCTCTTGCTTCTGTTATAGAGATATATGCAGGTGCAATCTCTTCATCTTTTAATCTCTCATCACCATCAGCAACAACTGTAATTGTTTGAATAATATCAATAGTTTTTGTTTGACTATTTATCACTGCTTCAAAGGCAAATTTTGGGTTAATCACTCTTTTTGCTGTTTGTATAAAGGCTGTTTTTAGGGCTTCTTTAACCTTCTCTGGCTTGAGTCCTTTTTCGTTTGCTATAGCATCAACTATATCTAAAATTTTTTCCATTAATGTATCCTTGATCAAGAGTTATCTCATAAAAAACAGTGCTAAAAAATATAAGGGAGTTCTTATGGAGAACGACATTATACCAAAATACCATAAAAGCATCTTTAATGCGATTTTTAGTAGAGTTTAACTATAATGCAAAGAAATATAGCATTTAAAAAACAAGGATCAGAGTATGGATTTAAAATTAGCAAGAACTGACATTACAGCAAAGCCAAAAAAAGCAGAATTAGCAAAAATAGAGGCTGCATTAGAGAAAGATGAAAGTGTAATTTTTTACTTTGATAGAGATAACTCACATAAAGATTTACTAGAACTTCAAGACTACTTTGAAGCAAAAGGAAAAAGCTTTTATATGAATGAAGTTAAATACGGACTCGCAGATGGCGAATACATGTACCAAGTTCATATAATTAACTAAAAATTATGCAGGGTATGAAGAAACTTTTTATTGAAACTCTAGGTTGTGCGATGAACTCACGTGATAGTGAGCATATGATTGCAGAACTTAGCCAAAAAGAGGGTTATGAGACTACACAAGATCTCTCATGCGCAGATTTAATTATAATTAACACTTGTTCAGTTAGAGAAAAACCTGTAGCAAAACTATTCTCAGAACTCGGAGTTTTCAATAAAAAGAAAAAAGAGGGCGCTAAGATAGGTGTTTGTGGCTGTACAGCTTCGCATCTTGGAGAAGAGATAATAAAAAGAGCTCCTTATGTAAGCTTTGTTTTGGGTGCAAGAAACGTCTCTAAAATCAGTGAAGTTTTACATAAAGATAGAGCTGTAGAGATTGATATAAACTACGATGAGAGCGAATTTGCTTTCAATGACTTTAGAACATCTCCATATAAAGCATACATAAACATCTCAATTGGATGTGATAAATCTTGTACATACTGTATAGTTCCAAAAACACGTGGAGAAGAGATATCAATTCCTACAGAACTTATTTTACGTGAAGCGCAAAAAGCGGTGGAGCGTGGTGCAAAGGAGATTTTTCTTTTAGGACAAAATGTAAACAACTATGGCCGCCGCTTTTCTGGAGAACATGAGAAGGTAAACTTTAGTGAGTTACTTCGCCGCCTTAGTAAGATTGATGCGCTACATAGAATCCGCTTTACTTCTCCTCATCCATTTCATATGGATGATGAGTTTATAGAGGAGTTTGCAAGAAATCCAAAAATCTGTAAATCTATGCATATGCCTCTTCAGAGTGGCTCTACTAAAGTGCTTCAAGATATGAAAAGAGGCTACACAAGAGAGTGGTTTTTAAATAGAGTTCAAAAGCTAAGAAGTATGTCTCCTGATGTTAGTATAAGCACGGATATAATCGTCGCCTTTCCTGGAGAGAGCGATGAAGATTTTGAAGATTCGCTCTCTATTATGAGAGAAGTTAAGTTTGATCAAATCTTCTCATTTAAGTACTCTGCGCGCCCAGAAACTGAGGCAGAGCACTTTACAAATACAGTAGATGAAGATGTGGCGTCAAGCAGACTTACAACCCTTCAAAACTTAGCTACTGAGATACTCGATGAAAAAAATAAAGCTCATCTTGGAAAAACATACCGCGTCTATTTTGAGGATTTAAATCAGGCTTACTACGCAAGTGGTAGAAGTGATAACAACCTGCTTATAAAAGTAAAAGGCTCTGATGAGCTACTTGGAGAGTTTAGAGACGTAAAGATAACCGAGATTGGAAGAACTATCCTAAGTGGAGAGTTAGTTGGTTAAAAAGCTACTTCGTGCCTTAGCACTTTTAGTCGTTCCTTTTATCGCCTCACTCTTTATCAGATTTCTATACGCTACAAACAAAAAGAACTTTCACTCACCAGAGAGTATCTCAGATGAGCCAATAATCTTTGCATGTTGGCATGGAGAGCTTTTGATGCTCCCTTACCTATACTCAAAGTACAGAAAAACTCCACATGCAAAAGTTCTTATTTCAAGCCATTTTGATGGATTATTAATCTCAAAAACAATAAAATATTTTGGACTAGGAACTATTGCAGGCTCAACCAACAGAAATGCTGCAAGGGTTTTAATTCAAGCAATCACCGCTATAAAAGATGGTTATGATATAGGAATAACTCCTGATGGCCCAAAAGGACCACGTCATGAGGTTGCTGATGGTATAATAGCTATGGCTCAAAAGACAAAGGCAAAAATAGTCTTAGTAGAGATAAAGCCGACAAAGTTTTGGCAGCTAAATAGCTGGGATAAATTTACTATTCCAAAGCCATTTGGCACGTTAAACTATTACTCTACACAACCAATAGATGTAAGCAACTTAGATATTATAAGTGCAAAGAAATTGATAGAAGAGGGGCTTTTAAAACATGAGAAATAGACTTTTTATTCCAGCTTTTGCTATTTTTTTGCTCTTTATCATGGCAATCTATTTTTTAGTAAATCCATCTTATGAAAAATCTCTCAAAGCAAAATACTACTATGAAGTTGCAGAGTATGATAAAGCTTACTCTTTAGCTAAAGAGGCTTTTAGTTTGGATTTGTATAACAGAATGGCATCTACTATTATGACTCAATCTCAAACATCGCTCAAGTATGTTAGTTATATCCAAGACGCAAAAAAATATATGCAAGTTATTGATGAGATAGCAACGCACCAGAAGATATCTGACGCCGATAAAGCAAAAATAAGAATGATGTGTAATATCATGATTAGCGCCTATATAAAGCTGGCTCCAAGCGTCGTAACTGATGAGGTTTTGATAAAAGAATCAGCCGAGTATTATAGTAAATTTGAGAAGCTTCTTGAAAAAGTTAATAAAAACTAAGCTGCGAGAGTTTTTAAAATATCTCGAAGATATTAGAGGCTACTCGGACCTTACAATAAAAAGCTATGATGAGTCCATAACTGAGGCTCTTCTTAGCATAGAAGTGTTAGAAGAGAAAAATCATATACTCTTAAATCTTATGCCATATCGCATCAAAATTTCATCACTAAACTCTAAAACAATTAGTAAAAAACTTAGCGCAATCCGTTCATTTACAGAGTACTTAAACGATAATGAGATGAGAGTTATATTAAGAGGCGATGATAGTATTAAAGTTGCTAAAACATTGCCAAAACCAATATCTCATGCTCATATAATTGAAGCACTAAGCTTTGCAGAGCCAGAGGAGAGAGTCGTAGTTACTCTTCTTTATACGCTTGGGCTTAGAATCTCTGAACTTACATCATTAGAGCTAAAGGATGTTTCAAATGAGTGGGTTAGAGTTATAGGTAAAGGCTCTAAACAAAGAGATGTGCCACTCCTTGCTCAGAGTAAAAAAGCTTTAGATGAGTATTTGGGCAAATCAGTGCGAAAAAAGTTTGTTTTTGAGAAAAATGGCGAAAAATTAAGCGAAAACAGTCTAAGATATATTGTTATAAAAGTCTTTAAAAGGGTTGGATTGAAAGTTTCTCCGCATCAGCTTCGTCACTCTTTTGCATCACAACTATTAAATGGTAATGCCCCTATTGCCGATGTTAGTGAGTTGCTTGGACACTCATCTATGGCTACAACGCAAATATATACAAAACTAGGTAGCGCATTAAAACAACAAAATTATAATATGGCACATCCACTTAGCGGAGTTAAAGAGTAATGATTAGCAAACTTTTAGAATCTTTATATACAAAAGTTTTCATAAATATTATTGTTGAAAATTTGCAGACAGTTGTATATATCGAGATTTGCTCAAGCAAAAGAGTGGAGCAGAGTCTTCATAGAAGCTTCGAGACAACTTCCATAAATGCTAAAATGTATGAATTCATTAATACTTATTATAAAACATCCCCTTTTTGTTATATATCTATTTTAGACAAATCATCTTTACAAGGTGCAATTCCTACATGTAGCGCAAGTGAGATGTCTAAGTATTGCGACATTAACTCATCTGAATATAAGTGCTACTCAAAAGATTGGGCATTTTATACATCAGAGTACGATCTAGAAGCAATAAAACATGACTATAAAAGCATAGGCGTTGATTTTATCTTCTCTCCTTTTGCAATGCTCGCTAATTTTTTTAAAGATAAGATAGATACAACTCTCTCTATTTTTGTGTTGCTTGAAGATAACGGCATATCTTTTACTATATTTGAAAACACAAAATTACTTTATGGCGAGTATTTAAGTATGCAACGCTCTAAAAATAGTGAAGATATTTTGATTGATTCATCTTTAGATGATTATGATTATGAGATAGAGGGAATAGATTTAGAAGAGATTACCATAGAAGATGAATCTAGCGGGTTTGATGATTTTACAAATATCGAAGATTTAGATGATGGAGATGGGATTGATGAGTTTTCTGAGAGCGTAGAGTTTGAAGAGGAAGATAAAGCTGAGGGGAGTATTTCTGATAATGGATTTAATGAAGATTATCAAAGATTTACATTGATTCAAAGCGCACTAAATACTTTTTACAAAGATCCAAAATATAAAAGCCAATTCATTGAAACAATTTACGTAGCAGATGGTGTTGGTGTAAGTAATGACCTTAAGAGTTATCTTGAAGAGGAGATATTTTTAAGTGTATTTGTAAGAAAAATAGATCTTGGCGTTGCACTTTGTGACATGGCAAAGGCAGAGATATAGATGAAATATAGTTATATAAAACCTAGAGTTAAAACAGTCTTTACAAAAGATTTACAACTTCTTTTGACCTTTTTTAGCGCAACTATTTTTATGGTTTTTACTACATATGCTTTTTTACTTTTTAAAGATTATAGGTTTGATAAGGATCTCTTAGAGATAAATGAGCAAAAAGAGAACTTTAATAAAAATATAATAAAAATGAGTAAAGAGATAGATATTATAGAAAAACAAGCGCTACTAGCTGAGAAAGTATTTACAAAAAACAGTGTTTTAAAAGAGAGCATTACTAATCTTTTTGATTTAGTGCCTAGCAGGATTACGCTCTCAGAGGCTAAAATCATGGAAGATGAGCTTGTTTTATACGGGATAACTCCAAATAAAGACATTTATAATTTTATGCTTCAAGCTCCACTTCGCTCGATATTTCATAGAACATACAGCAGTTTTTATCCAGATAAAAATGGTTGGCTTCGTTTTGTATCAACGAACTATATAGATAAAGAAGAAGATATCCTAGGAAATAAAGAAGAGGAGAGTAGCTATGAGGAGTAATTTCTCAAGACAGAGCATATACCTCTTAGCAGTCTCTCTTTTTCTGCTTGTTTTTGTTCTGATTTTCTCATTTGCAGTTTTAATTCCTGAGGGAAAAGAGTATAGAATTAAAAGAAATGAGCTCTCTATAGAAAATCTTGAACTAAGACAGCTAAACGATTTTGCAGTTGAAAAAGAAGTTATCCTTCAAAAACTTCGCAGTGAAAACCTTCATACAATTGAGGCCCTTGAGGCAGAGTTTAATTCTGAGCGATTTGTAAAACAACATAGAGCGTCTTTTAGCTCTTTATATGTTTCAAAGATTGAACCATTTGGCCAAGAAGATGGTTTTAGTGTGTATGAGGTAAATACAAGTTCTGAGATTAGTTCACCCAAAGGCTTTTATAACTTTTTAGACTCTCTAAATAAAAGTGACTGGGTAATAGCTGTGAATTTCCCAATCAACTTTAAGAGAGAAGGCGAGATGATAAAATCATCTTTTACTATGAGGGTTTATAACAACAAGAGTGATTCAAACACTACTAAGTAGGTGATTTATGCTGGAGCAAAAATGAAAAATCTAATTAATCCTATCTCTTTTGAGACTCCTCTTGAACTCTTTATATTAGCCTCTTCAACCCTTTTTATAGCACTAATCGTCTATTTTTTATCTAAAAAATACTTAGTAAAAGTTATACACAAATTAATATTGAAAACAAAATGCAAATGGGATGATGTTTTTTTACAAGTTGGTCTTTTTGAAGAGATTGTACATATTATCCCACCTCTTATCATTCTATTTTCGCTACAGCTTTATCCAGAAAACATAAGCAGCACCGTCTCAAATATAATTGAATTTTGGATAGCTGTAGTTATAATTAAAATTGTTAATAAATTTTTATCAGGAATCCTAGAAGTATATAACTCTTATGAAATAGCTATAGATAAGCCGATAAAAGGGTATATTCAACTATTAAAGATGATTGTGTATATACTAGGCACTATCATTGCGCTATGCATCTTGTTTGACATATCTTTAGTTGGTGTTTTAAGCGGTGTTGGTGCGTTTACTGCGGTACTCATGTTTATATTTAAAGATACTATGTTATCTCTTGTAGCAAGTGTTCAAATTGCTGCAAATGACCTCTTTAAAGTAGGAGATTGGATAGAAGCACCAAACTTTGGAGCAGATGGAGAAGTGATAGATATAGCACTGCACTCTGTTAAAGTTCAAAATTGGGACAAAACTATTGTAACTATTCCAACATATAAATTTATGGAAAACTCATTTAAAAACTGGAGAGGAATGTCTCAAAGTGGAGGAAGACGTATAAAAAGAGCGCTTTTTATAGATGTAAATTCCATAAAATTTTGCACGCCAGAGCTTTTGGAAAAACTTAGCCACATCGAGATTTTAAAAGAGTATCTTGATAAAAAATCAAAAGTAGTTGATACAAGTGATGAGATTACACTAAACGCAAGAAAGCTCACAAATATAGGGACTTTTAGAGAGTATGTTAAACAATATCTACGCAAGAACCCAAATATTGATAACAAAAATTTTACGTTTCTTGTAAGACAACTTCAGCCTACTTCAAAGGGAGTTCCTCTTGAAGTATATGCCTTTAGCAATAAGAACAAATGGGCAGAGTATGAAGATATCCAGTCCGATATATTTGACCATCTACTAGTAGCCCTTAAAGAGTTTGATTTAAAGCTCTATCAAGAGCCATCAGGTGAGATAGGTCTTTTAAAGTAGCTCTTTGATTTTTAAAAAAGCTTCTTGATTTTTATAGAGGTAGTTGCGAAGTTTTGGCTCGATTTTTAAAACTCTGCACTCCTCTTTAAACTCACTGCTCATTACTACTTTTGTAACATATGGAGCGACAAAGACGAACTCTTTGCTCTGGTTTATAACAAACTTCCGCCCCACTACTAGAGTCTCTTGCTCTCTTAAGAGCTCTCTCTCATTTGCACTTAGCATATAAAGTTGTGATTTTAGATATTTATCTATTGCATAGATATCGCTTCTTTGAGTTTGTAAACGTTTAAAGTATGCAAACTCATCTATGTTTTTTATATCAGCTTCTTCTATGAGTGCATCTCTATCTTCATCCAAGTAAGCAAAACTTTTTTTGATCCCATCAAGATATTTTTTTAGTAGTGGAGTTGTGTGGTTGTGTCTAAAGTAGTTTCGTTTTATACTCTCATCCAAGTTGCTCTCATCTTCAAAGTATAGGGTGTTTGAGCTCTTTAGATACTCTATGAGTTCTTGTTTATCCAGATGTAAAAGAGGTCGGATTATGGTGTAAGAGTCTCTCTTCTGAGTGTTTTGCATTCCTGAGAGTTCAGCGCACCCAGCGCCTTTACAAAACTGCATAAGCATCCACTCAAATCTATCTCCAAGATGGTGGGCTGTTAAGAGGTTTTCATAACCATGAGTTTGAGATAGTTTTGAGAAAAAGTCATATCTTATCTCTCTAGCTTTTGCTTCAAAGTTTTGCTCTATCTTTGGTGCATTAAACACATAGGAGGTCAAGTTATGCTCTTTAGCTAAAGCTTCTGCGTAAGCTACTTCTTGCTTGCTCTGCTCTCTTAGAGAGTAGTTTACAGTTGCAATATCAAAAGGAATTTCATGTTTTAGTAGAAGAAAAAACAGAGCAGTAGAATCCGCTCCGCATGAGAAGGCTAGAAGATTTTTCTTGCCTCTTAGGTGTGAGAGGATTTTATCTTTGAGCATTCTTCGCAGTTGCGATTAGGATGTTTCCAACGATGTCAGTTATCTCAGCACTGTAAATCGCTCCAAAAGTAAGCTCATCATCACCACTTCTGTCGTTGACATAAATCCCTCCATCGATATCAGGAGCCCAGATAGTAGCTCTTGCACTTAGTAGATACTCATGTTCATCACTCTCTTTATCGATAACGAGTTTAGTCTCTTTTCCTATCTCGTTCTTTAAAGACTTCTCCATAACTTTTGAAGCAATTTTGCCTAAAATATCAGCTCTTTTGTTGATAACTTTAGCAGTGATTTTATCACTCATCTCATGAGCTGGAGTTGTCTCTTCGTCTGAATAAGCAAACACATTTATGCGGTCAAAACCAAAGCTGCTTGCAAACTCACACATCTCATCAAACATCTCTTGGCTCTCTTGTGGATGCCCAACTATAAAGCTTGTGCGTAAAAATGAGTTAGGAAGTGATTTCATAAACTCTAAAAGTTCAAGTGTCTGACTCTTGCCAAAACCTCTCTTCATGATGCGTAACATATCATCGTTTATATGTTGAATTGGCATATCAAAGTAGTTATGAAAAACTTCGCTTTTTGCTATGTTCTTAAGTAGCGTCATTGATGTTGTTGATGGGTAGAGATATAGGATTCTAGCACTCTTTACACCCTCAATTAGCTCTATACGCTGTATCAAGAGGCTAAGACCATCTTTTACATTTTGATCTCTTAAGTACGAGCTTGAGTCTTGTGAGACAAATGAGAAATCCCAATACCCTTTTTTAACAAGACTTTCAACTTCTTTAGCGATAGAATCAAGTGTTCTTGAGTTTAACTTGCCTTTAAAAGATGGGATAGCACAAAAACTACATGTCTGATTACACCCCTCAGAGAGTTTTATATAAGCGTGGTAAGTTGAACCAGTAACAACGCGCTCAGCGCCATCTATAAGATAAACAGTTTCTGAGAATCTGCTTTTTTTCTCTACCAAAAGCTCATCTATCTTGTCATAATCGCCAACACCTGTAAAGATATCAACCTCAGGCATATCTTTAGCTAACTCCTCTTTATATCTCTCACTAAGACAACCTGCCATTACCAAAACAGAGTCCTCTTTTCTAGCGTCATGAAGATTTAAAACTGTGTTTATCGACTCTTGTTTTGCTGCATCTATAAAGCCACATGTATTTACGATGATAACATCAGCTTCTTCTTGGTTGTCTGTTAGTGTGAAGTTTTGAAGTTTGCCCATCATAACTTCTGTATCGACTAAGTTTTTTGTGCATCCAAGAGATACTATGTGAAGTTTATTGCCCATTAATTCTACTTTAATTTTTTTCGTATTATATCTAAAGGGAGCGCAAAGTATAATTTTGCCATGAAAATATATGATGTTTTAATTCTAGGAGCGGGTGCGAGTGGGCTTATGTGCGCTGCTGCTCTAGATAAAAATTTACTCGTTGGCATTGTTGAGATAAACAACAAAATTGCTCAGAAACTAAAAATCTCTGGCGGTGGAAAGTGCAATATCACAAACGCAGAAGTAACTCCTAACAACTATGATGGGGATTATGATTTTATATCCGCATCACTAGATACTTTCACCAGAGATGATTTGCTAGAGTTTCTACACGCAAGAGGCGTTGAGCCTGAACTACGAAAAGAGCGTTACTACTTTTGTAAAAAATCCTCAGATGAGATTATAGATATCCTTAAAAGAGAGAGTGATTATGCCCATATGCTTTTAAACAGAGATATTTTACATGTAAGCAAAGATGAACTCTTTGAAGTAAAAACTTCAAAAGAGATTCTAAGAGCTAGGAGAGTTATAGTTGCAACTGGTGCTAAAAGTTATCAAGCTTTAGGTGCAAGTGATATCGGGCTTAACATCGCAAAGAGTTTTGATATAAAGACAAAAGAGTTCACTCCAGCACTTGTGGGACTAACCATCCAAAGGGAGCAGTTTTGGATGAAAGAGTTAAGCGGGCTTAGCTGTTATGTTCATATAAAAGTAGCTGGTAAAGTCCTAAAAGAGGAGCTTCTTTTTGCGCACAAAGGTATAAGTGGACCTGCGGTTTTATCTGCTTCGCTTTATTGGCAAAAGGGGAGTATGAGTATAGATTTTCTGCCGCAGAACGATATCTTAGAACTTATAAAAGACTCTAAAAAGCTACTAAGTTCAGTCATTCCACTTCCAAAAAGATTATCAAAAGCTCTGCTTGATGCGTTAAATGTAGAAGATATAGAGTGTAAAAAAATAACATCAGAGATAAAACAGAAGTTACAAAAGATACATAACTATGAGTTTTCACCTGCTGGAAATTTTGGTTTTAACAAAGCTGAGGTTTGTCGTGGTGGAGTTCTAAGTAATGAGTTAAATCCTTATACGCTTGAAGCGCTACAAGTAGAAAATCTTTACTTTATAGGCGAAGTTGTAGATGTAACAGGTGAGCTTGGCGGATACAACTTTCAGTGGGCTTTTAGTAGCGCAGTTGTTTGTGCAAGAGGTATCAACGAAGCTCTATAACTACTCTTCTAGCCTCTCTTGCATATACTCTCTTAGTATAAGTGCGTGAGTATGTTTTGTATCTTTTGTGCCATAAACAAAGGTAACTATCTCATGCTCATGCAGTAAGTGCAAGAAATCATCCACTTCGCTAGGCCTTCCATCAAGCTCTGCTTCATAATTTTTTTTGAACTCAACCCATTTTAGTGGATCATGAGAGAACCATTTTCTAAGAGAGGTAGTTGGTGTAACATCTTTTGCCCAAAAGTCAATATGAGCAAAATCTTTACTAACTCCTCTTGGCCAAATTCTGTCCACCAAAATCCTAAACCCGTCATCTTTATCTGCAGCTTCGTAAGCACGTTTTAATAAAATAGTCATTTTTTGTCTCCTTAAAACTCAGCATAAAGTAATTCTAACGAGCAAAATATAAAAAAGAGTATAAAAAAATATGGGAGAATAAATTAGGTGTTAAAATTTATAGATAAGGATATGGTTATAAAAGGAGCGCTAAAGGTTTAAGATACAACACTGTCAATAGTATGATTTATAATTTACAAGCTTGATATGTAAAGTTGTCGAGAGTAGTTTCTTCAAACATCTTTCGTATCAAATCTTTTGGTGCCATCCATTGATCATGCAAAGCGCATTTGTTCTCAGCATCACAAGTGCCAATGCCTAAGATACAACTCTCGTTATCAGGTTCATCATTAAAGGTATTTAGGATATCTATTAGTTTTATCTCTGATGCTGGTTTGTTTAGTTGATAACCGCCATCACGCCCTTTAATAGATTTAATAAATTCGGCTTTTACTAACATTCCCATGATTTTTGTTAAAAATTTATACGGAATATTTAATACCTCAGCTAGCTCTTTTGCACTGCAAAGACGATTTTGGCTGTGGTTTGCAATGAAATTCAAAACTCGTATAGCATACTGTGATGTATTGTATAGTTGCATATTATCTCCTTGAGGGTAGAATTATACAATCTTTCTTTAAACATAAAAATTAACTCCTTTGTCTAAGATATAATTTTTATTATAAGTTTCATCGTTAATTACACAAATTTAACAAGTTTTATCCTTACAAATACCTTCATAGCCTTTGTTAAAAATCTATATAAAATATTTAAGATTTCAAATAATTATTTTGTGAAATAAGTGCAATTGTTGCCTATAAATAGGACTTTTATAAAAAATAATTATTGCAGATGATAACGCATTCTATAGCCATAAAAAAGCTGTTTTTTAAATAAGAAGGAGCAATTTGCTTTAAAAACAAACATTAATTCTACCTATTAGTAGTATTTAAAATTTGCTTGCTAAAATTCCAACTACTACTCTAAGGTAGAATTTAAAATAGGAGTTAAAATGTCTGAGCGTATTACCAAAGATATGGCTAAAAATATCTACTTTGGCGGTGGTATTTTTGCTACTTTGATATTTGTAGGATTAACATTTGATAGTGTCAATCAAATACCAGAATTAAGTAATGAAGTAAATATGACAGAGTCGGTAGTGTTGGGAAAAAAGATATGGGAAGATAATAACTGTGTTGGATGCCATACTTTATTAGGAGAAGGTGCATACTATGCTCCAGAACTGGGGAACGTATTTCAACGTGCAGGAAGTAGCAATGAAGAGGCATTTAAAGGCTATATGCTTGGATGGATGGCAGCTCAGCCACTAGATATCCCAGATAGAAGAAAAATGCCGCAATTTCATCTCTCACCAGAGCAAGTAAATAATCTTTCAGATTTTTTAATTTGGACATCGAAGGTTAACACCCAAGAATGGCCACCAAATATTCAAGGATAGGGGGAGATATATGAAATATTCATCTCAAATGGTAGCAAAGCCATATTTTATTTTTGCATTGATACTTTTAGCTGGGGAAATCTTATTTGGCCTAACTATGAGTATCCAATATATTTATGGCGATTTTTTATTTCCATTAATTCCTTTTAACGTACTTCGTATGGTTCATATAAACTTACTTATTGTTCTTTTACTATTTGGTTTTATGGGGGCAACTTATTATCTGATTCCAGAAGAAGCAGAGAGAGAACTTTGGAGCCCATTACTTGCTAAGATAACCTTTTGGGTATTTTTAGTAGCTGGTGTTGCTACGATACTTGGGTACTTGCTTGTGCCTTATGCAGAGTTAGCAGAGCTTACTATGAATGAACTTTGGCCAACTATGGGTAGAGAGTTTTTAGAACAACCTACAATCACTAAAATAGGTATTGTCTTCGTTGTACTATCTTATATTTTAAATGTAACTATGACAGTAATCAAGGGACGCAGAACAACAATTTCTATTATTTTATTAACTGGTCTTTTTGGTTTAGCGTTTTTCTTTTTGTTCGCATTTTATGTTCCTGATAATCTTATTATGGATAAATTTTTCTGGTGGTTCGTTGTTCACTTATGGGTTGAGGCTACGTGGGAGCTTATCTTAGGGGCGCTGCTCGCGTTTGTACTAGTAAAACTTACAGGTGTTGACCGTGAACATATCGATAAATGGTTATATCTAATCATCGCTATGACATTTATCGCTGGTCTTGCTGGAACTGGACATCACTTTTTCTTTATGGGTGCTCCTGGATATTGGTTATGGATTGGATCTATTGCATCAGCTGCAGAACCTATACCATTTTTCTTGATGATTTTATTTGCTTACAACATGGTAAAGAATCGCCGTATACAAGATGATAATAAAATGGCTCTAACATGGGCAAAAGGTACAGCAGTAGTTGGCTTTTTAGGCGCTGGTGTTTGGGGATTCATGCATACTCTTGCTCCTATTAACTACTATACGCATGGTACTCAGTTAACTGCAGCGCACGGACACTTGTCATTCTTTGGTGCTTATGTAATGATAGTTTTTACTATGGTCTCTTACGCAATGCCGATTCTAAGAGGTCGTCCTCATGGTAATTCGCCAAGAGCGCAAAAAGTAGAACTTACTAGTTTTTGGTTTATGGTTATTGGAATGATAGGGCTTACTTTAGCACTAACAGTTGCTGGTATCTTACAAATAGAAGCACAGAGAATTCCTGACTCAGCTAATGCTATGTCATTTATGAATGTTCAAGACATGCTAACACCAGTCTATTTTGTTCGCTCATTCTTTGGTGTTATGGTTTTTCTAGGCTTATTAATATATTTTTATAGCTTCTTTGTAAAAGAAGATAAAAGAGTGGTTGCTTAGATGGATGAGAAAGTCGGTATATTTTGGGACAGATATGTAACAAAAAAAGCATCTCGTCTTTATGAGAAAGCCCAAGTTCCGCTTGAAGGTAGAGCTAAATCTCTAAAGACATTTTATCACCTCTTTGGCGGTGATAAAGCAAAAGAGCTTCATGTTACCGACAAAAGACTCTTAAATACTTCAAGAACTCTTCTTGAGAGATTCTCAGGAAAAGGAAAGAGCTTTTTTCTTGCGTGGCAAGATGATAAAGCTCTGTACTTTCCTGCTTCTTTATCTTACTTTAATGATAAAAACCTAAATGATATGCACTACTACTGGCTTAGTGCTATGCTAAGTAGAGTTGATATAAAGAGCAATAATATTGTAAATGAAAATAAAAAAGTAGAAAATCTTCTTATAAACAAATATCCAGGATTTAAAAACTTTCATAAACGAGCTAGAGAATTTTTGGTAGTTAAATATCCTGAATTATCATATCTTAACCCTTCTAGTGAAGATTTAATAGATGATAAGAGCTATCCAAATCCTCTTTGGATATACCCATCAGACTCAAACAATAAAACGCTTCTTGATTTTAATGATGAAGAAGAGATGGGCAGAGAAGATGGCAAAGAGGATAAGACAGAAGTGTTGAAGATGAAAAAGAAGGCACAGCAGATCGATGATGATAAAGAGAGTGATGGCCTTTTACTCTTTTTGCCAGAGTCTCTTATGAGCTTGATGGAGCAGGTAAATGTAGATAGACAAGAAAATGACAGTTTTGATGAAGATGCGCTCTACAACGCGGAAGAATTAGATGAGATAACACTTGGCAGAAAAGATGCAAATCTAGCTTCAAGAATCAAGATGGATTTGGATATCTCTTCAAACTCTGCTGAGGATTATCCTCTTGGCAAGGGCTATCTTAGAGATGAGTGGGATTATAAAAAAAAGATTTATTTAAAAAACTATGTCTCTATAAAACCACAAATCTCCATCAATATAGTGCCATTACCATTGCCAAAGAGATTACAAAAGATGATGAAAAAGATTCAAGGCGAGCTAGATTTGATGGAGCTTGATCGTATAAAGATAGATAATCTACCTTATGGTGATGAGCTAAATCTTGATACTTGGATAGATTATAAAGGGCAAGAAAATCACTCCAACCATTCACAGAGATTTTTTCAAAGTTTCAAAAAAAAGACAAGAGATATGGCGACACTTATTTTAGCCGACATCTCGCTCTCTACTGAAGCTGGAATAACACAAGATATACGGGTGATAGACATGATAAAAGATTCACTTATGGTTTTCTCAGAATCTCTACATAGATTACAAGACAAGTTTGGAATTTATGCGTTTTCCTCTGTAAAAAACAAAAAAGTGAATTTTCACATCATTAAAAACTTCAAAGAAAAATATAACGATATGGTTTTAGGCCGTATTGACGCTATAAAACCGGGGTACTACACTCGTTTGGGTGCAGCTATTAGAGAGAGTGCAAAGGTACTAGATATGCAACAAAGCAGCAATAAACTACTCTTAATCATTAGCGATGGTAAACCAAATGATGTTGATAGATATGATGGACGATACGGCATAGAAGATACAAAAAAAGCTATCCAAGAGGTAAGAAAAAAAGGTATTACACCCTTTTGTATCACTATTGATGTAGAGGCTAAAGAGTATTTGCCATATCTTTTTGGCAAAAATTCTTATGCAGTTATCCGCGATGCAAAGAAGTTGCCAAAAGTTGTAACTCAAATTTATATGAACTTAACAAAATAAAGGAAAAGCAGATGTCAAAACCTTACTATTTACCACAATCAAATGAGGTTGAACTTTTTGAAGCAGCCGCTGGCATGAATCTACCAGTTCTTATCAAAGGCCCAACAGGATGCGGTAAGACTAGATTTATAGAGGCGATGGGTGAGAAGCTTGGCCGCAAAGTATATACCGTTGTTTGTCATGATGATTTAAGTGCGGCTGATTTGATAGGGCGTCATCTCATAAATGCAAATGGCACATTTTGGCAAGACGGACCGCTTACAAAAGCGGTAAGAAATGGCGGCATATGTTACCTTGATGAGATTATAGAAGCAAGAAAGGATACAACTGTTGTCCTTCACTCCCTTGCCGATTATCGTAGAGTTTTACCAATAGATAGAACAGGCGAAGTGATAGAAGCACATCCTGATTTTATGTTAGTGGTATCTTATAACCCTGCTTATCAAAACGCTTTAAAAGGGATGAAGCCAAGTACTAAACAGAGATTTATATCTCTTAGTTTTACCTATCCCGAGCCAGAAATTGAAAAAACTGTTATCATCAAAGAGAGCGGTGTGAGTGAGGA
>NZ_JAQVKA010000028.1 GCF_028694895.1 Sulfurimonas sp. | reverse complement strand
GAGTTATATCAACCAGGGACTCCAGCCATTTGGTTTTTATATCCAAAAGGGGAGCCTATGTTTCAGCCACTTATGGGTGCAATCGATGCTGAAAATTTTTTAAAAGCTTTAGCAATAGTTAAAGAAGAGTTTATAAAAGGGAAACAATAAAGAATGATTTTTACAACTTCAAAAAGTGTTAGTTTTAAGGCTGAATTTAAAGAGCTACTAAATCGTGGAAAAATGGATATGGCGCATGTAAGTGCTACCGTTGGTTCAATTATTGATGATATTAAAAATAATAAAAACAAAGCACTAAAAGAGCATATTGCAAAGTTTGATAAGTGGACTCCAAAGAGTGATTTGGACCTTAAAATCTCTACAGAGTCTATGAGCAAAGCTTATGAAAATCTTGATAAAAATCTAAAATCAGCACTTCACCTATCATACGATAGAATCAAAGCTTATCACGAGAAACAAAAGCCAAGATCTTGGTTTGATGATGAGCCAAACGGCACAATATTAGGGCAAAGAGTAACTCCTGTTGATAGCGCAGGTCTTTATATCCCTGGAGGAAAAGCGGCTTATCCATCTTCACTTCTTATGAACGTTATCCCTGCTCAAGTTGCTGGAGTACAAAACATAGTAGTCTGCACACCAACACCAGAGAATGAACCAAATGAGCTTCTCCTAGCAGCATGCCATTTATGTGGTGTTAGTAAAGTCTATAAAGTTGGCGGAGCAAGTGCGATTGCAGCTATGGCATATGGTACAGAGACTATACCAAAAGTTGATGTGATAACTGGTCCTGGAAATATCTTTGTAGCAACAGCGAAAAAGATGGTTTTTGGCGATGTAAACATCGACATGATAGCAGGACCTAGCGAGATAGGGATACTAGCCGATGATAGTGCAAATCCTTCTCATATGGCCATAGACATGCTCTCTCAAGCAGAGCATGATGAGATGGCAAGCTCTATACTTATAACTCCATCGCAAAAATTAGCGGATGCGGTCAAAGTTGAACTTGAAAATTGGCTCAAAAAACTACCTCGTGAGGAGATAGCTAGAGAGTCGATTGAAAAAAGAGGAGCTATTATTGTGACTTCTGATATGCAAGAGGCAATTGAGCTTATGAATGAGATAGCGCCAGAGCATTTAGAAGTTGCGACTCTCTCTCCTTTTGAACTGTTACCACTTATCAAACATGCTGGGGCAATATTTTTAGGACATAACACCCCTGAAGCAATTGGTGACTATATGGCTGGACCAAATCACACACTTCCAACTGGAGGGACAGCTAAGTTTTTCTCTCCACTTGGAGTTGAGAATTTTATGAAAAAAACTTCAATAATATCTTTTAGCTCAAAAGCAATAAATGAGATTGGAGAAGAGTGCGCATTGATAGCAAAAACTGAAGGATTAAGTGCACATGAACAATCAGTTAGAGTGAGACTTAGAAAATAAAATTTTCAAATATTCACAGAGAGCAAATTTATTACAAAATTATCACATTTTTATAACTAGTTTAAGCTTTTTATAGATAATATGTTTGCAATAAGAGTTCTTAGGCATGTTTAAAGCAGGAACTTTTTTTTTAAAAAGATGGGCTATAACAAAATATTAAAATTTGCCTATAAATAGGCTGAAGGAGAATATATGCAATTGGGTTTCCTTGTTGATTTACATCTGTGTATGGGATGTAAAGGGTGCGAAATCGCATGTAAAGTGGAAAATGAAGTTCCACTAAGTACATGGAGACTTCGTGTTAAATATGTAGATGTTGGAACTTTTCCTGAGACGAAAAGAACATTTACGCCGCTTAGATGTAATCATTGTGAAAATGCACCATGTGAGAGAATTTGTCCAGTTAGTGCACTGCACTATTTAGAAAATGGTATTGTAAATATAGATAAAGAGCGCTGTATTGGTTGTTCTGGCTGTGTAATGGCATGTCCATATGGAGCTATATATATAGATCCTCTAACTCAAACTGCAGACAAATGTACATATTGTGCTCACCGTGTTGCTTCAAGTATGATGCCAGCATGTGTTGTTGCTTGTCCTGTTCAAGCAAATATTTTTGGAGACTTAGATGATCCTACTTCAAATATATCAAAATATATTCAAGTTCATCAAGGTGGAGTTCAAGTGCGTAAACCTGAAAAGGGAACTAATCCACACCATTACTATGTAGGTGGTGGAAATGCTACACTTAACCCTCTTGCTTCTCATAGAGTTGATGGACACTCACTATTTACTAAGATTACAACACTTCCAGTAGGAGGGCACCATTAATGGCGGCACATGAGATTTTAGCAGCAACAAATGCTGTAGTTACTTTAGACGTAGCATTACCGGGTATCGTTTGGCCATGGTTAGTTACTGTGAATATGTGGGCAAAGAGTATTGGTACAGGTGTTATCTTCATGCTGTTCATACTTCTTAGAACGCATCCTGAATCAGTTAAAAATTTAAGATTCTTAACTGCTGCAGTAGCTTTTGTGTTTATAAATATTTTCTTATTATTTACACTTGCAGACTTACATCAACCACTTAGAATGTGGCATATATTTTTCCACTCTCATATGACATCTTCAATTACTGTTGGTGCATGGATGGCAACTATATTTTTAGGACTATTAACGCTTCTTGCATTTTTTGGTTTCAAGAAAAATGATACTGCATATGACAAACTATTATTATGGGTAACGCTTCTTGCTATACCAGTAACACTTTACACTGCTGGCCTAATGGCTCAATGTACAGCTCGTGAACTATGGCAAATGCCTACGGAATCTGCGCAAATGATTTTAGCAGCTCTTCTTGCAGGTTCTGCAACTATGATTTTAATGGGTGGAAATAAACTTAGCTATGAAGCTAAACAAAGTCTTGGAGTAATTCTTGGTTTAAGTGCATTAATGGCATTTATTATCTATATGTCAGAGTATATATTTGGTCCAATGAAAGCAGAAGAAGTAGCAGCAATACTTGAGTACATCAAAGGTGATGGACCATATACTGTTATGTTCTGGCTTGGTCAATGGATGACTTTTATTTTACCAATGTTGCTTATCGTTTTAAGTCGAACAAGTAAAAGTGAAAGTATATTAAAGCTAGCTGCTGTTTTGGCACTAGTAGGTTTAGCAATTGTTAAACATGTATGGCTAATAATTCCACAATTATTACCAATGAGTTAGGGAGAATATTGAATGTATTTAGAAAGTAGAAGAACATTTTTAAAAGGCGCTGCTTTTACAGTAGCGGGCGCAACAATAGCAAAAGGCGTATTTACTGCAGATGCTCTTGCTGAATCAGTAAGTAACAGTAAGTTTACAAATACTCCAGACACTCTATCATTTTATCCACCGATGAGTGAATGGGATGATTTTAAAGAGTTAGATGGTGAAGATTGGAAAAGAGGTGGAATTGATCGCCACGGAGTAAGAAGTGAATCAAATCCAGAAGGTATAGAAGTTAACGACTATATGATTATACCTACTGCATGTTCAAACTGTGAAGCTTCTTGTGGTTTAACTGCATGGATTGATAAAAAATCATTTACTGTTAAAAAGTATATGGGAAATCCTCTACATCCAGCTTCACGTGGTCGTAATTGTGCAAAAGGTTATGCATCACAATCACAAATGTATGATCCAGATCGTATAGCATTCCCACTAAAGCGTGCTCCAGGTTCTGCACGTGGTGAGGGTAAGTGGATTCGTACTACTTGGGACGAAGCGATGACAACTATCGGTAAAAAGATGAGCGATACTATTAGAATAGGTGATGAAGTATCTAAAAAATCTGTAATGTACCATGTTGGTCGTCCAAATGAGAATGGATTTGTTCCAGCTATTTGGCATACTCTTGGTTTGGATTCTTATAATTCACATACAAACATTTGTTCAGCAAATGGTCGTACAGGAACTATACATTTTTCAAATGATGATAGAACTTCTCCAGATTGGGCTAATGCAAAGCTTATTTTCCTTAACTCATCTCATGCGGCTGATGCTGGGCACTACTTTCAGCAATCTGCATCGTTTATTGCAGATGCAAGAAACAAAGGGGCTAAGCTTGTAGTTATGGACCCTCGTATGTCAAACTCCGCTGGTATGGCAGATCTTTGGATTGCAGCGTGGCCTGGAACTGAACCAGCAATTTATCTATACCTAGTGCAAAGAATTCTAAATGAAAACAAAGTTGATAAAGATTTTGTTAAAAAATGGATTAACTGGGAAGTATTTTTAGATAATAAAAAATATTTGGACTTTATGGTTAGTAAAGGATATATTTCTAAACTTCCAAAAGGTAATCAGTTCGAAGACTTTATTGATGTTTTAAAAGAGATGTATGCTCCTTATACACTTGATTATGCAGTTAAAGAAACACATGTTCCTGGTTATAAACTTGAAGCATTATATGATATGTTCTTATGGGCTGGAACATCTATATCAACATACTTCTGGAGAGCATCGGCTGCTGGAAATCGTGGTGGTTGGGCAGGCGGGCGTACTGGATATTTTGCACTCGCTCTTCGTGGTGCAATAGGACCAGAGGGTGGAACATTCTTCCATCATTGGCACGTAATTTCTGTTGCAGGTAAAGGTGGAAGTTCAACTATTGGACAAGGAAAATCTGGTGTAAATATACCTAAAATAGATGTTTATAATGAGCTTACCTATCCGCCTGAGTGGCCAATCTCTTCATATGAGTTGTCATTCTTATTACCACATCTTTTAACAGATACAAAATGGCAAAAAAAATGGATAGATAGAGGCTTTAGTGTACCTCAAAAACTATCTGTATATATTCCTCGTATGTATAACCCAGTATGGATTAATCCAGATGGTTTTAGATGGATAGAAGTTCTTAAAGATGAATCTAAAATGGAACTTACGATGAATCTTTCTCCTGTGTGGTCTGAGACTAACTGGTATATGGATTATGTTTTACCAGTTGGATTAGCAGGTGAGAGACATGACCAACACTCAGAGGCAACTATGCCAGCTCGTTGGACATCTTTCCGTCAACCTGTAATGAGAGTTGCACTAGAGAAAATGGGATGGAAGCCAAATAATCCAAATCGTGCTACACTTGAAGCACATATCAAAGCAGGTCTTGGAGAAGTTTGGGAAGAGAATGAATTCTGGTTTGAGCTATGTGTAAACTATATAGATCCAACTGGTGATCTTGGTATTAAAAAAATGTGGGAATCAAAAAAGAACCCTGGTAAACCTGTAACTATATCTGAGTGGTATGACGCAGCTTTTGGGGATAATTTACCAAATCTTAAAGCAGCAGCTACGACAGATGATAGATATAAAAATGCTGAATTTCCTGTATATGAATATATGAGAGATCATGGTGCTTGGATGGAAGAGAACCACATCTACTCTCCACAAGAAAGAGAAATAAAAGATGATGGTGAAAACTACATTTCACATGGTCATAAGTATGATAAGAAACATGTTCATATAGATAAGAGAACAGGTGTTATTACAGCTGAACATGATGGTAAAAAAACACAAGTGGGTATTGAGATTGATGGCAAGAAAATGGAAGGTTTTGCGACACTTGACAAAAAACTCGACTTTTTTGCTGAATGGCTTGCAGATGATTGGAAATGGCCAGAATATGCTATTCCTTTTTATCCAAGAAATGAGCAAGAGAAAAAAGATATGCCTCATATCGTGTCACATGTAAATCACTCCTATATGACTGAGGAAAACTCGTATGCTCTAAATACAGTTTTCCGTCTGCCGTATAATATCCATACACGCTCTGCCAACTCAAAGCACCTTATGGAAATCTCTCAAAATCATGATCCAATTTGGATTTCGACAGGAGATGCAGCTCGCCAAGGCTTTAAACGTGGAGATGCTATTCGTGTTAGAATTGTTGATAGTGTAACTGGATTAGAGTCTGGGTATTTTGTTGCTATGGCAGTTCCAACTGAGGGAGTTCTTCCTGGAACATTGGCTTGTTCACATCATGGTGGACGCTGGAAACTTGTTAATTCTGTTTCTATTCCAAATGGTGTAACAGATGGAAAAGTTGACTCTCAACCAGTTGCTAGAAATATGAATGACCCTAAATTTGTTGCACACTCTCCTGAAAATGTAGGTAATGAAGGCGCACAGATTAAGATTGAAGACTATAGTGGAAAAGCTGGTCTTAATAGTTTTGGTGTACCAACAGCTGAAGTTCAGATGGATGGAACAGTAGGAAAATTAAGATATATTGAGGGAATCAAACCGTTTAAAGCTGAGAGATTTGCTCACTATAACAGAGATAGCGAAAATATTTGGTGGGATGGGCTTAGTGGTTCATGGCAAAATGCTGTAGCTGCAGCGCATCCAGACCCTATATCAGGTATGCATTGTTGGCACCAAAAAGTTATTTTAGAACCATCACAAGCAGGCGATAAAATAGGCGATATCCATGTTAATTATGATAACAACTTTAAGATATATGAAGGTTGGAGAGATCAATTAACACGTGGATTGGATGAAAATTCTACACTTCGTCGTCCAGAACACATTAAGCGTCCTTGGGTACCTTTATCTCACAAAGCGTATGTTGTTAAAATAAATAAATAATATATAGTAGTTATAAAATAGGTTATTCCTATTTTATAACTTAGTACTTCTACTTAGCAAACCACATCCTAAGCCATAATCCAAATGTAGTTGTATAGCCTACATCACTATAAAATATCTCACCATTTTTATCATAAATAATTGTTGTTGGAAAGATTGATATATTGAATTTTTCAGCAATTGAACCATCTTCATCATTCACAACTTTAAATGTCAAATTACGGCTATGCAAATATTTTTGTATATCGTTATTGTTCCCAGATTTAGTGGCAATAGTTATTACTTCAAAGTATTTAGAAATAGTTTCGATATTACCAGCTTCAGTTTTACATGTTGGACACCATGTAGCCCAAAAATGCAATAGAATAGGCTTGTTATTAGTTACTAGATAAGAAGTTCCATCTATTAAACTAAAGCTATCTATATCAATAGGTGCTTGATTTAAATCATTACTTCTGTATAAACTCAAAGCATTAGCAAAAATAGTTATAAATAATAAAAAAAGAAGAATCTCTTTAATGTAATGCAAAATTTTATTTTTCATAAATAACCAACTTTTTGTTTATTTTAACACTAAAGTAACCATTAATTGATAATATTTTAAAAACGAAGGAGTTAGTAATGAGTAAAATATTTTTTCTAATAGTATCTATACTGTTGTTTATTGGGTGTAGTTCTCAAAAAGAAGTAGCTATAAAGTCTGCTATGTTTCAAACAGTTACAAAAAAGGAGGCAATGATTTTAAGTAAAGAGAACCATAATGCCTCTTGTCCACGTTGTGGAATGGATTTAATAAAGTATTATAAAACAAATCATGCAGCATCTCTTGATGAAAAAACATATCAATATTGTTCAATTCACTGCTTACAAGAGCATTTATATGATGGTGTATCACTAAAGAATCCTCAAGTTGTTGATGTAAATAGTTTAAAATTTATTGGAGTTGATAAGGCTTACTATGTTGTAGGTAGTAGTGTAAAAGGAACAATGAGCAGAGTTAGTAAATATGCTTTTTCAACTAAAGAAGAAGCAGAAGAATTTAAAAAAAAATATGGGGGAGAAGTGATGGATTTTTATAAAGCATTAGAAGTTGCTAAGAAAGACTTTAGAAGCAGAAGATAAAATCTCTGCTACAAAGTCTTAAATCATAATACCCTTAATAGTAAAAAATAAAATTCCAGCTAAAACAGCAGCAACTGGAACCGTTATGAGCCAAGCCGCTATTATTTTTTTGATTGCATCTCTTCTAACATATTGGACTTTTTTAGCTTTTTTAATATTTTTCTTTGTTGATTTTATAATCTTCTTCTCAGTTGCTATGAGTTTATAAAGATCAACAATTCTTGCATAGTCAGATTGAGTTTTGTCACTCTTCTCTTGTAAAACTTTTAGTTCATGTTTATATGCATTTTTGTTAAGCTCTTCATCTATGATTATAAGCGTGTCTTCTTCTATAGTTCGGTGTTGTTCATCTTTTATATGCAACCACTCTCTTAAAAAACCAACACCAAAGATGCCACCTATAGCAATATGAGTTGAGCTAACTGGAAGCCCAAGTTGAGATGCTAAAATAACTGTAAGTGAGGCTGACATAGCTATTGAGAATGCTCTTATTTGATCTAAGTCTGTTATTTCACTTCCAACAGTTTTTATTAATTTTGGTCCATAAAGTGCAAGGCCAAGTGCTATACCAAATGCACCAACACCCATAACCCACAGAGGAATAGAAGCGCTAGAAGATACTCCACCATTTATAACAGCATCATTAATAGCAGCTAATGGGCCTATCGCATTTGCAACATCGTTTGCACCGTGAGCAAAACTAAGTAAAGCAGCCGCAAATATTAGAGGAATAGTAAAGAGCGTATTTACAGAATCTTTTGTATTTTCTAAAGCGGTTACACTAGAAGCTAGCCTTTTTTTAACCAAAAAGTATACAAAAATAGCAACAATTAAACCAATAAAAAATGCGATTAAAAAGGCAGGCTTTTTTGTAATTTCAAGTGATATAAATGGAAGAAGGTTTAAAAACTCTATGATTTTTGGCCATATGCTTTTTAAACCTTTTAGTATGATATATGTAACAAACGCTAAAGACATAGCTGCTACAAAAAATGGAACATATCTTTTTGCAGCTTCAACTTTATCATCTTTAAAAATAATTGATTTTTTTATTGAAAAAAGAAACGCTGCTGCAATAACTCCACCAAGGAGTGGTGAGATAACCCAAGAAGCAACGATACTACCCATGGTTGTCCAGTTTACAACACTAAATCCTGCAGCAGCAATGCCAGCACCCATAACACCACCTACTATAGAGTGCGTTGTTGAAACAGGAGCCTTGGCCATGGTAGCAAAGTTAAGCCATAGAGCAGCCGCCAAGAGAGCTGCCATCATCGCCCAAATAAACTCATCAGGATTACCATTAAAAGCAGAGATGTCAATAATGCCATTTTTGATAGTTTTAACAACTTCTCCACCAGCAATTAAGGCACCAGAAGCCTCAAAAATTGCAGCGATAATAATTGCCGTAGTAAGTGTTAATGCTTTTGAACCAACTGCTGGACCAACATTGTTTGCAACGTCATTAGCCCCTATGTTCATAGCCATATAAGCACCAATAAGTGCCGCAACTGCTAGAAACATGCTATTTGGAATTCCACCGTTACTTAAAAAGGTAAATGTTAAAACACCTATCATAAAAAAGATAGCAAATCCAAGCCTTGTAAAATCAGCCGCACTTCTTTTTAACGCTTTTTTTTGAAGTTTATAGATAGTCTTAAATTCCATTAAATGCCTTTTAATTTATTGGCGTGATTGTAATGTAAATATAATTACATATCGATTAGAAGTTTTTTCTTTTTAATCTTTTTTTATATAAGCTTTTATAATTTTTTGTGTCTCAATAGGTCTATCTGCACCCATTTGACCAAGAGTTGGTACATTTTCAAGTTTTTTTACTACAAGAATACTCTGAGGAGTTACTTCGCCAAAAATAGTATGTCTTCCATTTAGCCAAGGAGTAGGTGCAGTTGTTATAAAAAACTGGCTTCCATTAGTATGTGCCCCTGCATTCGCCATAGCTAAAATACCACTTTTATCAAATAGCTTACCTTTGAATTCATCTTTAAAAGGTTTGTTCCAGATACTCTCTCCGCCTCTACCTGTTCCTGTTGGGTCTCCGCCTTGAATCATAAAGTTTTTTATTATTCTATGAAAAACAAGCCCATCATAGTAGCCATTTTTTATGTGTGTGATAAAATTCTCAACAGCCAATGGAGCAACCTCTTTGAAGAGTTCAATTTCAATAACGCCTTGAGTTGTTTCTAATATAACGTGCGGATTATTCTCTTTTGCATATATGTTTATTGAAAGTATCATTAATATAGCAAGAACTATTTTTTGCATTTTTTTCTCCAAAAAGTAAATTTGATAATATTATTGTATCTATATTTTGTAAAATTTAAAATTGAGAGAAAATAGAAGTAGATTATTTTATGAAGGATTTGTCGCAAAAAAATTGCGACAAATAGAGAAATTACTTACCAGCAGCTACACGGTCTTTAAGACCTTTACCAGCTTTGAATTTTGGAACCATTTTATCTTTAGTAGTATAAGTTTTGCTAGTTCCAGGAACTTTACCACTTTTACCTTTTTGTAAAGAAGCACTAAAGCTTCCAAATCCTACAAGAGAAACATCTTCTTTTTTTACTAAAGCAGATGCAACCGCTTCTGTAAAAGATTTGATAGCTGCTTCAGCTTCAACTTTAGTTTTGTAATTACCACAAGCCTGTACTAGTTCAACGAATTGAGCTTTATTCATAAATCTACCCTTGAATTTATAAAGATTTTCCGAAATTACAGAACTTTAAAATAGAATTTAATAGTTCTGTAATTCAGCTAAAGACACTTTATAGTTTATTTGCTTAAAGATTTCTTCTTTTTATTAAAAAAAGAGGAAAAATATAGTAATTTCCCCTTTTTTAGTCCAACTTTCGCTTGTTTGAGTAGTTTTGCTGTAGTACTACTTATATTAGTATCTGTTATGTAAGAGGATAATTCTCTCATTTTATAAAACTTGTTTTTATTTGTATGGATAGACAAAAACACATCTTCTAAACCATCTCTCTCTTGTTGCGTAAGTGTGCTCATAAAACTAATCCTTCAGCTTATTTATTTTTCTTACAGCTCTAATGATCTCTTCATCTTCAAGTCTTCCAAGCATTTGCATGACAGTCATAGCTGCTTGAGGCTTCGCACGCGCTAGCTTCCAATCCTGATATGTTCTCATAGATATCCCTAATGAATCAGCCATATCTTTTAGGGAAATTTTCTTCCCATTATTTTTAGCCTCTATAGAGTTATGAAGAATGTTAAAGAGATCATTAATTTGCATAAAGAAAATTATACGGGATAAATACTTAAATATACATATAAAAGAGACATAAATAAGTTAAATTACATAAAAAGTATTATAAAACATATATAAAAAGGTATATTAAATATGTAAACTATGTTTAATGTATTTAATTATACGGTTTTACGTATGAAATAGATATAAAAAAATGATTTAAAATAAGAAAATAAAAAATTATTAAAGATTTTGTTTTGGATTTAATGTATCTTGATGATGTAGATTAATTCTTAGGTATCTTTTTATTTGTTGGGTGCAGAGTTAGGTACTCTTTGGACTCTACTATATAAAAAGGCTTATAGGAGGTGGCTTCTGTTTTAAAGATAAGTTCTTGATCGTTGTTTAATATAAATGAAATTGTGTTTAAACCTCTAAAAGGATTTAAAATTGTAACTTTAGCGTTCATAGTGCTATTTGTAATTTTATCTTGTGCATTTTTTAATTCATCCATCTTCTCTTTAAGAGCAGGCACCTCAGATGGGGTATGTTTTTTAGCCCCCTCAAGCTTATATTTTAAATCATCAATTTCCTGTGATAAGTAATTATATTTACTCTTTAATGTTGGAATATCTTTGTAGTTTATTTTAAAAAGATTGTCCTCACCACTAACAAGATTTATTGTTATAGAGTTTGATGCGTAAATCTTAAGATTATTTTTTACATGACCTATAGTGACATTTTCTGCGTAGATTGTGCCACTAAGAGAGTTCTCTATATCAACATTAGTGGCATGAACCTCACCACCTTCTAGGAGGTTTATTTTTGCATTATGACATCTTAGCTTGCCCTTATGCCTATTTATACGAGCAAATTTAGCTTCTTGATATGAGTCTTGATGGGTTGCTCCATCAATTGTAAGGTTTACAGCCCTTAAAGTAGACTTTGCTCCTACATGCCCGTTAATATGAATAGTTTCAGATGTAAGTTCAACTCCCTCTCCAAGACTATCTAGAGATGTGTCTTGTTGAGAAATGATAACCTCAATGTTGTTTTTTTCCTCTTTTGCGATCTTATCATCAACGCGGGAGAGAGATTGTATTTTTATTTTGTTATCAATATAGAAGTTATCTTCATCAAGATGAACGTACCCTTTTATTTTACTTTTATAAATTTTTCTATCACTATCTTCTACTATCTCAATACTTTGTGTATCTATTTGAGATTTTAAATCATCACTATTTTTTAGATAAAAATTATCAATTATTTCACCAAATACATTTAGCCCATTCTTTCCAAAGTGTGGTTTAATAAATTCAACCAAAATCTCTTGCTCATCAACCTCTATTACCTGATGACTTGATTCTTTATTTAGATAATGAAATATAAGTTTACTCTCTCTTGTAATCTCTGGTTCAATCCCAATAAGTAGAGGAAGTTTAACCTTTTTGATAAATTTTCCAGCATATATATATTTTACAAACTGTTTCAACTTCTCTTTCATATCATCATCAAAAATATTTACTAAAACATTATTTAAAGCTTTGATATTGTTAAACTCTTTTAAAAGAAGAAGATAGATCTCTTTTGGTTGATACTTTTTATAAGGGATAAGAGACTCTGGGTATAAAATAATATGCACGCTCTCTTGATTGGGCGAAAACTCTATACTATAGTCTAATTTTATAATGTTCTTTTGAAGTTGTTTAACTGTTATCAAAAATATCTGTTTTATCTCTACATGCTCGTTAACCATTTTTTGTGGGTTATTGTAGTACTTTAAGATATCTTCATTGTAGAGTAGAAAATCTTTTTGAGAGACGGTTTTGATGTAAGTTTCTATGGAGTTAATGTTGAAAGTAAACTCAAGAGGTGAACACTCATTCTCTAGGGCGTATTTTTTTATGGTGGTGCTAATATTTTTTGTTTTAAATCTTTTAGTAAGCAAGCAGATCATTATAATCGTATTTAGAAAAATTTAGATAAAGCTTTCCATCTTTATGAATAATTCTCGAATCATTATCATAAGCATCCAAGAAGCGTTTTTTTATTAATTTTCTTTGAGATGATTTTATATCGAGTGATTTTAAATACTCTTTTAATTCAATGAGTTTTGAATCATGAATCAATTCAGCTTCACCGTGATGCTTGAGATTATCAAGTTTATCTGATGTATCAAGAGAATCTTTTTCTCTTTCAAAACGCATTTTTTTATTCACAAGAGTTAAAATATTTTTTAGTTGTTCATCTTTTGAGCTATATATTTGCTCTATTTTATCTCTCTCAGCTCTAAGCATCTGCTCTTTGTCATCTATGAGTTTGTCTATTTTAGTCTCTAACTTAGTGATTTTGTTTTTTAAAAAATTATTCTCTTTTTGAAAAAGAGTTAGAACAGTCGCTATAGTTGTTTTTGGTTTTGGTACTTGAGTATTTTGAGACGTAAGTATTTTTTTTTCTTCTGTTACTTTTTCTTCGCACTTTTGGGTGTTTACAGGGATGTTTGTTACCATAATAAATGTTTTTGAGTCTTCAATAATGTAATTTAACTTTTTTGCTCTAATTTTAGAGTTAACCATCTCTTTTGACATTTTAAAGTGTTTACAATATTCATCTACTGTTAATCTCATGCAAAATCCATAATATTTTTTTTGTTATTCTAGCATAATTATAGTTTTTCAAAAGTTATTTTAAATGAACCCTATAATATAATGAGGTACAAAATTTTATAAAAAGAGTTTAATAATGGGTATTTTAGATATTGTAAATGCGGGTGTGTTATTTGGTGATGATGTAAAAAAAGTTTATCAGCATGCCAAAGAGAATGGGTTTGCAATTCCAGCAATAAATGTTGTTGGAACAGACTCTATAAATGCAATATTAGAAGCTGCTGCGAAGGTTAATTCGCCAGTTATTATCCAGTTTAGTAATGGTGGAGCGTCTTTTTATGCAGGAAAAGGCTTAAGTAATGAGAATGAAAAAGCAGCAATAGCGGGCGCTGTAAGTGGTGCGATTCATGTACATATGATGGCTGTTAGTTATGGTGTAGCAGTAATACTTCATACAGATCATGCTGCAAAAAAACTTCTACCATGGATTGATGCTCTTTTAGATGAGAGTGAAAAGTACTATAAAAATAACTCAAGACCTCTTTACTCATCTCATATGCTTGATCTCTCAGAAGAGACTCTGCAAGAGAATATTGCGATATCAAAAAAATACTTACAAAGAATGAGTAAAATTGGTATAAGCCTCGAGATAGAGTTAGGTGTGACAGGTGGAGAAGAGGATGGGGTTGATAACTCAAGTGTTGATAACTCACTTTTATATACTCAGCCCCAAGATGTTGCTTATGCATACAAAGAGTTAAGCGAAATATCTCAAAACTTTACAATTGCTGCCTCATTTGGAAATGTTCATGGAGTTTATAAGCCTGGAAACGTCGTACTTACTCCAAAAATTTTAGATAATTCTCAAAAATATATACAAGATAAATTCTCTACGACAGAAAAACCAGTAAACTTTGTATTTCATGGAGGATCTGGCTCATCGCTACAAGAGATTCGCGAAGCAATTAGTTATGGCGTTGTTAAGATGAATATTGATACAGATACTCAGTGGGCAACTTGGGTTGGTGTAAAAGATTATTATGAGAAAAATAGAGATTATCTCCAAGGTCAAATAGGGAATCCTGAGGGCGAAGATAAGCCAAACAAGCACTATTACGATCCAAGAAAATGGCTCAGAAATGGACAAAAAACACTTATAAAAAGGGTAGAAGAAGCATTTAGTGATTTAAATGCAATAAATAGAAACTAATCTATATCTTAGTCTCTTGTTTATATTTGGACAAGAGATTATTTAATTTGTTTTGATTAAATCTCCAAAATCTCTCTTTATCAAATTCAGCGTCATTAATCATCAACTCAAAAAGCTTTTTACTATCTATGTCAGCACTATTTTCTTTTATGACTTTTATCATCAACTCTTTAAGAGTATTTTGAGCCTCTTTTGTTGTGTCATCATCCAAGAGTTGTTCGTTTGGTAAGAAAGCATATATCTTCCAGATGCTTACAATCAAAAGTAAAATAAAAAATATCATCATCATAGTTGAAGTCTGCATCAAAGCGCCTTGTGCTTAAATTTTATGGATTATATAGACTCTATCATAAGATTTTGGTTAAAATTCGCTCAATAGGAAAATAAGATGAATGATAAAGTATTTACAAAAGCAATAAAAAAACAGTTTGAGTTTGATGAAGAAGTTGCAGCTGTGTTTGATGATATGCTTCAACGTAGCGTACCTTTTTATAAAGAGTCGCTAAAAATTAGCGAATTTTTTGCACTAAAAGCTCTTGAGGATGGCGCAATTGCGTATGATTTAGGCTGTTCAACCGCAACTCTTCTTATAAATATAAGCAGAAAATTACAAAATAGAGCGACTCTTATAGGGCTTGATAACTCAGAAGCGATGCTAGAGAGAGCTAGAAAAAAGTGTGAAGCTTTTAGAGCCGATGTAGTGCTTGAATATGCCGACATACTTGAATATGACTACAAAGAAGCCGATCTTTTTATAAGTAACTATACACTGCAGTTTGTTCGTCCACTTATAAGAGAAGAGCTTGTAAAGAAGATAGCCTCTTCACTGAGAAAAGAGGGAATGTTTATCTTTAGCGAGAAGGTAATCAGCCATCACCCTAAACTTCATAAAGATTTGATTGAGTGTTATTATGACTTTAAAAAAGAGCAGGGCTATTCGGAGTATGAGATAGTGCAAAAAAGAGAAGCACTAGAGAATGTTTTGATTCCATATAGTGAAGAAGAAAATATAAAGATGGCAAAAAACTGTGGTTTTTCTCACTGTGAAGTAGTCTTTAGATGGGCAAACTTTGCTACGTTTATAGCTATAAAATAGACTTTACCAGACATTTCCTTTAGGTTGTTCTTCTTCTGCTCCAACCACGTAATCATAGGCTTCTGAAGCCTTTTGGCGTATCTCTTTGTGTGTAATTATGTCATCTTCCCCACACTCGTTATGATAGTATCCTTGAAGGTCATAGTACTCTTTGCAATCACTGTAATACTGCATAGAGATGCCATGCTTATTTACACATCCAGAGAATACAAAAAGAGTTGATATAAGTAATAAATATTTCATCATGATGCTCTTGAAGCAAATACCAATCCAAGTTTACTCAAACTTTAAAACTCTCTTTACTTTTGCAATAAGAGGTTAAAAAGCACTCATCACATTTTGGATTTTTTGCTTTGCAGATATAACGTCCAAAAAGCACCATTCCTTGATGAAGAATGCGAAGGTTATTTTTAAATTTTTTAACCAAGGTAGCTTCAGTTTTTGATGCAGTTGTGTCATCACTTAGACCTAATCTATGTGAAACTCTAAAAACATGAGTATCAACAGCCATCAAGTTTGCTCCTGTGTACTCTATCATGACAACATTTGCCGTTTTTTGTCCAACGCCACCAAGAGTAATTAACTCTTTTTCATCCATGGGAATAACGCCACCATAAACATCTTCTACTCTTTTTGCCATATCTATAATATTTTTTGCTTTATTGTTAAAAAATGAACAACTGTTAATAATATTTTTTACATCTTTTATATCTGCAATTGCCAATGATTTTGTATCTGGGTATCTCTCAAAAAGAGTAGGAGTTATAAGATTTACTCTTTTATCTGTGCATTGAGCAGAGAGTGCAACGGCAACAACTAATTCATAAGCATTTTTATAATCTAGCTCAGTTACAGCGTCGCTATAATTATCAATAAAGAGCTGATGAATCTCTTTAATTTCTTCTTTTGTAGCTTTTTTCATAAAAGAATTATATATAAAATAGCCTTGTTTAATAATCATTAGTATTAACAAACTAAAATTTTTCCAATTTATCAAGGAAGTGCAATGAAATCAGTAACAAAATTAGTATCGTCTTTAGCTCTCTTATCAGCAATATCACTATCAGCGCAAACGCTAGTTAGTGTAAATGGTACACAAATCACTCAACAAGATGTTGACAAAGAGCTTATGGCTGCAACACAAGGCAGATTCAACCAAGTTCCAGCAGAGAAACAGGCTGAGTTTAGAAAACAAGTATTAGAGCAACTAGTTGCTAAAGAGTTAGTTTATGATGATGCTAAAAAAACTGGTGTGCTAACATCTCCTGAGTACAAAGAAAAGTATGAAGAGGTAACTAAAAGAATTCAAAAAGAGATAGCTATTCAAGTCTGGCAAAAAAGAGAGATTGATAAAATCGCTATTTCAAATGATGAGTTGAAAAAATATTATGATGCAAACAAAGAAGAGTTTGTTGAGAATGAAAGTGTAAATGCACGTCATATCCTTGTAGAAAAAGAAGCAGATGCTAAGAGTATTATCGCTGAGTTAAAGCCACTAAAAGGTGATGCACTAAAGAATAAATTTATGGAACTTGCAAAAGCAAAGTCAACATGCGCTAGCGCTTCTGATGGCGGAGATTTAGGTTATTTTACTCAAGGACAAATGGTACCTGAGTTTAATGATAAAGCGTTTGCTATGAAAGCTAAAGAGATGACAATGGAGCCTGTTAAAACACAATTTGGTTATCATGTAATCTATATAGAAGATAAAAAAGCAAAAGCAGCGAAGAGTTTTGCTGAAGTTAAACCTTTTATCGAACAAAGATTAAAAATGGAAAAAGCTAAAACTGTAATGCTTGCAAAAATGAAAGAGTTAGAGAAAAAAGCTACAATAAAATAATCTATGAACTCTCCTATCTCTAAAATTATTTTAGATGGGAGAGGTTTTTTTGTTAAGAGAGATGATCTGATAGATCCTTACTTAGCAGGAAATAAATACCGAAAATTATATACACTCCTTAACACTCCCTCAAACTCACTAAAAACTATCATCTCTTATGGTGGAACACAATCAAATGCTATGCTCGCAATTGCTGCAATGTGCCAAAAAAAAGGATGGGAGTTTATCTACTATACAAAGCCTATAGGCCAAGCTATGCAAGATGAGAGTGT
>NZ_JAQVKA010000027.1 GCF_028694895.1 Sulfurimonas sp. | reverse complement strand
AACATGCGTTAGTTCATCATATGCACGTGTTAGTTGTGTTGAAGCATTAAATTGATGATAATTTCTAGCAAAAACACCATCATCATACTCCTTTGATGGTGCGGATATTTCACTTTTATTTTTAAACGTTGTATGCTGAGCGTACATGTTAGCTGTATATGATACATTTAAGTACTCATCAAAGAGTGATGTATGAAGAGTTATTGGTATATTTACGTCAGTTTGAACAGCACTTACACCAACTTGTCTGTAATAGTTGTCACTTTTTACATCAAGACTATAAGAGAGATGATCATCTAAGAAAGTTTCTAAATAAGTATGATAATGAAGAGCAGGAAGACTCTGAAGCGTCTTCTCGTTACTATCAACTGTCAAGTCTTTATAATGCTTAAAATAGGCACCTATGTAATCATTATCTGTATTATAAAATAGATTTATTCTTGAGATAAGCTGTGTTGTTGTAGCATTTTGAGTTGTATCATTTGTAGATAAGTTTATATAATCAACATCATTCATGTTAACTATATCCATATAAGCACCAGATTGGCCTTTAAGATTTGTTCCAAACCATTGATTTATAAAATCATTATTATCATATAAAAAATTAAAACCATAATGTTTTTTATTTGCTAATTCACTCTCTTGAAAATATCTCTCTTTTTCCTTAAAATAACCAGCAGTAAGAGAACCTTTTGAAGTTTTGCTATCAACAAATCTAAATGTAGAATAAAGCCCTGAACCACGGTTTGTTCTTACTTGTGGCTTTAGCTCTAAATCCCACCAATTTTGCTCTGCAATAAAGAGTGCCTGTTCATAGTAGAAGCCTTCTTTTTCAGAATATCCAATCATTGGAGGTAAAAGGCCTGTTCTTCTTGTTGTATCTAGTGAATAACCAAAATATGGTGTATAAAAAACAGGTATGTCATAAAGATAGAGTCTTGCATTATATAGATTTAGCCACATTGTATCTGTGTTATATTCTGAAGATGTAAACTCCATCTTCCACAGAGGATTATTTGGATCACATCCACTCATAACTCCAGAAGTAACGTCTATGTCTTTTTCTTTTGAGAACCCTTTATCACCACTGAGCCAGACATCAGAGGTCTTCTCGAGCATAAAAAATGGTGTAAATGTTCTCTCTTTGTTTGCAATATTAAGCTTAGCATATTCTCCTAGGAGCTTAATATTTTCTCCTTGGGAAGCTCTAATATTTTCAAATAGTTCTAAATCACCACTATCTCTATCATAACGCGCTCTCTTTGCACTTAGATGATAGTCTTGATAAATGACAACAACATCCCCTTTTGCAATTACAATATTGTCTATTGTATCCATTGTCGTGGCATATACTTCCACTTTGTCGTTATTCTTAATATCTTGTGCGACGGCACTAGCAACTAAGAGTGTTATAAAAATAAAAAATTTAAGCATCTACTACCAACGTTTTAGCACTTTTATCATGCCAAGTTTGTCGTGATGGATCAAGCACACCCCATAAAAATCCAAGATAAAATAGTGTCTCACTTATTACCCTAACAATTGCACGATTTAAAGATACAATCACATTTGGTTTTTGCAGTGTTTTTACCTCTACTACTCTGATTTTTAAAAGAAGTTTTCCAAGAGTTGCACCATATTGCATTACAAAAAATGCTTGGTATATAATTTTTACAGCCATATACTCTAAGAAGAATTTATTTGTTAGTAAAATCATATCTTCAAGTGTTTTAGCCTCAAGAAATGAGTCTCCAAGTCCCATTATAAGTAAAAAAGAGAGAAGCATCTCATCTACAAAAAAGGCCATTGATCTTTTTTTAATTGATGCTAATTGCATCCCCTCTCGGTGAAGTCTATCTTGTATTTCTTCGTTCACTTTACTTCTTTAAAAAGAGCTTGATAAGCTATATCTGTACGGAGTTTTTTACCAGCATAATGAACTTGTCCACATCTAAGATATGCTCTATCTCTTGCTTCTTTTATAGTATCTCCCAAACCAACACATACTAAAACTCGTCCGCCATCAGCGTATAGCGTACCATCAACCATACTAACTCCTGCATAAGAGATATGAGTATATTTTTCTATTGTCTCATGATGAACAGTATCAACTATTATCTCAGCAGGAGTTGAATTTGAGTATGGATAGTTTGCACTTGCCATAACAACACCAACTGCAAACTGATTTGAAAATTCTACTTTTATCTCGCCGAGTCTATTTGTAGCAGCTTTATAGAACATATCGCTCACACTTGAAGTCATAAGAGGCATAAGTATCTCACATTCAGGGTCTCCAAAACGAACATTAAACTCTAGTGTAATTGGCTCACCTTTTACAACCATAACGCCGATAAAAAGGACTCCTTCAAATGGAGCACCCTCTTGCTTCATTCCATCAAGCGTTGGGCGAATTATTCTATCTCTTACTTTTTGATAAAGATCTTCATTTACTAAAGGAGTAGGAGCATAAGCACCCATTCCACCAGTGTTTGGTCCCTCATCATTATCTTTTAATCTTTTATGATCTTGCGCTGCTGGAAGGAGTATATAATCCTCTCCATCACAAACCGCAAACATAGAGAGTTCATATCCATCTAAAAACTCTTCTATTATGACTTTTTTTCCAGCATCACCAAAGCTTTTTCCACTTAGCATCTCTGAAATCGCAACTTTTGCCTCATCATGACTTTGCGCAATAATCACGCCTTTACCGCCACATAAACCATCAGCTTTTACAACTATTGGAGTTTGTAATTTCTCTGCAAATCTAAATGCTTCTTCTATTGAATCTGTTTCAATATAACGAGCTGTTGGGATATTATATTTTGCTAAAAAGTTTTTCATATATACTTTTGAGCCTTCAAGCTGTGCAGCCGCCTTAGTTGGTCCAAATATCACAAGATTATTTGCCTTAAATATATCTACAACACCATCAACCAACGGTGCTTCAGGCCCGACGATAGTAAGTTCAATTTCATTTTGTTTAGCAAAAAGCACTAGGTCGTTATAATCTTTAATATTTATATTTTTTCCAAGAGAAGAAGTTGCTCCGTTTCCTGGCATAAAAAAAAGTTCATGAGCCTTATCTTCATTTAAAATTGCGCGAGCAATAGAGTACTCCCTACCACCGCTACCTAATATTAAAATCTTCATTAACGCTCCAAAAATAAGTTAAAAACATCTACTTGAAATATCAAAATATTTTAAACAGATATTTTTTTAAATAGTCCGAGTGGCCGTCTCGCAATTGGCTTGGTTCTAAAAGCCGTATTTGGGCGAAGAGAGTACTCTTTATCGGCGATATTATCTCGACAGAGTCAACGTATCTCAAACGACAACACCAACACACAAGAGCACTACTAATTCGCAAATTGAAAATGTAGAACCCTCATTAGGCGATATATCGAACCACCCAGACTATTGGTACTATTATACAAAATAATTCTTGATTTTATTTGTAAAGTGCTATTTCGTGCTCAATGCGAGCTCAATACAGCTCTCTACAGAGGTACTCTCACTAATTATATACTTTATCCCTTTTGGTAAACAAGCAGCTGTTGTTGTACCAATCACTATGATTTTTGCATCTGGATGAATTGTATTATTTTTTAAAAAACACTCAATAGAAGATGGAGAGGTAAAGATTAGCGTTGAGTCATCTTCTACTCTTACATCTAATATCTCTTTAGAACACTCACTCACATAGAGTATCTTCTCATCTATACTATACCCTTCTTCTTTTGCCATTTGAACAAAACTTGAAGCTATAAGCTCAGCTCTAAGATAAAGCCACTTAGTATCTTGAGGCAACTCTCTTATATATTTTATAAGATTATCACCATAACCATCTCCACTAGCTAGTATCTTACCACCAATAGCTCTATATGAGTCGGCGGTTTTATCAGAGACACAAAGCGCAGGTATATTTATAAAGCTCTCTTTTCCATACTGTTCAAGTGCTTTTACTGTCTGTTTTGATGTAATAACAAGATACTCATATTTTGAAAAATCAATTTCTGGTTTTAAGTATCTAACATCCAAAGACTTTATGCTATTTGCGTACTTGTTCTTTGAAGTAGCAAATAGATAGATATTTTTTGACATATTCTCTTCTTTACTCCCACTCTATTGTAGCAGGCGGTTTTGAGCTTATATCGTAAACTACGCGGTTTATTCCATCTACTTCATTGATGATTCTTCTACTGATTCTCTCTAAGAGGTCATGTGGAAGATGAGCAAACGTTGCAGTCATTCCATCAACCGCTTCCACAACTCTTACACAAACTGTATTGTCATAAGTACGGTTATCACCCATAACTCCAACAGATTTTACATTTAATAAAACTACAAATGCTTGCCAAGTTTTTGCATAATATCCACTAGCCTTTAACTCATCTAGTAAGATAACATCAGCTTCACGAAGTAGAGTCAAATCAGGCTCATTTACATCACCCATAATACGAATCGCAAGTCCAGGCCCAGGGAAAGGGTGGCGATTTATCATAGACTCAGGAAGCCCAAGCTCTAGGCCTATCTTACGAACCTCATCTTTAAAGAGTTCTCTTAAAGGCTCTATTAGTTCAAAATCCATCCAGTCTGGTAATCCGCCAACATTATGATGTGATTTTATAACTTCTGAGGGACCATTAACGCTGATAGACTCAATCACATCTGGATAAAGAGTTCCTTGAGCTAAAAACTTGATACCATCATGTTTTTTAGCCTCTTTTTCAAACTCTTCTATAAATGTATGCCCAATAATCTTTCTCTTTGTTTCAGGGTCACTAACACCTGCTAGCTTACTTAAAAAGCTTTCTCTCGCATCAACTACAACAAGAGGCACTTTAAGATTTATTTTAAAAACCTCTTCAACTTGCTCTCTCTCACCTTTTCTAAGAAGCCCATTATCCACAAAAACAGGCACTAGTTGGTCTCCGATTGCTTCATAAAGCATAGCTGCTACAACAGAGCTATCAACTCCGCCACTGAGTCCACATAGAACTTTTCCACTACCAACTCGCTCACGAATACTTTTAATCTGCTCTTTTAAGAAGTGTTCCATCTTCCACTTTTCGCTAACACCGCAGATATTTCTTGCAAAGTTACGAAGCATCAAATAACCCTCTTCAGAGTGTTGAACTTCAGGGTGATACTGCATTGCATAGATACGTTTTTCTTCATTTGCGATAGCAGCGTATGGCGAGTTAGCAGAAACTGCGATTGGCTCAAACCCTTCTGGGAGAGTCTCTACTTTATCGCTATGACTCATCCAAACAACTCTATCATCATCACAATCTTTAAAAAGTGGTGAAGGATTTGTCTCTAAATTTAAGATTTTAAGTTCAGCTTTACCATACTCATGATGAGATGAGCGAACAACACTTCCACCAAAGTCAGCAGCAATTCTTTGCATACCATAACAGATCCCAAGAACTGGGATTTTCATCTCATAAACACCTTGATCAACCTCATAAGCATCTTTGTTATAAACTGATGATGGACCACCACTTAAAATAATACCTTGAGGATTTTTTGCTTTGATATCTGCTACTTTTGTATGATATGGAAGAATTTCACAATAGATTTTATCCTCTCTTAAGCGACGAGCTATAAGTTGAGTATATTGAGAACCGAAGTCCAATACTATAATGCTAACATTTGTCATTTGATTACCTTTAAAGGAGTGTTTTGAAGTGCCTAGGTGGCGTTAAGAGGGTATGTACCCTTTTGATGTCAAAAGGATACAATAAGTTTGTTTAATCTTTAATATATGCCCAATATTTCAAACTGAACATACCAAATAGATACAGAAACTATATAACCTATAAGTATGGTCCAAGAGTATCTCATGTGTGAGCCAAATGTATATATTCCTGGAAGTTTACCCATAACACCAACACCTGCAGCGGAGCCAAAAGAGATAAGTGAACCACCTATTCCAGCAGTTAGTGTAACTAAGAGCCACTGATCAACTCCCATATCTGGGTTTGCTTTTAAAACAGCAGACATAACAGGAACGTTGTCCACTATAGCTGAGAGGAAACCAACACCTATATTTGACCAAGTTGGGCCGAGTACTGATGGATCATATACAACCGCAGCAAGGGCAAGCCAACCAACAAAGTAAAGAGCACCAACCGCTGCTAAAATTCCAAAGAAAAAGAGAAGCGTATTGTTCTCAATCTTAGCAATAGAGTGAAAGATATTAAAGTCAGAGTTATAAACTTTTTTAAGTCTGTAAGCATATAGTTTAAGTAACGATAGACCAAAAAGCATACCCCACATAGCTGGAAGATGAAGTACTTGATGAGAAAAAACTGCACATACGATTGTAAATACACCAAGCCCCATAACAACCTTAGCGCCTACCATCATCTCAGGTTTTTGCTCAGTTGATATATCAAAAGGAGGAACATCTTCTGGTACAAATCTGCTAAGAAGGTACGCAGTTACAAGATAACCTCCAATTGATGCTGGAAAAAGGAATAGAAAATCAACAAAAGGTGCCTTTCCTGCTGCCCATGCCATAAGGGTTGTAATATCTCCAAATGGACTCCAAGCCCCTCCTGCATTTGCTGCTACAACAATGTTTATAGCGCCAGGAACTAAGAATGATGCTTTATTTCTCTCTATGGTTATTAAAACAGTTGAGAGGATAAGAGCTGTTGTTAAGTTGTCTGCAACTGGTGAGAGGAAAAACGCTAAAAACCCTGTTGCCCAAAAGAGCTTTCTATAGCTATACCCTTTTGATACAAGATTGTATTTTAGTCTATCAAAAACGCGCATATGAATCATTGACTCTATAAAGGTCATAGCAACAAATAAGAAGAAGAAAATCTCTGCAATCTCTAAGATAATATGCTCAACTTGTGTATGAACAAGGTTCATATCCATTTCGTTTATTGCATAATAAAGTGCCACTAATATAAACAAAAAGGTTCCAGTAAAGAGCGCTGGTTTGGCTTTATCTATATGAAACTTCTCTTCTGCTGCAACAAAATAGTAACCTATAACAAAGATAATAAGAGAGGCAAAACCAACCCATGTAAAAGTTAAATCTGGAAGCGCGCTTACAGACTCTCCTGAACTTGCATACGCAAAACTAAAACTTAACATAATAATTAACAATTTAATCATTATCATCCTTTTGTATAAAATGTACCCCTATAGACTCATCTCTAGCTAATGCCCCAAGAACAATCTCTCTTGCTGTGAGTAAACGAAATTTGAGAAGTTTACCAATTTTTTCATTTAAAAGAGCATTGATTTGATGCAATGCCTGCTCAAGCCCTTTTTTTGTTCTAACAATAGAGACGTTCTCCCACATAATACGACGCAGAAGATTTTTCTTCTCTTTATCTTCTTTTAGACTCATGATTTCATTGCCAACCTCAAAACGTAGCTCTTTTTTACTACTTTTTGTCTTTAGAAGATGCTCTACTGCACGTTTACCAAAAACAAGTCCTTCTAGTAGAGAATTTGATGCTAGTCTATTTGCACCATGAACCTTAGTCGAAGCAACTTCGCCAATTGCATAAAGTGATTTTACGCTTGGTACTGCACCATTAACATCTGTTTTAATTCCACCTATTGCATAGTGAAATGCTGGCGATATAGGAACTCTTTGCTTAGGAACATCGTATCCTAAGAGTTGAAGGCTTTTGTATAGGTTTGGGAATCGTTTTGTAAAATAAACATGATCAAAATTTTTAAGTGAGAGATATGTCTGCATCTTTGTTTTTTTGTTGTGATCATAGATAGCTTTACTTACAATATCTCTAGAAGCAAGCTCACCTCTCTCATCATAGTCAAAAAGAAATCTTCGCCCATTTTCATCCTCAACTGTAGCGCCCTCACCTCTTAGCGCTTCTGTTAAGAGAAGTTTTTGAGCAGAATCACTATCTACAAATACAGTCGGATGAAACTGCATCATCTCCATATCATTAAGCTCAATCCCTTTCATAACACAAAGGCCTTGCATATCAGCACTTATGCATGGTGCATTTGTATGAAACTCATAAAGAGAGCCAACACCACCACTTGCAAGGATTATATTATCTGCATATATATTTCTACTCTCTCTATGATCAAGGACAGTAACACCGTAACATTCACCATCTTTTATAAGCAGATCCACCACTCTTGCGTCAGTTAGCATTGGGTGTGGATTTTGCTGTAGTAAAAAATAGTGCATATAACGCCCAGTAGCATCTCCGCCAGCGTGCAAAATACGCTCTTTTGAGTGCGCAGCTTCTTTTGTATAGAGAAGATTTCCGCTGGGATCTCTATCAAATTCAAATCCACGCTCTATCAAATCATCAATGATTGCACGTGAACTCTCACTTAATACTCTTACAGCTTCTTCACTGCAAAGTCCAGCTCCGGCATCGAGCGTATCTTGTATATGACAAGGAATATCCTCTGCATCTATTGCTAAAGCTATACCGCCTTGAGCATAAAAGCTATTACACTTAAAAGTCTCTCTTTTGTTTATAATGAGAACATTTTTGCTCTTTGGAATATGCATTGCAGCGTAAAGGCCAGCAACTCCAGCACCTACAATTATTACATCATATTTCATCTATTTGTGATGTCGCTTTCGTTATTGTCGCTATGCGGTTGTTTGATGATGAATTTTACATTATCATCGCCCTTTGGCGCATCTTCTAGATAGTAAGGATTAGCCTTGTAGCCACATCCATTCAAACTTAATAAAAACATTGCTATAATTGCCACATGAAAAACGCTAGTCAAATTATAAATTCTATTCAAAGCAGACCTCAATTCTCTAAACTAATTTACTATAAATGTATAAAAATAGTCCAATCTATGTTTACTCCGCCTATACAAAAAATGATTAAGTTCGCTTACATCAAAAACAAAACGCTATTTTTTGTATTTAATCATCCCGTTGGGAAACAAGAATTTGATAATAATATACAAAGCATTAAAAGTGCTTTAAAGTTCTATACGCCTACTGAGTGCAAAGAGTGTGAGGAGATTCTCTTTGATGATATAAAAGCATTTGTAACTTATACTCCAAAGGTACAAGAAGATGAACTAAAAGATATAGTTCAAACCTATAAAGAGCGCTCAAGTGGTGATTTTAGTATAGATATAAAAGATGAAAAGCTAAACTCTCTGGCTAAAGAGATTCAAAAAATCATCAAAGAGATAAGAAGTAATGACTCTTAAAGAGATTGTAAAACAGCTTCCAGATTCGGCTGGAATCTATCAATATTTTGATAAAGATGGGCATCTTCTTTATGTAGGAAAAGCAAAAAGTTTAGCAAAAAGAGTAAAGAGCTATTTTAACTTTACTCCAGAGTTTAAACCAAACTCAAACCTCTCTATCAGAATAGCAAAGATGATCTCTCAAACTCATACTTTAGAGTACATAGTCGTAAACTCTGAACATGACGCACTAATTTTAGAAAACTCTCTTATCAAGCAGCTTATGCCAAAGTATAATATTTTGCTTCGTGATGATAAAACTTATCCATACATTTATATAGATAACTCACAAAAATATCCTAGATTTGAGATAACGAGAAAAATCATAAAATCTCCAGATATTAAATATTATGGTCCTTTTTCAGTGGGTGCGCGTGATATCTTAGACTCAATTTATGAACTTTGCGCACTTGTACAAAAAAAAGGTTCTCTTAAGTCAAAAAAATTATGTCTTTACCATCAGATAGGCAGATGTCTGGGTCCATGTGAACTACCTGTGAGTGATGAGGATTATCAAAAAGAGCTAGATTTAGCAAAAGAGCTTATTTTAAATAAAAAAACATTGATTAAAAAGTTGCAAGAGAAGATGTTTTTTTATGCTGAGAATTTAAGATTTGAAGAGGCAACTGCGCTTCGCGATAGATGCGAGAGGATAAGTCGCTCAGAGATTAAGAGTGAGATAGATTTTGCAAGTGATGAGAACTATGATATTTTTGTAATCAAAAACTCTCAAAGTAGAGCAGTTGTTGTTAGAATATTTATGAGAGAGGGGAAAATAATATCTTCCTCTCATGACTATATACAGCTTCATGAAGGATACGATGAAGATGAGCTTTATCAAAGAGCTATCATAGGGTTTTACTCTCATGGCAAACCGCCTATAATTGCGCCAATTTTAATAGCCTCAGAGTTTGAAGGCAAAGATAGCATAGAGGATTACTTAAGCACTATTTTTGAAAAAAAAGCAGATATCAAAGTTCCAAAGACAGGAAAGAGAAAACAGCTTGTAGATTTGGCACTTCTAAACGCAGCAGAGCTTCTTAAAGGAGAGCTTAAAGAGAGTAATAGTGGAATTTTAAATGATATAAAAGAGCTCTTTTGCCTTCAAAGAGTTCCTTCTCGAGTAGAAGTTTTTGATAACTCTCATATGTCAGGAGTCGCAACTGTTGGAGCGATGGCTGTTTTTGAAAATGGTAAGTTTGATAAAAAAAGTTACCGTATATACCATCTTGAAGCAAGAGATGAATACGCTCAAATGAGAGAGATGCTAGTGCGGAGAGTTGAGAGTTTTCTAAAAAACCCTCCACCTGATTTATGGGTACTAGATGGTGGAAGTACTCTTTTAAACCTAGCTTTATCCATCTTAGAGTCATCTGGCGTAAACTTAGATGTAATAGCTATTGCCAAAGAGAAAGTAGATGCAAAAGCGCATCGTGCAAAAGGAAAGGCAAAAGATATCATGCACTCAAAAGATGATAGTTTTAAACTTCTTGATAGTGATAAAAGGCTCCACTTTGTTCAAAAGCTAAGAGACGAAGCTCACAGATGCGCTATAAATTTTCATAAAAAAACAAAATTAAAAATTGATCAAGAGAGCAAATTACTAACATTAAAAGGTATCTCTCAAGCAAAGATTGTAAAGTTGTTAAATCATTTTACCACATTTGATGCTCTTAAGACAGCCACTGTTGAGGAGATTAGTTTGGTTTTAAACTCAAAAGATGCGAATATCATAAAAAATAGTTATATATAAGTTTTTCTTTAAACTATTAATGATATATTTAGCCCAGTATATATTTTTTAACTATATTACACAGAGGTTTACATGAGCAAAATGCTACCAAAAGATGAAGAGTATATATTTGAAGGCAAAGTGGCTATTAGTCAAACGGATTTAGATGGAATTATAACTTTTGTTAATAGAAAATTTTGTGAAATCTCTGGCTATAGTGTTGATGAATTAGTCAATAATAATATAGATATATTAAGACACCCTAACGTCCACGCCTCTACGTATGAAAAGATGCAAAATACCCTCAAAAGTGGCCAAGTATATAATGGCATGTTAAAAAATATGCGAAAAGATGGAAGTTTCTACTGGATTGATATTGAAATAACACCTATTTTTAATAAACAAGAACAGATGACTGGTTATATTTCCGTTAGCAAACCTTCTCCTAGAAAAAATATTCAAGACGATGAAGAATCTAATAATATTACAAATAATCAATAACAAAGGGTATATATATGTTAATTTACAACCATAAAAAAGAGTTTATAGCAATTGATGAAGCTGACTTAAAAGCCCTCTCTCTCTCAAGCATAGTAGAGCTACAAGAAGAAGCAGCTGACTTTGCAGATCTCTTTGTCAAATCACCCGGTTTTATTCATAACTTTAAACATGTTCACTGGATTGATTATATATTATGCAATGAAAGCACTACAGATTCAAAAGCAATCATTAAAGTAAAAGGTAAAAACCACTCTACAAATATACAAATTAAAATAATTTATCTTCTTGAAAATCCTACACAAAAAGCCTTTATAGTAGAGTTTATAAACTTAAAATCTCTATCCCAAGCACAAGAAGGGAAACTAGTAATTTCATCTTCAACCCAACAAGAGCCACAAGAACTTACTCATACTCCTAAAGTGAAAAAAGAAGAAACGATTTATGAAAATCTAAGCCCAAATATAATCAAAGATCCATATGAGCAGAGCGTTAATGAAGTAGACTATGCTCCTTTAGTAAAATCACATGATTTAGAAATTCAGGCGCAAGATCTAATCTCTGAGCCTACTATAAGCGTTAAAGCTGAACCTATTGTTAAAGAGAAAGTAAAAGTACCATTAGCTGAGCTAAGTCATGATTTTATAGAAGATGATGATTCGGCTTTTTCAGGCTACTCTTATGATCCTCATGTAGCTTCTGATGAACTTGGGTTGCCTATAGATTTAGTAGAAGAGTTTATTCAAGATTTTATAGCACAAGCAAATAGCTTTAAAGAAGATCTATATAACTCTTTAACCGAAGGGAATATGGATCATTTAAAAATTCAATCTCATAAGCTTAAAGGTGTTGCGGCAAACCTCAGAATCGAAGATGCACTTGATGCATTAACTATCGTAAATTCGTCTCATGACGAATACGATATCCAAAAAAATCTTGACAGATTTTATAGCATCATAAATAAATTATCAAAAAAAGATACTCAAGAGAACATACCTCTTCATACTCCTAAAAAAGAAGAAATTGAGGATGACTTTATAATATCCATTAAAAATGAATTACCATCTCGTAATCATGATGAAGTTTTAGACTTAGATGTTCATGATTTTATAGAGGCTCCTGAGATGGCAGATGATCCTTTTTTAGAACTATCAACTGATTTAAAAAATGATGAACTCCTTATAGAGGATGAACTCTCAAGTGATGACAAAGCACAAAATAATTCATTATCAACAACTTCACACTATGATAAAACAAAAGTGGCTCATGATATAGGACTCAGTATAGATAGTTTTAATGAACTCTTTGATGACTACCTCATAGAAACAAAAGCTATTACTAAGGCCTTGAATAAGTCTTTAAAGAGCAAAAATTTAGATGAGTGTAAAAACAGTGCCAAGAAACTAAAAGGTATGAGCGAAAATATGAGGGTTCATGATTTTGATATTTACCTAGATAGCATAATTAGCTCAACTAACATAAATGAGGTTGAAGAAAATATAAAAAATATCATCTTAGCACTTAATCTCATCTCAGAAGCAGAGGTTAAATAATGCAATTTGGATTAAAAAATAGACTAAGACTTATAAGTCTTTTACCGATAGTTGTGCTCTTTGCGATGACAAGTTACTATGTTTATGACTCTTTTCTTGGATTTAACGCAGCAGAACAACTACAAGAGAGACTAGATCAAAATAAACACCTTAACGAAACTGTAAGTAATATTGCTCGTGAACGTGGTATGAGTGCTATGTATCTTGGAAACAAGACAGAAAATATTCTTAAATCTCTTCATGAACAGAGAAAAGTTGTTGATGAAAAAGTAGAAGCTTATCTTCAATACGCGCAAAACAACAAGCGCCTTCATACACATACAAACGACGGCGACAAACTAACATGTCTTGCATGCAATAACGTAGATAACGTTATCGCAGCTATTGCAAAAATAAAGTCAGTAAGACCTCTCGTAGATAATAATAATATAGAATTTGAAGAGATGTTTATTGATGTTTATGGTCAAGCTCAAAAAACTTTCATCAAACAGCTTGAACAAATTACAGAAAATCAAATAGACAAAGAGGTAAATGAGCTCTACTCGCTTTATATCGCTATGGTTAACGCTAAAGAAGCTTCTGGTATTGAGAGAGGATATATGGCATACATTATTTCTCGATCAGCAGAGCTTGAAAATGATGACTTAAACGAATGGATCTCTCTTATTGGTAAAGCAGATGCAATAAACTATGACGCTATACAAAACAAAACTCTTGTTAGTAGTTTAGATAAGCTTTTTAAAAATGAAGATAGTATAGAACTCTTTGAAGAGATTAATAGTGAGCGAACTGCAATTATTTCAGTTGCTGCAAGTGGTGAATATGATATCAGCTCTGGAGTTTGGTTTACTATGCTCTCAGAGAAAATCAATATTATCTCTCAAGCAGAAGAGGTACTCTTAAATGCTATGAACACAAGAGCTCAAAAAGTACAAGAGGAGTCTCTTCAAATTCTAATTGGTACATTTACAGTTTGGTTTGTAGCTATCGTACTTGCAATTTTGGGCTATATATTATCTAATGAAATTGCAAAAAATATTAAAAACCTCGAGAGCGTATTAGAAAAAGTTGCTGGAGATTACGACTCCAAAGATAGAAAAATAAATCTACATACTGCTCAAGGTACAGACCTAGCGTATGAGCTCTTAGAAGACATTATTGAACAAACAAAAAGAGATAAGATATCAGCTCAAGAAGCAAGTGAAGCAAAATCTATGTTCTTGGCAAACATGTCACATGAAATTAGAACTCCTCTAAATGGTATCGTTGGATTTACCGAGCTTCTTAAAGATTCTGGACTTCAAGAAGAGCAAAGCGAATTTGTTGATATCATTGAAAAAAGCTCTGAGAATCTTCTTGAAATTATCAATAATATTCTTGACCTCTCTAAAATTGAGAGCAATAAACTTGAAATTGAACACATTGCATTCAACCCTATAGTAGAGTTTGAGAGTGCAGTTGAAGTTTATGCAGTTCGCGCAAGCGAAAAACATATCAACCTTGGTTGTTTTATTGATCCAACACTTGAATTTCCGCTAAAGGGAGACCCTACAAAACTTAAAGAGGTTATCATTAATCTTCTTTCAAACGCTGTAAAGTTCACAAATAACGCTGGTTCTATCAATGTAAATATTAGAAAAATCAAATCCGATGAAGTTGGAAAAACAAGAGTTAGATTTGAGATTCAAGATAGTGGTATCGGTGTAACAAGTGAGCAAAAATCTAAAATTTTTGAAGCATTCTCTCAAGCAGATACTTCTATTACTCGTAAGTATGGAGGGACTGGTCTTGGGCTTACAATCTCTAGTAATTTTGTTGAGCTTATGGGTGGGCAACTTGATTTAGAGAGTAAAATAGGAGAAGGCACTACTTTCTTCTTTACTCTTGATTTTGAAGAGGTAGAGACACTAAATGAGACTTCTAAAGGTAACTTTAGTACATTAAAAGCTCTTATTTTAAGTGATTCTATAAAAATAAAAAAACAGGACAAATACTTAAGAGAGTATCTTGATTTTTATGGCGTAGGCTACACAACATTTAAAGAGATAGACAAGATAGAGCTTCTCTCAAAAGAGAATAAATATGATCTTATCTTTATAGATTACGACTACACAGATGAAGAGACGCTTCGCGAACTATCTAAACTTCCACAAGAACTAATTGTGTTAACAAAATCAAATCTGATGAAGAGAGTAGACTCTCTAGGATTGAATATCTTTAAAATTTTATATGAGCCAATCCACTCATCAAAAATAAAGCAGATACTTGAAAACTATGTTCTTTCAAATAGCACAACACAAGTTACAAAAAAACAATCACGTAAAAAATTTGACCTTAACAAGTCAAAATTTGTGGCCGATGTTTTAGTTGCAGAGGACAATATAATCAACCAAAAACTCATCCAAAGAACGTTAGAAGATTTAGGCTTAAATGTAACCATAGCAAATAACGGTCTTGACGCTTTTCAAAAAAGAAAAGATGGAAAGTTTGATCTAATATTTATGGATATTCAAATGCCATTTCTTGATGGTGTTGAGGCCACTGCTGAAATTTTAGAGTGGGAAGAGGATTATGGACAAGCACATATTCCTATTGTTGCTCTTACAGCTAATGCACTAAAAGGCGATAGAGAGAAGTTTTTATCAGCTGGCTTAGATGAGTACACTACAAAACCTCTTGTAAGAACTGAGATAATCTCTGTTTTAAATATGTTCTTAGCTGATTTTATTGTTGAAGTAGATGAGTTAAAAAAAGAGCCCACTCAAGATATAAAAACTTCAGATTTACAAGAAATATTGATAGATAAGATTGATGAATCTGCTCAGCATCACACGCTTCATACTGAGTATAGAGCAGATATACTTATTGCTAAAAAAAGTACATTTGAAACAAGATTATATACTAAAGTTATCGAATCAATTGGTGGTTTAACATATGAAGTTGCTTCATCTTTGATAGATTTTAAAGAACTAATCAATAATTACTCTTATAAAGTCGTTCTTTTTGATAAAGAGTATAACGATTTGGATGTTGCACAAATCGCTTCAAGTATTAGAAAATTAAGTGATTCAAATAAACTTGAATCTCATGTTGTATTAGTTGATGATTCTATACAAAAAAATGCTAAAGAGCACATAGAACATGTTGATGAAATCATTAATAATATTGTAAATAAAGATTCATTAAAAGCTTTATTTAAAAAATATGCCTAAAGAGGAAAATAGATGTCAAAAGAATTAGTGATATTAGCAGTAGATGATGATTTAATAAATCTCAAACTTTTAAAATCAATGTTAATGAAAAACCCAGATATTAAAGAAGTTATAGAGGCTAAAAATGGGGAAGATGCTGTTGCTTATATTAAATCTAGAAAAGATATTAATCTTGTCCTCTTAGATATAATTATGCCTATTATGAATGGATTAGAAGTTCTAAAGGTTGTCCGTTCAGATGAAAATATTGTGCAAATCCCGATCATTGTACTTACAACAGACGAGACTAAAAAAACAGAAGCGTTAGAATTAGGCGCAAATAGCTTTTTAATGAAGCCTATTAGAAGTAATGAACTAGCTGAGAGAATGGAATCACTTCTAGTTTAAACTAGAATGTGACTAAGAACCTCTTCAACTCTACTCACTCCAACAATCTCTAAAGATTCTCTAACTTCACTTGGAATATCTTCTAAATCTCTCTCATAATTTTTTATAGGAATTAAAACTTTGCTCATATCAGCTTTATGAGCTGCAATAAGTTTCTCTTTTAACCCACCAATAGGTAGTACATCTCCACTAAGTGAAACTTCTCCTGTCATGGCAATTTCTGAGCGAACTTTTCTACCACTTAAAATTGATGATATAGCACTAACTAAAGCGATACCAGCGCTTGGCCCATCTTTTGGAGTTGCACCATCAGGAACATGTATATGCAAGTCATAACGCTTGTAAACTTCACTAGAATCAATTTTTATCTTATCTTCTATCTCAGTTGGAGTAAGTGGGATATTTTTATCATCTATCTTTAATTTTTTAGTATCGATTAAAGTCTTTACAACGCTATATGCGATAATTGCTGACTCTTTCATAACTTCCCCAAGGCTACCAGTTAATTGCATGTTTCCTTTGCCTTTTATACGGATACTCTCTATTTTTAAGACATCTCCGCCAACAGCCGTCCATGCAAGACCATTAACAACGCCTACAACTGGAACTCTTGTTGTTTTTTCTATCTCAAATACTGTTTTATCAAAATAATCTTTAAGATTTTTTACACTCAAAGATACTTTTGTAATTTCTGGTTTCTCTAGTATCTCGCGAGCAACTTTTCTTGACATATTTGCAATACGGCGACGAAGATTACGTACCCCCGCTTCTCTAGTATAACTATGAATCAACTCTTTAAGAGCTGCTTTAGAGATACTTACTTCTGACTTTTTAAGTCCATGTTTTTTCAACTCTTGCGGGAAAAGATAACGTAAAGCAATCTCAAGCTTTTCTTGAGGAGTGTATGAGCTAATACCTATAAACTCCATTCTATCGCGAAGTGGTGCTGGAATATTTCCTATATCATTTGCTGTTGCTATAAAAATAACTTTAGATAAATCAATACTAAAGTTAAGATAATAATCTCTAAATTCGCTGTTTTGCTCTGGGTCAAGTATCTCCAAAAGTGCAGCCGTTGGATCGCCTCTTCCAGTTTTTGCAACTTTATCTATCTCATCTAAAACAACGACCGGGTTCATCTTTTTAGCATCAATTAAACCTTGAACAATTCGCCCAGGCATTGCTCCAACATATGTTCTTCTATGTCCTGGTCGGGCATGTCTTGTACCCTCATCAGGGCCAGCCCCAAGGGAGGATGCTTGATAGCCTGCTCGGCGTAGTAGACCAGGAAGTCTCTGGTCGCCGGTAGGAACGGGATGATGTCGCGGAGCGCATACTCCATGCCCGTCCGATAGGCGT
>NZ_JAQVKA010000119.1 GCF_028694895.1 Sulfurimonas sp. | reverse complement strand
AAATTTGTCAAGAGTTTTTATTTAAATGATTTATCAATCAAAGTATCAAGCCTACATGTAATAAAAAGAATTTATACTCGAAATCTATTTTCTTAAGGCATTAAAACTATATTATTAGATAGAATTTCATTCAAAATCTATTTTTAGCTTTTTGCTACAGAATGAAGGATAAACAAATGGACCTCGAACGACTCAATTTTTTATTTAAAGCAGCGGGTATTACCAAAAAAGAGCTTGCCAAATTGTTAGATATTAATGCCCAAAGTATTTATGCATGGGAGTCAACACAGAACGCTCCATATTGGATTTGGAGTTGGCTTGAAAACTATGCTAAGGCAAGAATGTTTGATAAGATGATGGATCTTGGCAAGAGTTTAGAAAAAAAGAATGAATTTGCTATAAGGGATTCGTAAAAAAGAAATATTTTTTTAAGAATAATATTTGCTATAATCAATAAAATAATCATAAAGAAGCACCGTGAAACTGATTCATTTTTCGGACACGCATTTAGGCTTTAACGATTTAGACGCCATTAATGAAGCAGGCATCAACCAGCGAGAGGCTGACTTTTACGATGCTTTTTCTCAAGTCATTGATGCTATTCTTTTGGAAAAACCTAACTATGTCATTCATACGGGGGATCTTTTTCACCGTCCTCATCCATCAAACCGCGCTATTAGTTTTGCTCTTACACAACTTAAACGCCTAAGTTCAGCACAGATAAAAACCATCATCATCGCAGGCAATCACTCAACACCTCGCACACGCACCGCTTCACCCATACTTTTAGCTCTTCGCACATTAGATTATGTCTATCCTGTCTTTGAAGAAGCCTATGAAAAAGTGGAGTTTGAGGATGTTGCTTTTCATTGTATTCCACACATTAATGATGAAATTGAAAATCTTAAAGCGATAGAGCTTTGTGAAAATTCCTTAGTTGAAGGCAAGCGAAACATTATGATGCTTCACTGCTCCGTTGGGCAAAAGTACATTATGGAAGAGTACGGCGAGCGTGTTTATCCTCACGATAAAGAATCACTATTTTCTAAAATGGATTATGTCGCATTAGGGCATTGGCATGGCTTTGGTAAAGTTGGCAAACACCCAAATGTTTTCTATGCAGGATCAACTGAGCGTACCAGTAGCAATGATATTCGTGTTGATAAAGGCTATGTTTGTGTTGAGCTTGATAAAACCTTACATGTAAACTTTCAATCTATCGCATTACGGCCAAGTTATCGACTCAATATTGATGCAACCAAAGATATCATTTTCCAGCTTGAAGAATATAGCGATGCTACCAAAGGAGCACTTCTTTACATCACTCTTGAAAATCTTACCATCACTCAGTCTATCGACATCGCCAATGGTGATATAGAAGCAATATTTCCTGAAGCACTAAGTATCCAGATACAACGCAAATTTGCCCAAACTCAAAGCTCTATGAGTACAGAGTCGGTCAATGCTGCTTCTTTGCAAGAGTATTTTAGCTCTTTCCTCAAAGAGCAAAGTGGCGATGAAAGTGAGTTTGAACGCCTAAATGCTAAAGTTACCGAGCTATTTGCACAGTATGACGAGGTAAACGATGACGCTTAAAACACTCTCTCTTCAAAACTTCAAGCGTTACGCCTCGTTCGAGATGACTTTTGAAGAAGGACTTTGTGGCATCTTAGGACGTAATGGCAGTGGAAAATCCACCATCTTTGAAGCAGTCTTTTTCGCCTTGTATGGTGAGTATAAAAATAAAGAACTCTTGAAAACCTCAGGTGCGGAAGGTAATGTCAAAGTAGAACTTTGCTTTAACATCAACGAAAAAGAGTACACCATCATCCGTGAATTTCGAGGTCGCGTGATGACCGCATATGCCACGTTAAAATGTGGTGAAGAAACAACCACAACAGGAGCGAAAGAAGTCACCATCGCTATCAATAAACTCCTTGGCATGGTCAAAGAAGCTTTCTTGCACACCGTCTTTGCTTCTCAAAAAGAACTCACAGCTCTTAGTTCCATGAAAAACGATGAGCGTAAAACCATGATGCGACGTCTTTTAGGACTGGAGAAGATCGACAAGATCGAAGCGATGATTCGTGAAGTATTGCGTGATCTTAACCGTGACATCAAAAATGACTCAACTCAACTTATGAGTGAAGAGGCTCTTAAAGCTTTACATGTAGAGCAAGTTTCAAAAGAGGAAACCCTTAAAACTTTAGTAGCACAACTTAAAACCTTTGAAGCTGAAAGTCAAAAAATCAAACTTACCCATGAGAGTGCAAAAACAGCTGTTGAACTTCAGCAAAAAGCCAAAGAAGCCAAAACTCAAAAAGCTCAAACGGTGACCAAAGCAGAGCAAGGTATCGCCATTCATCAGCAACAACTTAAAAATCTTGACGAAGAACTCAAAGCCTTACATGTAAAGAAAACCGCCTATGAAAAAGAGCTTCCCCTCAAAGCCAAACTAGTTACATTTGATAAATCTCTCAATGAACAAGACAATCTAAGAACAGCATACTTTAAAAAAGATGCCTTAGAAAAAGAACAAGTGCAACTTCGCATCGAATTTACCAGTCGTAAAGCTGAAGTTGCAACACTTTCCAAAGAGATAGAACCTCTTGAAACGCTCAAAAAACAGTTCGCTGAACAGCACACAACTCTTACACAACAAAAAGCAACATTGCAAAGTATTGAAGAGGCGATGAATGCGATTAAAACCCACATCGCAACCCAAAATGCAAAGATAGTCGAAACCAAAGAAAAAGTTGATGGCATCACAAAACTCGGTCGAGATTCGGCGTGTCCTGTATGCACCAGACCACTGCTAGACCAATACGACAATGTCCTCTCCTCTTTAACCAAAGAGATAAGCGAGGTCATTTCAAAACAGATAGACGAAGCCACAAAATCTTTACATGTAAAAGTAGAAGCACACAAAGCACAACAGAAAATTGTTCAAGAAGCAGAGCAGATTTATAACGCAACCAACACACAAATAACCTTACTTACCAGTAAAACACAAGACCTTGTCAAAGCACAAACGCTTTTTAGTGAAGTAGAAACCAGAGGCAAAACAAATAAGCAAGCCCTAGAAGCTTTAGGTTCTATCACATATGATGAAAAAGCTCATGAACAATTAAAAGCGGAACATAAAACCCTCAAAGCCCAAGTCGATGAACTGCTCAAGCTCGAAGCACTTATCGCCACTATACCTTCAAAAACAACTGCCTTGAGCGCACTTCAAAAGCAATTAGAAACTGACCAAGCACAGCTTAAAGAGTATCAAAAACTTCTCAGTGCAGATACTTACAAAGAAGAAATACATACCAAAGCTATAGAAGAAACTACACGTATTGAAAAACAAAAAGAAGCATATACTGAACTGATGCACAAAACCGCCCTTGAGCAGTCCAATATCGTTCGTGACATCGAAGCACTTAAAAAAGAGATCGAGCGTGATACCAAACTACGAGAGGCACTCAAAGCCAAAGAGAAAGACCAAAGTGACTATGTGAAACTCAAAGAGATTATGGCGGAGTTTAAAACACATATCAACGCTAGAGTTGCACCACGCATCGGTGAAGTAGCCAGTGAGATGTTTGTACGCATCACCAGAGGTCGCTACCAACACATAGAAGTCAGCCCCGAGTTTGACTTCTACATCTATGACAACGGCATAAAATACCCCATAGAGCGTTTCAGTGGAGGCGAGATAGACCTTGCCAACTTGGTACTTCGCATCGCTATCTCCAAAACACTCGGAGAGCTTAGCGGTGGAGGAAACATAGGATTTTTAGCCTTCGATGAAGTGTTTGGAAGTCAAGATGAGGAGAGACGCATCCGCATTATGGAAGCGTTTCATACGATTAGTGAATCTTATAGGCAGATATTTTTGATCTCGCATGAAACAGAGATAAAAGAGATGTTTGAGAGAGTTGTGGAGTTGTGAGAAATTATTGAATAAAGGAAATTTATGTATCTTGCAAATATTAAATTATGGAATTTTATAATGCCACTAAAAAACTGGACAAAAATTTGAGAGGATATCTTCCTAAATGGTAAAATATATGAATCATTTTGGAGATAGAGATATGAGCAGAAAGAGAAAAGCGTATAGCGCTGAATTTAAGAC
>NZ_JAQVKA010000118.1 GCF_028694895.1 Sulfurimonas sp. | reverse complement strand
CATGAGAGCCTTCAACCACTTTACCCTCAAGTATGAGCTCTGCCAATCTATCTTCAACTATCTCATACAAAGCACGTTTAAGTGGTCTTGCCCCATAAACAGGGTCAAATCCAGCCTCTGCGATGTAAGCTTTTGCGTCTTTGCTAAGTGTGAGCGTTATATCTCTTGAAGAGACTTTTTTAGCAATTTCACTAAAGAATATATCTACAATTCCAACAATCTCTTCACGCCCAAGTGCGTTAAAGATTACAATATCATCCAAACGGTTTAAAAATTCTGGTTTAAATGCCTGCTTTAACTCTGCTAAAACCATCTCTTGGAGCGCCTCTGAATTAGGGTTGTTGATGATTTTATCACTTGCAAGATTTGAAGTGAGAATAATAATTGTGTTTGTAAAGTCAACTGTAACACCTTTGTTATCCGTTAATCTTCCATCATCTAAAACTTGAAGTAAGATATTGAAAACATCAGGATGAGCTTTTTCTACCTCATCAAATAAGATTACACTATATGGCTTTCTTCTAACTGCTTCTGTTAATTGTCCGCCCTCTTCATATCCAACATATCCAGGAGCCGCACCTACAAGACGAGAAACTGAGTGTTTTTCCATATACTCACTCATATCAATTCGTATCATGGCATCTGCTGAGTCAAAGAGAAACTTAGCTAAAGTCTTAGCAGTTTGTGTTTTACCAACACCAGTTGGCCCTAAAAACAAGAAGCTTCCAATTGGCGAATTACCGCTTGAGAGCCCAGCCTTATTTCTTTTTATTGCACGAGCAACAGCGTGTGTTGCTTTACTTTGCCCAACAACTTCTTTGTTTAGTTCTTCTTCGACATTGAGTATTTTGTCTTTATCAGCTTGAAGCATTTTTTTAACTGGGATTCCAGTCCATCTAGAGATAATCGAAGCGATAGCCTCTTCATCTACGCTATTTTTTAGAAGTGTTCCTTCTTTTTGAAGGTCTTCCCAGTTTTGTGTAATATCTTTTTCTCTAGCAACTAAAGCAGGAATCTCTCCATACTCTATCTCAGCAGCACGGTTAAACTCAGAGGTGCTCTTTGCAATATGAGCCTCTCTTCTTTTAGCTTCAATCTCATTTTTGATGCCAGATATCTTTCCAAATACCTCTTTTTCATTACTAAACTGCGCTTCGAGCGTTCTAACTCTCTCTTGTTCATCAGCTAATTCTTTTTGTATCTCAACAAGGCGCTTAGTGTTTGATGGCGACTCTTCCATCTTGAGTGCTTCTTGTTCTACACTTAGCTCTGAGATTTTAATCTTTGCACTCTTTAGCACATTTGGCTCAGTCTCTATCTGCATCTTAAGCTCAGCCGCCGCTTCATCAATAAGGTCAATTGCTTTATCTGGCAAAAATCTATCTGCTATATATCTATCTGAGAGTTTTGCAGCAGCAACCAAAGCACTATCTGTAATAGTTACGTTATGGTGAGTTTCAAGTCTCTCTTTTATACCACGAAGTATTTGAAGAGTTTGATTTACACTTGGCTCATCAAGGTTGATAGGTAAGAAACGTCTTTGAAGCGCCATATCTTTTTCAAAATACTTTCTATACTCTTTTAACGTTGTCGCCCCTATAGTATGGAGCTCTCCACGAGCTAGTGCTGGCTTTAGGATATTTGCAGCGTCCATACTTCCCTCACTAGCACCAGCGCCTACAATTGTATGAATCTCATCTATAAAGAGTATGATATTTCCACTCTTCTTTACCTCATCAATTACAGCTTTAAGTCTATCTTCAAACTCTCCTCTATATTTTGCACCAGCAATCAATGCACTCATATCAAGAGCAATTAACTTTTTGTTTTGAAGGGATGTTGGAACATTGTTATCGCTGATTCTTTGAGCAAGTCCTTCAACTAGAGCTGTCTTACCAACACCTGGTTCACCAAGAAGCATCGGGTTGTTTTTTGTTTTACGTATAAGTATCTGCATCATACGAGTAATCTCTTCATCACGCCCTATAACAGGAGCGAGTTTGCCATCTTTTGCCTCTTTTGTTAAATCTATACCATACTTTTTGAGTGACTCCATCGTCTCATCTGAACTTTGTGAATCAATCTTTGAAGTTCCTCTTGAGGATTCGATATTTTTGATTAGTTCTGAGATATCTATATATTTTTTTAGTATGCTAAAAAATGGCTCATTTTTTATATTTGCCAACAGATATGTATCAACAGCTAAAAAAGAGTCTCCATTTTTTGTCATCATTCCAACACCATTTTCTAATGACTGAACAAAGTTTCTTGATAGTTTGATATTCTCTTTTGACACTGACGAAGACTTTGGCAATTTTTCACTAAAACTCTTTACATCAAGCTCAATTGCAACTTTATCAATACTCATCTTATTAAACATCTGATTTAGTACAGAGTTTGAGTTAGTTAGTTGAGACCATAAAAAGTGTATAGGCTCAACCTCTTGATTTTTGTTATAAAGAGCCAGCGATAATGCTGACTCAATCGACTCTGTCATGTTGTTTGTTAATTTCTCAAATATATTATTCATTCTTCTCTCCAAACATTAAATTTATGGGAATTATTATATCTAGTTGAGTGGCTTCTTGTCAAGTTTTTTTAGTCTTTAAACATTAAACTTTCTTTTAATTTAATTTGTAATATAATTTCAAAAAAGTTTTATGAGGGGAAAAAGATGCCTACTATCACCGATACTATAATAAATCGCTCATCTAAAAGAGCTTTCTTAGATAAACCAGTACCAAGAGAGATTCAAGAAAAAATTTTAAAAGCTGCTGCTATGACTCCAAGTGGTGCAAATATGCAGCCGTGGATTACATATGCTATAAGCGATAAAGATGTTTTAAAAAATATAGGCGATGCTATCATCCAAAAGATGAATAGCGGAGTGGCGCATGACCAATTTATCCAGTACTATCCTCTAGAGTGGAAACCTCTTTACAAAAAAAGAAGATTTGAAACTGGTATAGGCTTATATGCCCATATGGAAGTAGATAGAAAAGACATTGAAAAAAGAACTAAGATGTGGCATGACAACTTTAGATGGTTTAATGCTCAGTGTGTGTTTTTTGTATTTACAGATAAAACAATGATTGATGGTGCAGTTGGAGCGCTTATAGACTGTGGTGCATATATGCAAAGTATCATGCTCATTGCAAGAGATTTTGACTTAGAGAGTTGTCCTCAAGGCTCAACCACCGAGTTTGGAAAAGTTGTAGCAAGAGTACTTGATGTGCCAGATAATTTAGCTCTTCTTTATAGTGTCGTCCTTGGTTATGAAGATAAAGATGCCAAAATCAACAGCTATAAACCACAAAGAGCAGATATAAGCGAAAACGTTGTCTTTATATAAAACCTTTTTGTTTATATCGCTTTAACATACTCTCATTTCCACTCACTCCTCCACTATGAACATACAAGATATCCTCTTTTGTCTGCTCTTGGAGTGCCATCCACATAGATGGCGCATAAATCATATCAAACTCAATTTCAGTTACTAATAGCTTTTGCCAAATATCCAAAAATTCTCTGTATGGTTTAGCAAAATGATATTTTTTCTTAGGCTCTAAGATAATAAGATTTTCTGGCAAAGCGCTAAGAGAGCTCATCTGAGTACGAAGATACTGGGCATCTCCAACACAAGGAGTTGTATAGACTTTGTACTCAGGCATACAAAGAGCTAAAAAAAGTGCTGTTGTTCCTGTGCCTGATGGAGTTGCAAGGGATTTTACATCTAAGTTAGCATCTCTTATCTCCTGCGCTAAAACTTCTAGCCCACGCCTAGCCTCTTCTACTGCGCCACCTTGGTCTATAATAAATGTCTCTTTATCCAAGTTAAGACGTAATGAGGCTATAAAGTCTCTGTAGTAATCATTCTGAATCTCTACATGTTTCATACCAAGACGTAGAGCATGGTAAAAATTACCAACACTCTCATCTTGCATAGCTTGGCCTATAGGCTTTGTATAGTAGATAAACTCCCATCCTTTTTTTTGGCACATTGCAGCAATTGCGAGCATTGCATTTGATTGTGTTCCACCATAAGAGATGATAGTTTTTAGTGAGTTTGAGGGAGTGTTAAGGAGTGTATATAATTTTCGGTATTTATTTCCTGCTAAGTAAGGATCTATCAGATCATCTCTCTTA
>NZ_JAQVKA010000026.1 GCF_028694895.1 Sulfurimonas sp. | reverse complement strand
TTCAAATCTCCCCGGTCGCACCATTTTTAATGCCCTCCCATAACCTTTTCTATCTCTTGCGGATTATCATGAATAGCAAATCTATCAATGATAGTAGCACTTGCTTCGCTTTGTCCTACTACTTTAACGTTTGCTCCCTCTTTTCTAAACTTTATAACAGATTTATCAAGCGCATGAACAGCAGATGTATCCCAAAAATGTGCTCTTCTTAAGTCAATTATGACGTTACTTATATTCTCTTTAAAATCAAAAAAGTCTACAAATCGATTGGCACTGTTGAAAAATACCTGACCGACTATTTTATATGTTTTAGTATCTTCATCTTGAGATGTTTCGCAGTACATGAAGTGGCTGATTTTGTTTGCAAAAAATAGAGATGCTAACAAAACTCCAGTTAAAACACCCAGAGCTAAGTTGTGAGTTCCAACGGTCACTCCAACGGTTGAGAGCATAACTATATTTGTAGATAAAGGCAAAGTTTTAAGTCTTCTGAATGAACCCCAATCAAATGTTGAGATAGAGACCATTATCATAACTGCAACAAGTGCTGCCATAGGGATAAGTTTTAGGATATCGCTTAGAAAAACCACTAAGATAAGCAAGAACAATCCAGCTACAAAGGTTGATAATCTTTTACGTCCTCCTGTGCTTATGTTTATGACAGATTGCCCAATCATTGCACATCCTGCCATTCCGCCGATACAGCCACTCGCTATATTTGCGATTCCTTGACCTCTAGCCTCAGCTCTCTTATCGCTTTTTGTATCAGTCAAATCATCAATGATAGTTGCCGTCATGAGTGACTCAAGAAGTCCAACGATGCTTAGAGCAAAAGCATAAGGTGCGATGATTTTAAGTGTCTCAAATGTTAAAGGCACATCAGGCCATAAAAAGATAGGAAGAGTATCTGGAAGCTCTCCCATATCGCCAACTGTTCTTACATCAATGCCAGCAAAAACTACAAAAATCGTTAAAACAACGATAGTAACTAAAGGAGAAGGTAAAAGTTTTCCTACTTTAGGAATATAAGGAAATAGGTATATGATGCCAAGTCCAACGGCGGTGAGTGCATATACATGCCAAGTTACATTTGTAAGCTCAGGGAGTTGAGCCATAAAGATAAGAATAGCTAATGCATTTACAAATCCCACAACAACGGCTCTAGCTACAAAACTCATCAGCTTTGCAACACCAAGATAGGCAAGGATTATCTGAAACAGACCAGTGAGAATCGTTGCAGCTAAAAGATACTCAAGACCATGCTCTTTTACTAAAGTAACCATAACTAGAGCCATAGCCCCAGTTGCGGCACTTATCATTCCAGTTCTTCCACCAACAAACGAGATAACAACAGCAATACAAAAGGATGCGTAAAGCCCTACTTTTGGATCAACTCCTGCGATAATAGAAAATGCAATAGCTTCAGGGACAAGCGCAAGGGCAACAACCAAGCCAGATAAAATATCTGCTCTTACATTTCCTAGCCATTCCTCTTTTTTAAAAAAGTACACTATTTAAGAGTGATAGTATCTTGTGCTTTTGGCACTAAACACAAAAAGCTGTAAGCTTCATCACCTATCGTTTTATAGCTATGTGAAACGCCTGCTGGGATAAGTAAAATATCTCCAGCCTTTGCTTCTATATGCTTATCTCCTAGTTGAACACTAGCGCGACCACAGAGAACATACTGCTCATGCTCAATAGTGTTTGTGTGAAGTGGCATAAATCCGCCTGCTTCAATGATGAAGTTACGCATTGCAAAATTTGGCGACTCATCAGGAGATAAAAGCATCTTCATAGAGACACCTTTTCCTGTGCTTTGAGGCATAGCCTCGATAGAATTAATCTCTTTATGTAGGTACATAAAACCACCTTCTTATAATTTTTTTGGTAGCATATCATAAAAGTGTTTGGAGACTATTTATGAAGATTGCAAAAAATATAACAGAACTTATAGGGAACACTCCACTAGTAAGACTAAACAAAGCTTCTAAGATATGTGGCGCAAATATAATAGCAAAGTGCGAATTTATGAATCCGACAAGTTCTGTAAAAGATAGAATCGGCTTTAATATGATAAGAAGAGCCATGGAAGATGGAACTATTAAAGAAGACACAACTATTATAGAGCCAACAAGTGGAAACACTGGTATAGCCTTAGCTTCAATTTGTGCTGCGCTTGATTTAAAGTTAATACTAACTATGCCAGACTCTATGAGTATAGAGCGAAGAAAACTCCTAAAAGCTTTTGGTGCAGAACTAGTATTAACCTCAGGTGCGCTTGGGATGAACGGTGCAATTGCTAAAGCTGAAGAGCTATCTTGCGTGATACCAAACTCTATAGTTTTACAACAGTTCAAAAATATGGCAAATCCAGAGATACATATGTTAACAACAGCCAAGGAAATACTGTGTGATACAGATAAAAATGTTGATGCCTTTATAGCAGCAGTAGGTACAGGTGGTACACTCAGTGGAGTGGCAAAGGTGTTAAAAGAGCAGATACCTCATATCTCTGTTTTTGCTGTTGAGCCAGATAAATCTGCTGTTTTATCTGGCGAGAAGGCAGGGCCTCATGCTATTCAGGGGATCGGGGCTGGATTTATTCCAGATACACTTGATGTAACTGTTTATGATGAAGTTATCAAAGTTAGCAATAAAGATGCAATCAAGACGGCAAAAATGCTTGCAAGAGATGAGGGGCTACTTGTTGGCATATCAGCAGGGGCAAATGTGTATGCAACTATGCAAATCGCTTCAAGAGAAGAGTTTAGAGGTAAAACACTTGTAACTATTCTTTGTGATACTGGAGAGCGGTATTTGAGTACAGAACTCTTTGATGAGTAAAACCTTCTTTGAGACTATCAAAGCATTTAATGGTGAGATTTTCCATCTCTCTTTTCATCAAGAGAGATACGAGAGTGTATTAAAGCATTTTGGTATAAAAGAGATACAAAACTTATCACTATATTTAAACCCTCCAAAAAATGGACTATATCGTTGTCGCCTAACTTATGATTTATCTAAAAATCCTCATAAGATAGAGGTAACGTATCATGAATATAAAAAGAGAGAGATAAACTCACTCAAACTTGTATATGATGATGAGATAACATATGATTTGAAATCGACTCAAAGAGAGAGACTAGACGCTCTATATGACTTAAGAGAGAGCTGTGATGATGTTCTAATTGTTAAAAACTCTCTTATAACAGATACTACAATAGCAAACATTGCCTTTTATAATTCAAAAAAGTGGCTTACCCCAGCTTTACCACTTCTTAAAGGTACAACTAGAGAGAGATTGCTTAGAGAAAATAAAATATATGAAGCTAATATACATGTAGAGGATTTAAAAAGTTTTTCGCATGTAGCACTTATGAACGCTATGATAGATTTTGATATAATTACAAAAAGCAATGAGGAGTTTTTTTGCTAGATAATATAATAGAAGATAGAAACTTCGCCGCTTTAATGCAAACAAGCATTGAAAATTTAATAATTTATCTTTTTGAAAAAGATGAGCATTTTGGAGTTCTTTGTAAAATAGAAAATATTACATTTGAACCAGCCCTTCCAAAAGAGATAGCTTCAGAGTTTAGAGCAATGACACTCTTTTTCTTAGCTGGTTATACGTTTGACACGGCAAATATAGTAGGCGATAATTTAGTTTTTGAAGCAGGATTTGGATCTGATAATTTTGGAAGTATAGTAACCGTTCCTCTTAATGCTATTGTTCAGATTATTGTGGATGAGACACCTCTTCTTATAAACTTATCAAATTATAAAAAAGAGGTAAGTAAAGTTAAGGTGCCAGAAGATGGAGGGGTAGAGAGTTCAATGGCTTCTTTTTTATCAAACCCTGAAAACTCTAAATTTTTAAAAAAATAGAGTTTAAACTTTATTTAGAGAAAGAAGATAGTTTACAACATTATCAACAAAAGCGTCATGTTTTCTATCTTTTAAATAAGCAATATAGAAGTGTCTCTCTAGTTTATAATTCTTTAGTCTTGCATCAAAGAGTTTACCCTCAGCTATCTCAGCAGCGATAACATGTTTTGACATAACAGATACAACTGGTCTCTCAGCGCGAGGATCAGCATGAAGTATTGACTCTTTAATAGCAGTTGGACTTCCTAAGATACCAAGTACATGAAAGTTGTTACACTGAACACCCATCTCATCAAATGCTTCACTAGTAAGTCTACGTGTGTGTGAGTGTTCATCTCTACATATCCAATCAAATCCAAGTAAATCCTCAGCAGTTAAATGCTTCTTTAGAGGCTGATTTGAAAATACAACTAGCTCATCTAAAACCCACTCTCTATAAACTATTCCATCTCTAAAAACAGGAGACTCAATGAGTGCTACATCTATCTTTTTATCTTCAAGTTGGTCAATTATTTCGCTTGAGAGTCCTACATTCATATAAACATTGTTATTTATTCTGTTTTTTATTTCACTTAGATAGTTTGGAAGGATATAGTTTCCGATTGCATTTGAAGAGCCCATAACAAAAGTAAAATCTTTGTTTATTATTTTTAAGATCTCTTTTTCACTGCCGGCTATCGCTTTTTCAAGTCTTGTTGCAATTCTAAAAAGTTCTTCACCCTCTTTAGTTAGCAAAATACCATTCTTTTTTCTATCTACTATTTTTGTATCAAGGTAATCTTCTATGAATTTTATTTGCTGAGTTACAGCGGGTTGAGAGATACCTAATTTCGCTGATGCTTTAGAGAAACTCTTCTCTTTTATCACCATTAAGAAGGTTTGTAACTTGGCAAAATCTTTTAACATAATAATTCCTATAAGGTTAGATAATAAGTGAAAGTATAACCCAAAATTATAATTAAAGCAATAGTTTCGTAATACTTTATCTCTTTTTGGCTATAATAAATTAAATCAATAAGAGTAGTGGTGTGGCATGGAAAAAATATTTGAAAAACTAAATAGTTCGCAAGCTGATGCTGTTAAACAGACAGATGGTCCTGTGCTGATTTTAGCAGGAGCAGGCAGCGGAAAAACCACTACTATTGTATCCCGTCTTGCTTATCTCGTTGAGGGACTTGGCATACCAGCTTCAAGTACGCTAACACTTACATTTACAAACAAAGCAGCAAAAGAGATGCGTGAACGTGCTTCAAACATGATGAGCAACCTTGCTTATCCTCCACTTTTATGTACATTTCATAAGTTTGGATTACTTTTTTTAAAGTTTAATATTCATCTTTTAAATAGACAAAATAATTTTGTAGTAATAGATAGTGATGATAAAAAACGTATTATAAAAAAGATAAATAGTGAACTTGCTACTCCACTAATTGCTAGTGAGATATCAAGATATAAAAACTCTCTTCTTACTCCAGATGATGCTTATAAGCAGGCAGAATTTTTTAATTATCAACAAATTGCAAAGATTTATGAAGAGTACGAGAACTATCTTTTGGAGAATAATTTAGTTGATTTTGATGATTTGATTGCCTTAACATTTAAGCTTTTAGATGAAAACCCAGAACTGGCACGTGCCACTTCACAAAAGTATCAATATATCATGGTAGATGAGTATCAAGATACAAATGAACTTCAGTTAAAACTTCTGCAAAAACTATGCTCTACTCACAATAACATCTGCGTGGTCGGTGATGATGATCAGAGTATTTATGGATGGCGTGGGGCGCATATTAGAAATATCATGGAGTTTGATCAGGATTTCAAAGGTACATCTGTTTTTAAACTTGAAGAGAATTACCGCTCAAAAGAACCAATACTAAAAGTTGCAAATGCTCTAATTGAGCATAACCGCTCACGTTTGGGCAAAAAACTTATTCCTACTCGTGGTGGTGGTGAAGATATTACAGTTTTAAACTCTAGAGATGAGAGTGAAGAGGCTAGAAAGATAGCTTCAAAAGTTACTAAGCTCTTAGATTCTGGAGTGAAGGCTGAGGACATAGCAGTTTTATATCGTGTAAACGTTCTAAGTAGATCTATTGAAGATGGATTAAACCGTGCAGGTATTGCATATAAACTAGTTGGTGGTCTTAGGTTTTATGATAGAGCAGAGATAAAAGATCTCATAAGTTATCTTCGCGTTATCACAAACTTTCATGATGACTTCTCATTTAAACGTATAGTAAATAAGCCAAAAAGAGGTATGGGTAAAGCTAGTGTAGACAAGATAGAGTTAGCCGCACATGCAAACGATACATCAATATTTGAGTATATCAAAAAAACTTCATTGGCTGATTTGGAAGCACTTGTTAAGAGTAAAAACGCAAAGACATTAAAGAAATTTATAAAAGACATACAAAGCGTTGCAAAATCCTCAACTGAGAGTACATATAATTTTATAGATATTTTAGAAGATACTTTTCATCTCAAAGATATTTACAAAGGTATGCCAGATGAGGTTGAGAGAGTTTTAAATATGGATGAGTTTTATGGACTCTTTAGAGATTTTGTAAAAAACTCTCCAGCATCATCTATAGATGAGTTTTTAAATGAGCTTACACTTCAAAGTGAACAAGATCAAGTTGAAGGTGAGAGTATCTATATGATGAGTATCCACGCTTCCAAAGGTTTGGAGTTTGACCATATATTTATCATTGGACTTGAAGAGGGCTTTTTACCTCTTGTTGGCGATGGAAGTGACCTTGAAGAAGAGAGACGTTTAGGATATGTCTCTTTTACAAGAGCAAAAGACACGCTTACACTCTCACATGTAGATAGTAGATTTTATAAAGGTAGAAGAAGCGATTTACAAAAGAGTAGATTTTTTAATGAAGCTGGACTTTGCGAGGGCTCTTTAATAGTAGAGAAAAACACATCTTTTAAAAAAGGTGATTTAGTTCGTCATAAAGTGTTTGGCACTGGGCGAGTAAATGGCGTTAGTAAGTCTGGACGAGAGTTTAAGCTAAATATCAATTTTGCAGGTACGAAAAGGGATATTTTAGCTTCATTTGTTGAGAGACTATGAATAGACTCTTTGTCGCATACAAACCAGAGGGCATTGGCTCAAACCTTTTTCTCTCCCGCATAAAACGAGAGTATAAAACTAAAAAAGCTGGATTTTCTGGAACACTTGACCCTTTTGCTAAGGGAGTTCTTATTATCGGTATGGGAAGCTATACAAAGCTCTTTAGATTTCTTGCCAAAACGCCAAAAGTTTATCGTGCGACACTTTGGCTAGGTGCTAAAAGTGATAGTTTGGATACAGAGATGATAGAAGAGGTTGAGATAGTAGATGAGCTTGATGAGGTAGAGGTTTTAAAAGTTATAAAATCACTAGAAGGCTCACTAGAGTATGAACCACCAATCTTTAGCGCAAAGCAGATAAATGGACAAAGAGCCTATGACTTGGCCCGCGCTGGAGTAGAATTTACGTTAAATAAGATAAACTCAACTATATATGAAACTAAGCTAGTGAGCTACTGTCATCCATTTATAACTTTTGAAGCAACCGTTTCAGAGGGGACATATATTCGCTCGCTGGGGCTTATAATTGCAAATAGGCTCGGTGTTGAGAGTGGAAGCTTGAGTGCGCTAGAGAGGCTTAGCGAGGGGCGATTTAAGTATAATAATCAAAAGCCTCTGAACATTAAAAAGTCGCTAAATATGATGCAAAACTTCTATCATGGAGATAGTGATAATCTAAAATATGGAAGAGTTCTTGCTTTAAATGATTTAGAAATTAAAGAGAGTGGACTCTACTGGCTTGATAGTGGCAGTTTTATATCTATCATAAATGTAAAAGATGCAGAAGTAAATTATGAATTAGGCAGGATTGAATGTTAGTATTATCAAGAAAAGTAGATGAAGCGATTGTAATAGGGGATAATATCACTATAAAAGTTATATCCATTGACAAGGGAGTGGTAAAACTTGGAATAGATGCGCCAAAAAATCTCTCTATAGTAAGAAATGAACTCTTAACAGATGTAAAAGATTCAAATATAGCAGCTTCTAAAGGAATAAACATCTCTAGTATAAATTCTCTTAGCGCTATCATAAAAAAATAAAAGAGTTAAAGATGAAGCTTTATAGAGCTTATGCAAAAGTAAATATTTTTTTAAAAATACAAGGGATTAGGGGCAACTATCACGAGATAATATCAAGATTTATGAGAGTCTCATCTCTTTACGATGAGCTCTCATTTGTTGCAAAACAAAGCGATGAAGAGTTTGAAATCATCGGTTCATTCTCTTGTAAAACAGAGCAAAATACAATTTATAAAGCCTATGAGGCACTTTTAGAGTTTTTAGATGAGACTAAAGCAAATACACTAAAAAATTTAATGCAAAAGTATGCAGTTGAGGTAAATAAAAATATCCCTTCCTTCGCTGGTCTTGGCGGTGGAAGTAGTGACGCTGCTACATTTTTAAAAATGTGTAATGAAGTTTTGCATTTAGGTCTTAGTCAAAATGAGTTAGCACTTATTGGGCTACGCGTTGGTGCGGATGTTCCATTTTTCATTTATGGGTATGATAGCGCAAATGTTAGTGGTATTGGAGAGGTTGTTGAAGAGTTTAAAGAAGAACTTTTAGACATTGTGGTTTTTACTCCACAGCTTGAGATAAGTACACCAAAAGTTTATGGGGTATATAGAGAGAGTTTTTATAACCCAATAGATGGATTTGAAGTCGAGAGACTTAAAAAGATATCATCAAAAGATGCCCTAAACTCAATGAGTGCCAGTGAGGCAAATGACCTCTTTACCCCAGCATTAGAGCTATATAAAGAGTTAAAAAACCACTATAAGCATGGAGAGTATTTTAGCGGAAGTGGAAGTAGTTTTTTTAGAGTAAGAGAGAAGGAAAAAATATAATGGGCGAGAACATAGCAAAAAACAAAAAAGCCTATTTTGACTATTTTTTAGAAGAGAAGTTTGAAGCTGGTTTAGTTTTATTGGGAAGTGAAATAAAAGCCATAAGAGCTGGGCGAGTAAACTTAAAAGATAGTTTTATCCGTTTTGTTCAAGGTGAGGCGTTTTTATTTAACGCTCACATTGGAAGACTAGAGACTACACATCATTTTTATTCACACGAAGAGCGTAGAAGTAGAAAGCTTCTTTTACATAAAAAACAGATAGCAAAAATGATAAAAGCGGTTGATAGAGATGGCTATACGGTTGTTCCTCTTCAACTCTATTTTAATGATAGAAACATCGTAAAAATTCAAATTGCTATAGCAAAAGGTAAACAGTTGCATGATAAGAGAAATGATCTCAAAGAAAAAGATATGAAACGCGATGTAGAACGCTCAATGAAGGACCTTTGATGCGATTTATTTTACCTTTACTCTTTTTTGTTTTGTCTACTTTTGGATTTGAAGTTGAGATAGCTAACAGTGTTATACAAAACGGAAAGGTTGCCCTTTTAGAGCTAACAAAAGAGAAAAATATAAGCTATGAAGAGGCACTCTTTAATGGAAAAAAATACAAAGTTTTAGCTCATCCTAAAAATAATGAAAAGTTTTATCTCTTAATCCCAATAGATTATGAAGAGAAGATAGCTAAAAAAAACATAGAGATATTTTATAAAGAAAACAATAAACAAAAGAGCAAAATAGTTGCACTAGATATAAAAGATGCAAAGTATGAAAAAGAGACGCTTCAAGTCGATGGCTCAAAAGTAACGCTAAGTGAAAAGGACAAAGCTAGAAGCTCAAAAGAGTACGCAGAAGCGATGAAAATATATAACACTTCAACACCAAAAAGCCTTATCTCATCAAAGTTTATTGTTCCACTTGATAGTAAAATAACTAGTGATTTTGGGCGTGCTAGAGTTTATAATAACGCACTTAAAGGTTATCATGGTGGGACTGATTTTAGAGCAGTTATTGGTACACCAATAGTTGCTGCAAATGATGGAGTAGTTGTTTTGGCTAAAGATAGGTTTTACTCTGGAATGTCTGTTTTGATAGACCATGGACATGGAATCTACTCGTGCTATTTTCACATGAGTAAGTTTGATGTAAATGAGGGTGAAAAAGTGAAAAAAGGCGATGTTTTAGGGCTCTCAGGCAATAGCGGAAGAGTAAGTGGGCCTCATCTTCACTTTGGTATAAGAGTTGGCTCAAAACAGGTTGATCCTCTACATTTTATAGCGCTTATAAATAAAAATCTACTATTATAAAGGAATTAAAAATGACACTATTTCAACTACTTATGTTAGGAGCTTCTGCTTTTTTTGCATTTAAAGTTTATCAACATATTCAAGGCTTAACAGATTTACAGCCACAAAGCGATGAGCCTCGCTCCCCATCCTCTTTTGATCCTGAGTATTTGGTTGAAAAAGCAGACGAGGAGTTTGATGCTGGAAATTTAGAACAAGCTTACAAACTTTTCAATGAAGCAAACTCAAAAGTTGCGCAGGGAAGTGAAGTTCTTTTTAAAATGGGTTATATTTTGCAACAACTAAAAAGGGATGAAGAAGCACTTGAGTACTATAAAGAGGCTCTTGAGGGCGATAAAGAAAATGAGTTTATTCATAACTCTCTTGCGAGTATTTATAGAACAAAAGGTGAATTTGCCTCAGCTAAGATGCATCTAAGCGCATCTTTGGCGATAGATGATAAAAACCCTATAACGTACTACAACTATGGAAACCTATTAGTGGATATGAAACATATAGATGAAGCAAAAGAGATGTATAAAAGTGCTATTGAGATAAAAGCAGATTTTGTAGAAGCTAAAGACGAGTTGGAAAAACTAGAGCAAACAACATGAAAATATCGCAAATATACGCTTTTTTGGATAATCTCTCACCTTTTGAGCTTCAAGAAAAGTGGGATAACTCAGGCCTATTAGTTGGAGATTTTAATAAAGAGGTAGATAAAATTGTTCTAAGCATAGATGTGGATGAAGTACTTATTGACTCTATTGAAGAAGGAACTCTTCTTATAACTCATCATCCAATTATTTTTGGTGGCTTAAAACAACTCGAATTTAGTAAATACCCAGCAAATCTACTGCAGAAAATGATACAAAAAAATATTTCAAATATATCAATGCATACAAATTTTGATCAGACACACTTAAATGAATATGTAGCTTCTGAGATATTGGGTTATGAAATTAAACAAAAAGATGGCTTTGTAGCTTATTTAGACATAGATGAAGATTTTGATGTTTTTGCATCCAAAGTAGCCTCTGCTTTCTCACTTCCACATGCAAGGTGCGTAAAGAGCTCACAAAGAGTAAAAAGAGTAGCACTTACAACTGGCTCAGGATGTTCTTTGATAAAGTCAATCAAAGCTGACTGCTTTTTAACAGGTGACATAAAATATCATGACGCGATGGAAGCAAAGAGTATAAATTTGTCCATGATTGACATAGGACATTTTGAGAGTGAGAGGTTTTTTGCAGATATTTTATTTAAACATTTGAAAAATTTAGGTTTAGAAGCTATAATTTCATCATCAAAAAACCCTTTTACTTATATTTAAGAAAATCGGCACAACTATTTAATCCAAAGGAGATTAATGAACTTACATCTTAGACAGCTAATTGACCTATCACATGTAGATAAAGCTATTGATGCTTTTGAACCACAAATTGAGGAAGCTAACTATAAATTTGAGGCTGCATTAGCAAAAAAACAGAGCATAGACTCTGATATAGAGAGCTTGAGCAATGAGATTAAAGACGAAGAGATAAAAAAGAAAAAGAATGAAATTCATCTAGCAGAACTTTCTCAAAAACTAGTAGATAACTCTAAAAAAAGCAATGAAGTAAAGACTGAACGTGAGATGAAATCTCTTCAACTCGAAGAAGAGATAGCAAAAGAGCAGGTAACTTTTGCAAATGAAGAGATTGAGAGATTAGAGAGAATTGTTGCGCTTAAATCTGATCAAATTAAATCAGCAAAAAAAGTTTTAGAAGAGTTAGATGCAAATCTAGCAACAATAAAAGCTGAAGTAGATGAAAAATTAGAATTAATCAATAAATCTCGTCAAGAAGTTTTTGTAAAAAAAGAGAAGTTGATCTCAGAGATGAATCAAAAAGGACTTGCTTTTTATCAAAAAATCCGTAGATGGGCTAAAAATTCAACTGTAGTTCCAGTAGAAGATCAAGCTTGTATGGGTTGTCATATGCATATAAGTGATAAAGTTTATGCAGATGTTATAAAAGCTGAAGAGATTATAACATGCCCACATTGTGGACGTATTCTCTATGTGGAAACTGACAAAGAATAAGGCTTGGCGCCATTTACACTCCTTTATTTTATCTTAAGCGTAGTGCTCTATGTTGTAGCACTTCCGCTTTTGGCATACTTCTCTTTTAAACAAAAATATAAAGAGTCAATTCCTGCTCGTTTTTTTCTTTTTAAAAACCCAAAATTTAAAAATAGTGATGGTGTATGGTTTCATGTATGCTCTCTTGGAGAAGCAAGAGCTCTAAAGCCTGTTTTAGACCTCTTAAGTGGCTGTGATATAAAAATAACAACCGTTACGCAAACAGGTCAGAGTGAAGCAAAAAAATATGATGCAGATGTTAGGTATCTTCCATATGAGATGCTTTTGCCATTTTGGATTAAAAAACAAGCTTTTTTGATTGTACTAGAAGCTGAGTTTTGGTTTTTGCTCTTTAGTGTTGCAAGAGCAAAAGGTGCAAGAGTTATACTCTTAAATGCTCGAATATCTCAAAAGAGTGCAAAGAAGTATCTCCAATTTGCATGGTTTTATAAAAAACTACTCTCACATGTAGAGATAATTTATGCGCAGAGCGAAGCGGATAAAAACCGTTTTTTGGCACTTGGTGCTAAGAATATAGAGGTTATTGGAAACATAAAGTTAGCTGCTAAGATCTTAAAAACAAAAGAGTATAAAAAACCTCAAGGTGAGTCTATAGTTGCAGGAAGTACTCATGAGGGCGAAGAAGAGAGTGTCTTAAAATCATTTGTAGAGTATAAAAAACAAAGTAACGCAAAGCTCTTTATAGTTCCAAGACATCCTGAGAGATTTGAAGCTGTTTTTGAGCTTATGAGAAGATATGCGGATAAAAATTCTCTTACTCTTAGTAGATTCTCACACGACAAAGAGTTTGACACTGACATGGTCCTTGTTGATGTTATGGGAGAGTTAAACAATATATACGCCATAAGTGACATCGCGATTTTAGGCGGTGCTTTTAGAGATGATGTAGGTGGACACAATCCATTAGAACCTGCTTTTTTTGGGTGTAAAATAATAACTGGTAAACACTTTTTTCATCAAAAAGAGCTCTTTAAGTATGTGCATCATGTTCAGTATGTTGAGCCATCCGAGATTCACAAAGCACTTATGGCTTCAAGAGAACTGCCACCAAGTATGGTTGAAGAAAAAATTAACTTACAACCTGTAATAAATAGAATATTAAAAAAATAAGGAGTCGAAAATGGCTACAGAAAAAGCGTATAAACTTTTAGCAGCGCAAGAGGGGATCTCAAACTCAGAAGCAAAATCTATGATAGATCGTGGATTAGTCTATGCTGCAAATAAAAAAGTAATGATAGCACGCGGTGATATCGATGCAAAAACTCACTTTAAAGTTGAAAAAGTTGAGAAAATAAGACCAATTTTTGAAAATGATGATTTAGTTGTAGTTGATAAACCAGCACACGTAAATTCAGATGAGATAGAGAGACAGTTTAAACCAGCAGTTCTTTTACATAGACTTGACAAAGAAACAAGCGGAGTTTTAATGCTTGTTAAAAATGAAGAGTTTAGAGAAAAAGCGATACAAGAGTTTAAAAAAGATAGAGTTTATAAAGAGTATATTGCATGGATAGAGGGGATACTTAGTGAGCCTGTAGATATTGATAGACCAATTCTTACAACTAAGAAAAATAATCGTGCAACTTCAAACGTTTCATCAAAAGGAAAACCAGCAAGAACAGAGGTTTTTCCTGATTTGGTTAGTGCAAACAAGACTAAAGTAAAATGTATTATTCATAATGGAAGAACACACCAGATAAGAGTACATCTTAGATATATAGAGCATCCGATAGTTGGTGATGAGCAGTATGGTGGCAGACGCGCAAAAAGAGTAATGCTTCATGCACATAAAGTAAGACTTCTTGGAATGGAGTTTACTGCACCTGAACCAAAGACATTTATAAGCTTTGAATAATACAAAAACTTTTTGGTTTGTTTACATCTTAAAGTGCAGTGATGACACTCTTTATACTGGAATTACTATAGATTTAAACAGACGCCTTGATGAGCATAATAACTCGCCAAAAGGTGCAAAATATACACGCATTCGAAGACCTCTTGAGTTACTCTATTTTGAAGAGTATCAAGATAAGAGTAGTGCTTCTAAACGAGAACTTGAGATAAAAAAACTCTCAAGAGGTAAAAAATTGGAGTTAATAAAATAGTGAGGCTCTTTATTGATGGTGATGCTTTTCCAAACTTACTTAAACCAATCATTTTTCGCTCAATTGAGAGACTAAGCTTAGAGACTTTTGTTATATCAAACAAGACCATAACTATCGGTAAATTTAAATCAATTACATACATTATTGTTGAGCAAGGCGCAGACGAGGCAGATCATCATATAGTTGAGCTTGTAAGAGAGGGCGATTTAGTCATAACTGCCGATATCCCGCTTGCAGATAGAGTTATATCAAAAAACGCTCATGCTATTGATCATAGAGGTGAGCTTTATAGCGTGGATAATATAAAACAGTATCTAGCAATGAGAAACCTGATGGAAAAAATTCGCGAAAGTGGAGAGATGACACGAGGTCCAAAGCCTTTTAATCAAAAAGATGCTCATCAGTTTGCAAATCAGCTCAATAAATTCTTAGCAAAAAATATAATAAGCTTATAATAAAAGCAAACTTAAAGTAACTTTCAGGTACAATTCGCAACTTTTTACATCCATAAATAACTAGAGAAGGAGAGGGCAAAATGTTTGATACATTAACAGATTCGTTTACAAATGCTATTAAAAAAATTCGTTTTAATGATGATGACAAAGCCTTAACTAAGGCTCTTGATGAGCTCAAAAAATCTCTTTTAAAAGCGGATGTAAACCATAAAGTTGTAAAAGATTTAATATCTAAAGTTCAAATAGAGACTAAAAAAAATGGTATTGGAAAAGATCAATTTTTAGATGCACTGCGAAATGCTCTTTATGAACTATTGGAGATTGGTGGAAATAGAGGCTTTGTTTTTGCTTCAAAACCTCCAACCGTTATTTTAATGACAGGACTTCAAGGTTCTGGAAAAACTACAACAACAGCAAAACTAGCTAACTACTTAAAAAACAAACAAAAAAAAGTAATGGTTGTAGCAGCCGACTTGCAACGTTTAGCAGCGGTAGAGCAACTTCGTCAACTTTCAGAGCAAGTTGGAGTTGAACTTTATGAAGATGAAAGTATTAAAAATCCAGTAGAAGTCGTGGTTGCTGCACTAAAGAAGGCTAATGATGGCATATATGATGTAGTTTTGATAGACACAGCTGGCCGTTTAGCAATAGATGATGAGCTTATGAGTGAGTTAGAAGCCGTTAAAAAAGCTGCAAATCCAAGCGAAATTTTTTATGTCGCAGACTCTATGACTGGTCAAGATGCGATAAAGACAGCAACTACTTTTAAAGAAAAAATAGGGATTGATGGCGTAATCCTTAGTAAATATGATGGTGATTCAAAAGGTGGTGTAGCACTTGGACTCTCATCTCAAGTTCAAGTTCCACTGCGTTTTATTGGTAACGGTGAGAAAATACAAGATTTAGAAGTATTTTTACCAGATCGCGTTGTAAACCGCTTAATGGGCTTTGGTGATATAGAAGGATTAGCTGAGAAGACTGCATCTGCGATTGATGAAAAACAGGCTAAAAAACTTACTTCAAAGATTAAAAAAGGCGAATTTAACTTCAATGACTTTTTAGAGCAGATGGAGAGCATGAAGAAAATGGGAAGTATGAAGTCTTTAATGGGTATGATTCCAGGTATGGGAAATATGTCTAAAGCTCTTAAAGATTTTGATCTTGAAAACTCTGGTGAGTTAAAAAACATAAAAGCTATGGTCTCTTCTATGACAATGAAAGAGAGAGAAAACCCAGATTTATTAAATAACTCAAGAAAAACTAGAATTGCAAAAGGTTGCGGGCTAGATATTGTTGAGATAAATCGCATGATAAAACAGTTTAAAAATGCTGGAAAAATGGCAAAGAGATTCTCTGGTAAAAACGGTATGAAAGATCTTCAAGCGATGATGGGTCAAATGGGTGGAGCTGGAGCATTTAGAAAATAAGTACTACTTTTATGAATACAAATTTATAGATTTTTAGAAATTTATAGATTTGCATTCAAATGCAAAATTTAACATATACAGTAAGTTGAAATATGACTTACGCAGAGAAGGACAAAACATGGCAACAGTAATTCGCCTAACAAGAATGGGAAGAAAAAAACAACCTTTTTATCGTATTGCGGTAACAGACTCACGTAAACGTAGAGATGGTGGTTGGATTGAGTTAATTGGACATTACAATCCAATGGTAGCAGAAAAAACAACAGTTGTTGATAATGAGAGATTAGATTACTGGTTAAGCGTTGGCGCTAAAATGAGTGATCGTGTTAAAAAGATAACAGGTCGTTAATTATGATAGCTGATTTTGTCGCGCAGTTTGCAAAACTTATAGCATCTTATCCAGATGATGTAAGAGTTGAAGTAAAAGATGGCGATGAAACTGCAGAGATTCTTCTCTATGCTAATCAAGCTGACATTGGTAAGCTGATTGGTAAAGAGGGCAAGATGATTGGCGCAATCAAGACTGTTATCTCTGGCTGTAAAGCTAAAGATGGTATGAGCTATCGTATAAATGTCGAAGCAATCAAATAAACTACTTCATATCGCAACAATCGGCAAAACTGTCGGTTTAGGTGGCGATATGAAACTTCATATAAAAAGTGACTTTCCAGAACAATTTAAAAAGGGAGCTTCTTTTTTTATCAATGAAAATGAGACTCTTACTATTAGTGATATAAATCATGAACGCTCTCTTATTAAATTTGTCGGATATCGCTCTCCAGAAGATGCAAAAAAACTTACAAACAAAAACCTATACACAACCATAGAGAGAACAAGAAAAGAGTGTCACCTAGAAAAAGGTGAGCATTTCTGGTTTGATATTGAGGGTTGTAGTGTGGTTGAAGATGGTAAAGTTTTAGGAGTGGTTGATGAGGTTGATAGAATGGGTATCACCAATTATCTTTTTGTTATAACAGATGAAGCTCTTGTAAAGAGTGGTTTTGCAAAAAGTTTTTTGATTCCATATAGAGAGCCTTTTGCACTAAACACAGATATAAAAGAGAAGGTCATAACCGTCAACGGTGCTATGGACATACTAGAAGCTTCATAATGAAATTTACGTTTGTAACGCTTTTTCAAAATATTATCGAGGGCTATTTTAGCGACTCCATTTTAAATAAAGCAATTCAAAAACAGATTTTGGAAGTAGAGTATCTAAATCCTAGAGATTTTAGCAGCTCAAAACATAATAAAGTAGATGATAGTGCAGTCGGCGGTGGCGCTGGAATGGTTATGAATCCACAACCACTTTTTGATGCACTAGATGAGTTAAGAAATGTGAACAGTAATGTTCATATAATATTTTTAACTCCGGTTGCAAAACCTTTTAAACAAAATGATGCCAAAAGACTCTCTAAAAAATCCCATATAGCTTTTGTGAGTGGAAGATATGAAGGAATCGATGAGAGAGTTATTGAGAAATATGCTGATGAACTCTTTAGCATAGGTGATTATATTTTAACAGGCGGAGAACTCCCTTCTTTAGTTATCTGTGATGCTGTCTCAAGAAACATAGAGGGAGTTCTTGGAAACAGTGACTCTTTAGCTATAGAGAGTTTCGAGACAAGTCTTTTAGAAGCACCATCTTTCTCCAAGCCAGAAAATTATGAAAATATAAGTGTTCCATCAGAATACTTAAAGGGAAATCATAGTAATATTCGCTCACTAAAATTAGCTCTGTCTATATGCAAGACCAAATTCTTCAGGCCAGAGCAGCTTTTAAAGCATAGAACAAGGAAATCTTATGAGAAATAAGTACATAGAAAACTTTGAAAAAGCACAAGTAGCTGAGAAAAATATTCCAGACTTTCGTGCTGGTGATACTGTACGTTTAGCAGTAACTATTAAAGAAGGTGACAAAACTCGTATACAAAATTATGAGGGTGTTTGTATTGCAAAAAGAGGTCAAGGTACTGGACAAACTATTACAGTTCGTAAAATCGGTGCTAATAGCATAGGTATTGAGAGAATATTCCCATTATACAGCGACTCTACAAGTGAAATTACAGTTATTCGTCGTGGTCGTGTTCGTCGCGCGAAACTATTTTATCTTCGCGATCTTGCTGGTAAAGCGGCGCGTATTAAAGAACTTAGAAGAAAATAATCTTCTAAGTTTTAACCTTTTCTTTAAAATAAAACCCCTTCTTAAAACTTCAATAAATAACTAACACAGAATCATTTCAGATATTTTATCAATTAAAATAAACCTAAAAACAATACAAATTAACTCAATATAAATTTCTTCCCAATTATCCTACAATATTAAGCCCCTTCTAAGCAACCCTTCTCTATAATTCCCATCCACAAACACAGAGACCTAAAGTTTAGGTATCTAAGCTTCGAGAGAGGGCTTATAAGTGTAGTTTGAGATCATTGAAAACTAAGCAAGTAAATAGACTTTAATAACTAGAAAAAGTTATTATTAAAGTCGAGTAAGTTTACTTATAAAAACTAAATAACAACAACCGTCTATT
>NZ_JAQVKA010000117.1 GCF_028694895.1 Sulfurimonas sp. | reverse complement strand
ACAAAAACAGACAAAGGATTCTCTCTTTAGACTCTTTTGACACAGAAGAGTTTTTAAAATCACTTAAAAAATCAGAAGATATAGTAGAGTTTATGGCTGAGACGATAGATACATTTCAAGATTTTTATAAGCCTTCACTTGATAACAAAAACTTCTCTCTTACTGATACAATACTCGAAATCCTTACAATTGTTGAGGGGACTTTTTATTTTGATGATATAAAAATATATATCATCTCTCATGAAAAAGAGCGTAGTTTTGGAAACCAAAATGAGTTTTCTCAAGTAGTTTTTACTATTTTAAACAATGCAAGAGAGATTTTTAAACTCAGAGACACTATAAAGCCGGAGATACATATCGCTATTGAAGATAAAAGGGTAACCATTAGAGACAATAGTGGAGGAATAAAAGAAGAAAATTTTGACAATATTTTTAACTATAACGATGGAATTAGCGATGAGTTATACTTAGGTCTTTATATGTCAAAAATATTAGTTGAGAAAAACGGCGGAGTTATAACTGCAGCAAATTCAAAAGATGGTGCTAGCTTCACCATAGAGTTTTTAACTTGGATAGAGTAGCTAGGCTTTTTTAAAGATAAGAAGTGTCTTATCTTTTGTGTCATACAAAGAGAATGTCTGCTTATCAAATAGCTTTAGAGATTTTGGTTTTTCAAAGATTTTTAGCTTATGAAAATACTGAACTATCGTATCTTGATACTTTTTATATCTCTCATCTTCACATTTCTCAAACATAGTGAATTTTGTAAATAGTTTATCATCTTCAAATACAGCATCCACAACTAAAAACTCTCTCTCATTCTCACTACTCATACTACCCTCAGCAACATCTTTAAAGCCATAAAGTGTGTTAATATCTGCGATAAAAACTCCATCATCATTTAACCTAAGTGCCACTTCATCCAAGAACTTAAGTAGTTCACCTTCATTTAAAAAGTTTAGTACATCAAAGATAGCTACTATTGCGTCATACTTGCCATCAACTTTTGATATATCAACACACTCAGCATCTAATCCATCAGCTTTGCATTCATCTGCCATAACTGAGCTAAGGTCAATTCCTTTACATGTAACGCCATCGCTTATCATGCGCTTCATAAAACCACCACGACCACAGCCAACGTCTAAGAGTGTTTTAACGCTGTAACTATCTAACTCTGAGCGGTATAGATCATAGAGTGCTTCTGTTGCCTCTTCTATGCCTAAGAGATGTTCTGCTTTTGCATATAGATCAAGATTTGTCATTTTGCTCTGCATCAATTACGCTTTTTATTTTTTCATAGATATCAAGCACTTCATCTTTTTTAGCAATATAACTATTTTTATTTGCAATAAGATAAGTTGATGAAGTCATAATATCTTGTACAACTTCAAGCCCGTTTTGCTTCATTGTTGTTCCTGTCTCTACAACATCAACTATCATATCAGCAAGTCCGATAAGTGGAGCTAGCTCGATAGAGCCATATAGTTTTATGATGTCAACTGAGACAGCGCGCTCTTCAAAGTAACGTTTTGTGATGTTTACCATCTTTGAAGCAACTTTTAAATCTGGTTTGTTCAAATCAAACTTCTCGCCATTTTTCATACCAATAGCAACTTTACAGATACCGCGCTTCAAATCAAGCAGACGAATAACATCAAGTCCCTGCTCTTCTAAAGTGTCAAGTCCTACAACTCCGATATCTGCAGCTTGATGAAAAACATACGTAGCTACATCTTGATTTCTTACAAGTAAGAAGCGAAACTTTGGAGTATCTAAGATTAGTTTTCTATCATCAAACGCAAAATCATCCCCAAAGATAGTTTTAAAAATCTCTAAAGTCTCTTGTGCAATGCGCCCTTTTGGAAGTGCAATCGTTAGCATAAATTAGCCTTTTTCATAATATTTTTCATCCCTTTAAAAAGCAGTAACTCATCTACTTGTGAGTCCAAAAAAAGTTTTGCAAACTGCTTTGCATCTCCGCCTGTAAGATATACTTGCATACCATAGGAGCTAACCTCTCTGTAAAGAAGCCCTAAGTATCCATAGCTTATGGCATCACGAGAATTTTTCGGCATTTTATCTAAATCAAGCTCAAAGTTAAATGAGTACTCAAGTGCCAAAGATATATTTTTATAACACGCACTCATAGCATTAACTCCTGCGTAGATAAAACCACCCTCGAAGTTACCGCCCTTTATTATGTCTACAGTGATTGCACTTCCAGCATCTACAACAACACCGTTATCTATTGCTTCACATGCCATTATTCTATCTATTCCCATTGTTTTATAGTATCTACTCATATCTACATGTAATGATAAATCTACCCAGTTTGTTAGTAAACCTAGACGTTCTTTAACACTGTTATTTACACATATATAAAAAATTTTTGTCTTTATGGATGATGGGTCAAAGAGTTTTATATCCTCTTTGTATGATGAGAGCTCATCGTAAAAGTGATAGGTTGTATTTCCTATGTCACAAAGAAGCATTACTGGATTTTCCAGCCTAACTCAAGAAGTGCATTTTTTGCTTTTGAGCAAAGTGGAGCATCTATAAAAATAGTTTTGTGTTTAAAATTGTGCCCAAAAAAAATAGTAAGTTTTGCATAAATCTCTTCAAATTTATGAACATCTTTCATAAGTAGTTTACTCTTTTGACTAATAGCAAAAATAGCCCAGAAATACCCAGTGATATCTGTCGCTTTATATATTTTGATTCTATTTCTCACGCCTAACTCTTTAGGAAGAATCTCTTGCATTTTTTTGTAAAGTTTGCCCTTTTTTCTAAAAGAATCTACTATTATCTGCATAATTTCCACACCTTTGTTTTATAAAAAATGATTTTATCTAAAAGTTGTTTAGCATAAGATTTATTCTAAACAACTAGATATAATTGCATCCATGAAAATTATAAAGACTAAACTAAACTACTTAAAAAATTATATAAAATTTGATCTTAGTACTATTTCTATTGATGAAATCATCCCTTTTGATATTTATATTAAAAAAGATAACGATTATGTAATTATTATCGAAGCTGGTACTCTTCTTATAGAGGCTCTTTATACTAAACTTAAAAACTATGAAAACCTATTTATTTCTAAATCAGATGAAAATAAACAGATACTCTCATGTGAAAGTTTAAGGTATTATATACGTCACAACAGAGATAACCATCCAAAAAGAATTGCCATTCTTTATGATGTAACTTCTAGACTTTTTGATACTTTTATTAGCGACAAAGAAAACAAAATAGACGCAAACTGCGCTGAATTAATTATAAAATCAATCACTTTTCTTCTTAGATATGATAATTTATTTATAAAAAATACTATGCCATACTTAAAAAATGAGGATTTACTAGAGTATCACTCTTTACATGTAGCTATCTACGCTCTTGCACTTGGGCATGCTCTTAAATACTCCGATGCTGAGTTAGTTCAGCTAGGAGTTGCGGCACTTTTACATGATGTTGGTCTTAAAAAAATTGAATCTAACATTATTACTAAAGAGACAATTCTTAGTCCTAATGAGAACCAAATTGTTCAAAAGCACTCTAGCTATAGTGTAGAAATTATAAAACATAATAAAATCTTAGATCCATACATCTTAAATGCTGTAATGCATCATCATGAACGTTATGATGGAAGCGGTTATCCTAATGGGCTTACAAAAGATGATATTAGTGATTTTGCTTCTATCGTAGGAATTTGTGATGTTTTTGACGCACTAACAAGTAATAGACCTTATAGAAAAGGTTTTTCATCTTTTAATGCTCTTAAGTTAATGATGAAAGATCCTCATATGATGAAGCAATTTAATCAAAAATATCTTCTTATAGGTCTTAAAATACTCTCTCTTGGGCATGCCTAAGAGTAGATAAGTCAGAACTTTAACTTTATACTCGTCATTTCTCTATCTTTAGAAGAGATTTCTATACCAATGTTGTATCTACTGCATACTCTTTTTACTATATCAAGCCCTATTCCAAAGCCGCCCTCAGCATCATTTGCTCTGTAAAATCTCTCAAATATTTTCTCTTGAAGCTCTTTTTTTATTCCTACGCCGCTATTGCTTATAATGAACTCACTATCTTGAAGTTTTATCTCGATTACTCCGCCGTGTTTATTGTACTTTATTGCGTTTGAGAGAAGATTGCTAAATAGTCTTTGCGCACTTACACATCGATAGTGAAAAACATATCTTCTAACTTTTTATCAATCGTGAGTGATTTTTTACTTGCCAAATCTTCATAAAGTGTAAGCTCGTTTTCTATGA
>NZ_JAQVKA010000116.1 GCF_028694895.1 Sulfurimonas sp. | reverse complement strand
ACTTCCGAATCTTCCAGCACTATCTCTAGTAATATTACGCACGCTTAGGTGTGGATCTATATAGTTTATATAGCTTAACGCTTCAAGTGAGTAAGATATTTTCAGCTTTTTTTCTACCATTCCCTCATGCTTCTTTATGTTAAACGCCTTCATTTCACCTAAATCAGCAACAATAACTATAACATTTTCATAATTTGTCTTATTCATTTTGTTCTCCTATTTTCAGTTTTTAAAGCCGCATTAACGCATTTAACGTTCTTAATACGTACTCTATTGTACCTAACTTTAGCTTTTTATAATTTCGCTCAATCTTGCAAATTAAAATGTCTATTTAAATCAGCTCTGTAAAGAAGTATTGGCACTATAATCAAAGAAGCGATAACTGCTGCTATTGTTCCAAAGATAAGAGCCACTCCAAGGCCTCCAAATACAGCGTCTCCTGCAAGAAGTGTTGAAGCTAAGATAATTGCTGCGGCAGTTAGAAAAATTGGTTTTGCACGAGTTGCAGTTGCATATGCGATAGCTTCTGCTTTAGGCATTTTGTTATCTCTCATAAGTGAAGCTGTAAAGTCGATAAGTAGTAGAGAGTTTCTAGAACTAATTCCTATTAGTGCGATAAAGCCTATAAGTGAAGTAGCAGTTAAAAAGAATGTATCTTTTGTAAATATATCCATAATATAGTGGCCTACAATTACGCCTATGATAGATAAGAATGAGCCTAAAAGTATGATACCGCTAAGTGTATAACTCTTATAGTAGATTACCATCAACAAAAATATAAGAACAAGAGCCGCGATAAATGCAGCACCAAGCTCAACGAAAGTATCAAGTGTTACTTCCATCTCCCCATCCCAAATTATCTCATATACATCTTTAGATATTTTATCTATTAGTCTTAGGTTAAAAAGCCCAATCTTTTTTATATCATATTTATCGCTAAATGTATCTAGTATGGTGTTTCTAGCTTCCATAAGTGGATAGACTTGAGAGACCATATCTGTCTCAGCCATAACGTTTGTCATCTTATGAAGATTTTTACTCATTATCATAGGATTTGATTTCTTAGGCACAATCGTAACGAGCTCTGTAAGAGGCGTCATCATCCCCATCTGATTCATAAGTTTTAAAGATGAAAGCTTTGCTTTTAGAGAGTCAATATCTTTTGATGAGAATTTTTTTGACTCTTTGCTTAGTGAGAGATAGATAGGAATCTGATCATTTATAATATCTGAGTTTTTTACAGCTATCTGCATCCCCTCAAACGCGAGGTAGAGCACATCGTTTAACTGTTTAATATCTATACCAGATAAAGAGGCCTTTGTACTATGAACTTCTACTTCAAATTTATCATATATCTCATCTTGCATCACCTCTATATCAACTAAACCGTCAGTTTTTTCAAATACGCTTTTTACTCTATTTGAGAGTGCGCGGATTCCATCTGAATCTTGTCCGTATACTTCTGCAACGATTGCCGCTAAAACAGGAGGCCCAGCTGGTGGCTCTACAAAAGTGATGGTTGTATTTTGATATAGCTTTGTACATTCATTTTGAATACTAGTTCTTATGCGTTGAACCATAAAATATGAAGGCTCGTCTCTGTTATGTTTTTTTGTAAGGTTTACAACAATCTCTGAAACATTTTCACTGTTTTTAAAGTGTGAACCTTTTATAAGGCCTGCAAAATCAAGTGGAGCGCCCATTCCTAAAAATATCTCAAAGTCAGTTATCTCTTTTTCACTCTTTAAATGTTTTGCAACACACTCACTTACTCTAGAAGTCTGCTCGATTGAGCTTCCCTCAGCTAGAGTCGTATAAATAGTAAATGTATCATTGTTTTTTCCAGGGAGCATCTTTGCTAGAACCATTTTACTAGGTGCAATCATAAGTACCGATAACACAAACGCTATAAGTGTAGCAACAAGAATCAAATTTCTTTTTTTAGGATTTTGAATACCCTCAAATACGGTGTCTTGAAATTTTTTAAACATTAATGTTTCTCCTCGCTATGAAACTCTGGCTTTTTTAACATTCTTACTGCTAAATAAGGGGTAAAAATATATGCAACAAAAAGTGATGCAACAAGAGCAACTGGAACATTAGCAGGGATTGGTTTCATAAACTGTCCCATCATCTGCCCAACAAACGCCATTGGAATCATAGTCATAATGATTGCTAAAGTCGCTATATTTGTAGGTGGTCCAATCTCATCTGTTGCTTCTATCATGATGTCATCAACGCTTTTGTTAGCTGATTCTATTGAGTGAAAGTGACGGTGAATATTTTCAATTACGATAATAGCTGCGTCAACCAAAAGTCCAAGAGAAAGAAGGAAAGCAAAGAGGGTTATACGGTTAATCGTCTGCCCTGTTAAGTATGCTACAAAAAGAGTAATCGCTAAGATAGCAGGAACTGTAAAGGTAACGATTAAAGACTCTCTCCAGCCAAGAACTATGATTAGTAATATAGCAATAATCACAATTGATAAAAGAAGGTGAAAAACTAGCTCATTTACAGCCTCATTTGCTCTCTCACCATCGTTTCTTGTGATTACGTAGCCAATATTGTTGTTATTTAAAAACTCTTTGTAGGTCTCTAAATCGCTTTTTACAGCCTCAGCGATAACCACGGCATTTGTACCTTGAAGCTTAGATACTGTAAGTGTTACTTGATTTTGTAACTCAGAGAATTCGCCATTCTCATTTTTACTGCTAATTGTTGCTGATTTGAAGTTTTGAATATCATAAGAAGAGCTAACTTTTGCTATTTGTTTAAGGTAGATTGCAGATCCCATATACTGGGCTATTATGATATCTCCGATGTCCTCAGCGCTCTCGATTGCATTTTTTACGCCAAGCATAACTATCTCATTCTCTTTAGTTCTGTTTTTTACCGCTGGAACACTGTAAGAGAGAGACTGAACACCTTGAACAATTTGACCCATTGATATGTTGTACCCTGAGAGTTTGTTCAAATCTACTTCGATATTAAACTGATGCTTGTTTCCGCCTTTTAGCTCGGTAACTGCAACGTTGCTTAGGCCATTTATGTGGTGCTGTATATTTTTAACTCTCTCATAAAGTTCAGTTTTGCTCATGTTTGCATCTTTAGAATAAAAAGCAATAGAGACAACAGGAATGTCTACGTCAATATCAAGTGGCTTGATGATTGGATTCATCGCACCTTTTGGAAACATGTCTGAGTTTTGCATGATTTTGTCATAAATCTTTAGGTTAGAGTTCTCTTTTTCTTCCCCAATGTAAAATGCGGCATTTACTACACCCACATTATCCATAGCCATAGAGGAGATGTTTTCTACCCCTTTTACCTCTTTTAATTTTCTCTCTAATGGTTTTACTATTGCTTTTTCTATCTCAGCAGCACTAGCCCCTGGAAGAGCAACTATAACAGTAGAGCCACTCACTACCATTTGAGGGTTTTCTTCTCTTGGCATTATGTTTAGGGCTAAGTAGCCAATCAAGAGTAAAAAGACACCAAGAACAATGGTGAGAGGATTTCTTAAAAACCCAGCAGCTAATTTACCTGCTATATCAGTTGGTTTATAGTGCGTCATCATAAAACCTTACTCTATTACAACAGTTGCATACATACCTGGATAGATAGATTTGTATACATTTTTAAATGAGATTTTTATCTTAAACGAGTGAGTCATTGGGTTTGAGTTAGGGATGATAGCGCTTATAGTTCCAACAGCTTGAATGTTTTGTGATGGGATATTGATAACTACTTTTTTACCCTCTTTAATAAGAGCTAAATTATCTTCAGCTATCTCTGCTGATATTTTTAAATCACTCAAATCTGAAAGCTCTAAAGCCGGCATTCCAGGCATCGCCATCTCACCAACTTTTATATTTTTACTAACTATTACACCACTATTTGGTGCTGTTATGTTTAAGTAACGGTATTGATTTTTAACCTCTGCTAATTGTGCTTCTGCTTGAAGAAGTTGTTTTTTTGCGATGATAATCATATTTGCAAGATTCTCTTCAGCGAGTGCAAGATTTTCAACTTCAAACTTTGAAACCATATCTTTTTCTAAAAGTCTTCTATGTCTATCTAGGTTTAGTCTTACGTTTGTATATTGGTTTTGATACATTTGAAGACTTAGTTGAGCTTGAGAGATACCAAGTTCTACTTGAATTAGTGCCGAGTCTATCTCTTTTGAGTCAATTGTGTATAAAAGATCACCTTTTTTTACATTATCACCCTCAGATACTCTAACATCTGTAACAAAGCCCATAAAACGGCTTGTTATCATCTTTCTATTGTCACTTATAACAGTACCAGAGAGAGTTATCCCCTCGGCTGCTAATAGGGCG
>NZ_JAQVKA010000025.1 GCF_028694895.1 Sulfurimonas sp. | reverse complement strand
AACTGCTGGAATATACTCTTTAGGAACAACTCCACCTTTGATTTCGTTGTGGAACACAAAACCAGTTCCAGCTTCACCTGGCTTAATAGTAAGGTAAACATGTCCAAATGCACCACGACCACCAGATTGCTTAGCGTACTTGTACTCTTGATTAACTGTGTCTCTAATAGTTTCACGGTAAGAAACTTGTGGCGCACCAACTTCAGCTTCTACTTTAAACTCTCTTTTCATACGATCAACAAGAATCTCAAGGTGAAGTTCACCCATTCCTGAAATAATAGTTTGACCTGTCTCTTCATCTGTATGAACTCTAAAAGATGGATCCTCAGCAGCAAGTTTTCCTAATGCTAAGCCCATTTTTTCTTGGTCAGCTTTAGTTTTTGGCTCAACTGCAACAGAGATAACAGGTTCAGGGAATGTCATACGCTCTAAAATAACTTTATCAGCATCTGAACATAAAGTATCTCCAGTAGTTGTATATTTTAGACCAACAACAGCTCCAATTTCACCGGCATAAAGCTCTTTTACATCTTCACGCTTAACAGCATGCATCTTTAAAATACGCCCTATTCTCTCTTTTTTATCTTTAGTAGAGTTATGAACAAATGAGCCAGCTTCAATTGATCCACGATAAACACGAACGAAAGTCAGTGTTCCAACAAAAGGGTCAGTCATGATCTTAAATGCTAAAGATGCGAATTCGCCATTGTCAGTTGATGGAACAATAACTTCTTCATCTTCATCATCCATCATTGTTCCTCTTATCGCAGCACACTCCGTTGGAGATGGAAGATAAGCAACAACTGCATCTAGAAGAGTTTGTACACCCTTGTTCTTAAATGCTGTACCAGTTGTCATAGGAACTATATGCATACCAATTGTAGCAGCTTTGATACCTGCAATAATCTCATCTTCGCTTAACGCTTCACCCTCTAAGTATTTCTCAGCAAGGTGTTCGTTGCCATCTACTTCAGAGATTGATTCAATCATTTTTTCACGGTACTGCTCAGCTTTTTCAAGCATATCTGCTGGAATCTCTTCTACATGGTAATTTGAACCCATAGCAGCATCTATATCCCAAACAATAGCTTTCATCTTAACAAGATCAACTATCCCTTTAAAACCTTCTTCTTCGCCAATTGGTAGTTGAATAGGAACTGGATTACCTTTTAAACGAGTACGAATTTGTTCTTCAACTGAATAAAAGTTTGCACCTGTTCTATCCATTTTATTAACAAATACGATTGATGGTACACCATAACGATTTCTTTGTCTCCAAACTGTTTCAGATTGTGGTTGAACACCACCAACTGCACAAAATACAGAAACTGCACCATCAAGTACACGCATTGAACGCTCAACTTCAATAGTAAAGTCAACGTGACCCGGAGTATCTATAATATTAATCTGTTTTCCAGCCCATTCACAAGTTGTAGCAGCAGAAGTAATAGTAATACCACGCTCTTGCTCTTGCTCCATCCAGTCCATAGTAGCAGTACCTTCATGAGTCTCGCCAATTTTATGTTCACGGCCAGTATAGAAAAGAATTCTCTCTGTTGTTGTTGTTTTACCTGCATCAATGTGAGCAGCAATTCCGATGTTTCTAACGTCTTCTAGTTTATGTGATCTTGCCATAATAATTTCCTATTACCAGCGATAGTGAGCAAATGCTTTATTTGCTTCAGCCATACGGTAAGTATCCTCTTTTTTCTTAAATGCGTTACCTTTATCAGATGATGCATCCATTAACTCATTTGCCAATCTCTCAGCCATTGTTCTCTCGTTTCTTTTACGAGAAGCATCAACTAACCATCTAATTGCTAGAGATAGTTGACGCACTGGGCGCACTTCTACTGGAACTTGATAAGTAGCACCACCAACACGGCGGCTTTTAACCTCAATAATGGGCTTAATGTTTTCGATAGCTTCATTAAAAGTATCTATACCAGTTTTTTCTCCACGAGAACTAATGATATCCATTGCACTATATATGATTTTTTCAGCTGTTGACTTTTTACCATCAAACATAATCTTATTTATAAATTTCGTTAAAACTTTGCTTCCATAAACAGGGTCTGGCATAATTTCACGAACGGGAGCTTTTCTTCTTCTCATTTGTAATTTTCCTTACTTCAATTTTTTTTAAATTTACTCAAAATATACCACTCAAGGCATATCCTGTGCTATTTTCTTTTTTTTAGCTTAAAAAGCTTGGGACTATTTTTTAACTTTAGGTTTCTTAGTTCCATATTTAGAACGAGAAACAGTACGGTTAGCAACACCAGCAGTATCTAATGCACCACGAACGATATGATACTTAACACCTGGTAAGTCTTTAATACGACCACCACGAACTAGAACTATTGAGTGCTCTTGAAGGTTGTGACCCTCTCCCATAATGTATGAAATAACTTCAAAGCCAGAAGTTAAACGAACTTTTGCAACTTTTCTCAAAGCTGAGTTAGGTTTTTTTGGTGTAGTTGTGTAAACACGTGTACAAACTCCACGACGTTGTGGACATGACATAAGAGCAGGTGATTTTGATTTTTTAATCACTCTCTGACGCTCTTTTCTAATCAATTGATTAATTGTAGGCATACAATTCCTTTACTTAATTTTTCCAGTAGAATTTAACTCACTAAATTTTAGGGAGTTATAGACGCGTGATTTTATATAAATAGTGATTAAAGTTAGCTTATTTTAAGAATAAATTAATATATAATATTTTATTTGTAGAATTATAGATGCAGTAGATGTAGACTTAGAGATCCTTATAAGATCTCTAAGTTAATTTTAATTGTAGCCAAACATAATTTCTTGATCTTTGTATATACCTGTTCCAACTGGAATGGTACGACCAATAATAACGTTTTCTTTAAGATCATTTAGATCATCAACTTTAGCGCTTACAGCAGCTTCTGTCAATACTTTTGTAGTATCTTGGAATGACGCAGCAGAGATGATACTATCAGCTGATACCGCAGCTCTTGTGATACCAACTAAGAATGGCTCAGCAATAGCTGGACGACCGCCAAGTTTGATGATTTTATCATTCTCTTGTGCGAACTTAACTTTAGAGATTAAATCGCCTTCAATGAACTTAGTATCACCAGATTTTAAAATCTTAACCTGTCTTAGCATCTGTGTAAATATAACTTCAACATGCTTATCTGCTATATTAACACCTTGAGAACGGTACACTTGTTGTACTTCACTCACTAGGTAGTTATAAAGTGTTTTAACACCCATAATACGTAGAAGTTCATGTGAAGAGATGATACCAGATGTTAATCTCTCACCAGCGTGTACAAAGTCTCCACTGTTTACAACTGGAGTGTGTGATTTATCAACAAAGTACTCTTTTATAATGCCATTATCTGAGGAAACTATAATTCTAATTTTACCTCTTAAAGATTTTCCAAATGATACAACACCATCTATCTCAGAAATAAGTGCTGTTGCTTTTGGACGACGGCCTTCAAAAAGCTCACTAACACGAGGAAGACCCCCTGTAATATCGCTTGATTTTTGAAGAGCTTTTGGAGTTTTTGCAATAATATCAGCAACTTTAACTTTAGCTCCATCTTCTACATAAATAGAAGTTTTTGACTGAACTTGGTATCTTAAAAGCTCACCATCTTCACTAGCAAGTACAATTGTAGGCTTATACTCAGCAGGAACGTGATCACTAATCATTAATCGTGTCTTACCAGTTAACTCATCATACTGTTCTGTTGCTGTTGTTCCAATAATGATATCTTCAAATTTAACAACACCACTAGTCTCAGAAATAATAGGATTAGCGTATGGATCCCACTCTGCTATTACTGTTGAATCATCATTTTTTGGTTTAGCTATAACTGTTTTTGAATCAACTACAGCGTCATCTTCAGCTACAATGATAGAACCACGAGCGATATAGTGACGTACTGCTTCGCGATTATTTTCATCTACAACAGTTGCGAATATTCCCTTTTCAAGAACTTCATAGCCAGGTTTAAAGCCTTCAAATCTCTCTAAATAGTCACCTTTAAGAATGAAGTATTTAACAACTCCTTCCTCTTTTGCAAGAATTTTTTGAGTAACAGGCGCACCATCTGCAACTAAAACTTCAGAAGCATATGGGATACGACTTGGAACATTCCAACCATCTTTGATAGTCTCAACTATAGACTCATTCTCATGAACTTCTGCACCACTCTCATATGGGAAGTAGTATTTACCTTCAATTTGTCCACCAACACCAGCTAGCTCGTTTGGCTTAGCTATCTCATTTTTACGTAGTACATAACGAATAATCTCAGTTTTTGAAGCTACGCTAATAATTACCTCGTCATGAACAGTTTGAATTTCAACACGTCCAGCAAATGGAGCTTTAATCTTAGGCTCTACTAAAAGAACTGCTGCATTTCTACGGTTTGCTACTATATTTTTACCCTCTTTTGAAAGGTAAGTTTTTAAGTTATAGTAACGGATAAAGCCTTCTTTTTCAGCTATAACTTGTCTCTCTTGCGCAGTTGAGCTAGCAGTTCCTCCAACGTGGAATGTTCTAAGAGTCAGCTGAGTACCAGGTTCACCGATTGACTGAGCAGCAATAATACCAACAGCCTCTCCTCTACGAACCATTTTTCCTGTTGCAAGGTTAACACCATAACAAAGAGCACAGATTCCATTTTCACTTTTACAAGTTGTTGGTGTTCTGATATATGCCGTTTTAATTCCAGCTTCAGCTATAACTTTTGCACTAACTTCATCAAGAAGTGTTCCCTCTGCAAAAAGTATCTCATTACTTATTGGGTCTATTACGTCATCTGCTAAAACTCTACCATTTAATCTATCTTCTAAAGATTCGATTAGAGTATTGTGATCACTGATATCAGAAATCTCAATTCCCTCATGCGTATGACAATCGTGCTCAACAATCTTAACGTTTTGAGCAACGTCAACAAGTTTACGAGTAAGGTAACCCGCGTTTGCTGTTTTAAGTGCTGTATCGGCAAGACCTTTTCTAGCACCGTGTGTTGAAATAAAGTACTCAACAACGTTTAGTCCCTCTTTAAAGTTAGAGATAATTGGTGTTTCAATAATCTCACCACTTGGTTTAGCCATAAGTCCACGCATACCAGCAAGCTGACGAATTTGTGCAGCTGAACCACGAGCTCCAGAGTCTGCCATCATATGAATAGAGTTAAATCCTAACTTATCAGTTTGAACTAGTTCCATCATCTGAGTTGCTAGAGTATTGTTTGTATCAGTCCAAACGTCGATAATTTTGTTATATCTCTCTTGCTCAGTTAATAGTCCAGCTTCATACTGTTTTTGAATCTCAAATACTCTATTTTTAGAGTCGTTTATTTTAGCCTCTTTTGTTGCAGGTATTTTAATATCATCTATTGAGATAGAGATACCAGCTTCAGTAGCGTGCTTAAATCCTAGGTCTTTAAGTCTATCTAAGAATCCTGCTGTTATGCCTATGCCACCATGCTTTTGAACATAGTCAACAACCTCATTAATAGCTTTTTTCTTCATAACTCTATTCCAGAGTTCTAATGGAACAAAATCAGGTAATATAGCTTTTAAGAGCATTCTACCTGCTGTTGTATGGATGATTCTTCCCTCATCTCTTGTTCTTACTTTTGCGTGAATATCAAGAGAATCATGCTCGATAGCAATTCTTACTTCATCAACGTTTGCAAAAAGTTTATTTGAACCTTTTACTCCATTTTTCTCTAAAGTAATATAATAAATACCAAGAACCATATCTTGAGATGGTGTAGCAATAGCCTTTCCTGAAGCAGGAAGAAGGATATTCATAGATGCTAACATCAACACTTTTGCTTCTGCAATTGCAGCTGAACTTAAAGGTACATGTACAGCCATCTGGTCACCGTCGAAGTCCGCGTTAAAGGCAGCACAAACTAATGGGTGAAGCTGAATAGCTTTTCCATCAATTAGCTTAGGGTGAAACGCTTGAATTGATAATTTATGAAGCGTTGGTGCACGGTTTAGTAGTACTGGGTAACCATCAACTATCTCAGCCAAACACTCCCAAACTTCATTTGTCTTATCATCAATCATCTTCTTAGCAGCTTTAACAGTTGTTGCGTAACCTTTTTCTTCTAGTTTTGCAATCAAGTGTGGCTTAAAGAGTTCAAGAGCCATTTTTTTAGGCAATCCACACTCATCCATAGATAATTTTGGTCCAACAACAATTACTGTACGACCAGAGAAGTCAACACGCTTACCAAGTAGGTTTTGACGGAAACGTCCCTGCTTACCTTTAATGATTTCACTTAAAGATTTTAGTGGACGTTTGTTCGCACCTTTAACAGCATTTGCACGACGACCATTGTCAAAGAGTGCATCAACTGACTCTTGAAGCATACGCTTCTCGTTTCTTACAATAATCTCTGGCGCTTCAAGCTCTACTAGACGCTTAAGACGTTGGTTACGGTTTATTACACGACGATATAAGTCATTTACGTCAGAAACTGCAAATTTACCGCCATCAAGACTTACAAGAGGTCTCAAATCAGGTGGAAGAACTGGTAAAACAGTTAGCATCATCCATGCAGGGTTGTTTCCTGAATTTAAAAATGATTCAATAACTTTTAATCTCTTAGCAATAGTTTTTGTTTTTGCTTCACTTTTTGTTAGTTCAATATCTTCTTTTAGTTGAGTAAATAGATCAACCAAGTCGATAGAATCAAGTAAATCACGAACAACTTCTCCGCCCATACGAGCTTTAAAGCCTAGTTCGCCAAATCTTTGAACTAAAGTACGATACTGCTCTTCGTTTAAAACATCATATTTTAAAACTGGTGTCTTTGCTTCAGCATCATAATACGCTTCTCCACCACTCTCAACAATGTATGCTTCATAATATAGTACACGCTCAAGATCTTTCATCTTAATGCCTAAAAGAGTACCTATACGAGAAGGCAATGAACTTACATACCAGATGTGTGCTACTGGAGTTACAAGTTCTATATGACCCATACGAATACGGCGAACTTTTGTACTTGTTACTTCAACTCCACATTTCTCACAAACAACGCCTTTATAACGCATCTTTTTGTATTTACCACAAAGACACTCGTAGTCTCTAACTGGTCCAAATATTTTTGCACAAAAAAGTCCATCACGTTCAGGTTTGAGCGTACGATAGTTAATTGTTTCAGGTTTTTTTACTTCTCCGTGACTCCAAGACATCACTTTCTCAGGAGAAGCTAAACGAAACTGTATTTGCTTTATATCAGTTGGTCTTTTTTCTTCTGTTACTTCAATAGGTACTAATTTACTCATTGTCTTCTACCTCGTCAAATATTTCTACATCAAGAGCAAGTGCTTGAAGCTCTTTTGTAAGTACGAATAGTGTCTCAGGAATACCAGATTCTGGAACTAATTCACCTTTTGTAATTGCTTTATAAGCGCGAACACGACCATCAACATCATCTGATTTGATAGTTAACATCTCTTTTAGAACCGCAGAAGCTCCATAAGCCTCTAGTGCCCAAACCTCCATCTCTCCAAATCTTTGTCCACCAAATAGTGCTTTACCACCAACTGGTTGTTGAGTTACAAGAGAGTATGGTCCAGTTGAGCGAGCATGGATCTTCTCATCAACTAAGTGATGTAGTTTAAGAATGTACATGTATCCAACGTTTACACGCTCTTTTATCTTCTCACCTGTTAAACCATTGTAAAGTACAGTTTTTCCATCTGTGCTCATTTTAGCAAGAGCAAAAAGTTTTTCAAACTCTGCTGCATTTACACCTTCAAATATAGGAGTTGCAAATTTAACTCCTTTTGACCAATCACGAGCATAGTGAAGTAGTAACTCATCACTCATCTCTCCAAGAGTTTTTGAAGCATTCATCATTTGTGCAACATCAGATATTTCAATCATTTTAGCACGTAGATTTGCTACAAAATCTTTTTGCTTTGATTTAAACTCTTTTGTGATTTGATGTCCTAACTCACGTCCAGCCATACCAAGGTGCATCTCTAAAATCTGACCAATGTTCATACGAGATGGAACACCAAGTGGATTCAGACAAACATCAACACCTCTTCCATCTTCCATATAAGGCATATCAACTTCAGGAACTATCGTAGAGACAATACCTTTATTTCCGTGACGTCCTGCCATTTTATCACCAACTTTTAGTTGACGTTTTGTAGCAATGTATATTTTTACATGCTTTACAACACCGTTTGGTAAAATGTCATCTTTTTCTAAGATATTTAACTTCTCTTCGTGCTCATCACGGAAAAGTCTCTTCTCTTTTTGAAAATAATTTTTAACTTTGTTGTACTCTGATTGAATCTCTTCACTAAATGATTTTATAATAGCATTCATAGCAAAACGATTTACTTCAACTAAATCTGCACCATTGATTTTATCGCCAGCTTTATAGTTAGTATTTCCTATTTTTATATCATTTATAAGAGGCTCTTTTGTAAGAAGTTTTGTAACTCTTAACATCTCCTCTTTATCAATCATAAGAAGTCTATCATAGTGCTCACGCTCTAAATAATCACGCTCTTCTTTTTCAAGTTCAAGAGTACGAGCATCTTTGTCATAACCTTTTTTAGTAAAGATTTTAACATCAACAACAACACCTTCCATACTTGGTGGGCAGTAGAGAGATTTGTTTATAACGTGTCCAGCTTTTTCACCAAAGATAGCACGAAGAAGTCTCTCTTCTGGAGTTGGTTTTACTTCACCTTTTGGAGAAACCTTACCAACTAATATCATTCCACCAGTTACGTTTGTACCAATTTTAATGATACCGCTCTCATCAAGGTGAGCTAACTCATCATCTCTTACATTTGGAATATCACGAGTAATCTCTTCTACACCATGCTTTAACTCTCTTGCTTCAACTTCTTTTTCATAAATATGAACAGATGTAAAAGCATCTTTACGGATAAGTCTCTCAGAGATTACGATAGCATCCTCAAAGTTGTATCCATTCCAAGGCATAAACGCAACCATTGCATTAACACCAAGAGCAAGCTCTCCTTGATCCATATTTGGACCATCTGCAATTATTTGATTAATCTCAACTTTTTGACCAACTTTAACAATTGGCTTTTGACCAAATGCAGTATTTTGATTTGTGCGAAGATTTTTTTGTAATGGGTAGTAATCTATATAGATTTCTCCATCATCATCACCCATAATATATATATGTTTTCCATCAACTTTTTCTACTATTCCAGAGCGTTTTGCTTTTACACACTCCCAAGAATCACGAGCTACAAGTTTTTCAACACCTGTTCCAACAAGTGGTGCTTCATGTTTAATAAGGGGAACTGCTTGACGTTGCATGTTTGCACCCATTAGAGCACGGTTAGCATCATCATGTTCTAAGAATGGAATTAGTGAAGCGGCAACACCTACCACCATATGAGATGATAAGTCAGCATAAGCACACTCGCTAACTGGTCGGTGAAGAATCTCACCATCAACTCTTGTTACAACCATCTTATCTATAAACTGACCATCTTTATCTAGTTTATTTGAAGCAGCGGCAATCTTCTTACCCTCTTCTTGTGTAGCAGTTAGATAAACAATCTCATCTGTTATCATTCCATCTTTCATAACTTTATATGGAGCTTCAATAAAGCCATGCTCGTTTACTTTTGAGTACGTTGCTAAAGTATTGATAAGACCAATGTTTTGACCCTCCGGAGTTTCAATCGGACAGATTCTTCCATAGTGAGTTGGGTGAACGTCACGTACTTCAAAACCAGCACGCTCTTTTACAAGACCACCCTCTCCAAGAGCTGATAGACGACGCTTATGCGTTACTTCAGATAATGGGTTTGTTTGATCCATAAACTGAGAAAGCTGTCCACCTGAGAAGAACTCCATAATTGTTGAAGTAATCATCTTTGAGTTAATCAAGTCATGAGGCATAAGCTCATTCATAGGTCCACTCATTGTAGAGAGTTTGTCACGAATCGCTTTTTGCATCTTAATAAGACCGTTATGAAGCTCATTTCCTAAAAGTTCACCGATTGAACGAATACGACGATTTCCAAGGTGATCTCTATCATCAATATGACCTTGACCATTTTTAACTTTAATAACATATTTTACAGATTCAATGATATCTTCATGAGTAAGAACTGTTACATATTCAGGAATATTTAACCCTAACTTATGATTCATCTTCATACGACCAACTTTTGTCAAGTCATATCTCTCAGGATCAAAGAAAAGCTGGTTTACAAAAACTTTAGCAGCCTCTTTTGTTACTGGCTCGCCTGGTCTCATTACTTTATAGATACGAATTGCTGAGAGGTCATTCTCATCTTCGATGTTTTCCGTCTGTTTTAATAGTTTTAGTGAATCTGCATCAGCATTAAATGCATTGATTATCGAACTATCCACACCTTCAGCTAAATCATTTGCAATATTAAAGCTTTTAATACCAATATCACTTAATTTTTTCAGTTTTGTCTCATCAATTCGCGTCATTGCATCAAAAAGAATTTCTCCTGTTTCAGGATCAACTATAGATTTTGCTAAATAACGATCTAAAAGAGCCTCAAGAGGATATTCAACCTCAGTTAAACCATCTTCAATAAATTTTTGTGCTTTTTTAGCTGATAATCTTTTTCCTGATGCTAAAAGAACTTTTCCATCATTATCAATCAAATCGTAAGATAATCTTGTAGAGTAATCAGTTGGATTAAAGCTCATTAAAAATTTGTTATCTACTATGTTAATTGTCTGGATTGGATAAAACATCTTTAAGATATCTTGCTTTGAATATCCAAGAGCACGGAACATAATTGTAACTGGCACTTTACGACGCTTGTTTATTCTCATATAAAGAATATCTTTAGGATCATATTCAAAATATAACCAAGAACCACGATCAGGAATAATCTGACCAGTATAGATAAGTTTATTGCCAGAAGTAGTTGACTCTTCTTCTTTAAAGATAACACCTGGTGAGCGGTGAAGCTGATTTACAACAACTCTCTCAACACCATTAATGATAAATGAAGTTCTCTCTGTCATAAGTGGAATATCACGAACAAATATACTCTGCTCTTTGATATCTTTTACACCTAGCTTCTCTTTTGTATTTTCATCTCTATCCCAAAGAATAAGACGTGTTTTCATTCTTAAGCTAACAGCATATGTAAGACCACGCTCCATACACTCTCTAACTGTGTATTTAGGTTTTCCAACTTCACTATCAATATACTCAACAGTAAGTCTGTTTTGAGTATCATGAATAGGGAAAACTGATTGAAAAACTGTTTCAACACCACTTTGTGATCTATCTTTTTCCTCAAGCATTAAAAACTTGTTATATGAGCTTTGCTGTAGTTGTAATAAGTTTGGTACTTCTATTTGTTGAGGGGTTTTAGAGAAGTCTACACGAAGACGATTTCCGGAATATAAAGTATTTAACATTGGCTACCTCGATGAGTTGTTATTAAGACTTAATCATTAAAGATTAAGGTTATCGTATCTAGGCGTCCCTAGATGATTTTTAGCTCAATAGTTAGAGCTTCTTTTTTAGTGCTTATAAACGACATAAGGGCACTTTTACGAGGAGATAGTTATCTCTTCGTAAAAGCGCCCAAAAATTCGTAACTTGCAGGAGAAAAATAGCCTCTCCTGCGTTACGAATAGGTAGAAAAATTATTTAACTTCTACTTTAGCGCCAGCTTCTTCAAGCTCTTTTTTAGCATTCATAGCAGTCTCTTTATCTACACCCTCTTTGATTGTTGAAGGTACATTTTCAGTTGCATCTTTAGCCTCTTTTAATCCAAGACCAGTTAGAGCACGTACAACTTTAATAACGTTGATTTTTTTCTCACCAGCATCTGTGATGATTACGTTAAACTCTGTTTGCTCTTCAGCAGCAGCAGCTCCACCAGTAGCAGCTCCACCAGCAACAGCAACAGGTTGTGCAGAAACACCAAACTTCTCTTCAAACTCTTTTACCAATACAGAAAGTTCTAATACAGAAAGTCCTGATATAAATTCTAATACATCTTCTTTAGTTATAGCCATAATATATCTCCATTATGAAATTTTATTTTGATGATCTAAACCATCTCTTTGTTAAAAGCTATTAAGCTTCCTCTTTTTTTTGTCTTAACGCGTCAAGTCCGATAGTAAAACATGCAACTGGTGCCATCCAAGTAGCAGCAAGCATAGCAAGAAGCTCCTCACGACCAGGAAGTTTAGCAAACGCTTCAACCTTAGCAGCATCAGCTGCCTCACGGTCAACGTAAGCAGACTTAATTACAAATTTATCATTCTCTTTAGCGAAGTCAGAACATACTTTAGAAGTAGCAACAGAATCTGCGCCCCATACTAAAATATTAGTGTCTTTTAATTCAACACCAGTTAGAGACGCATTGCTTAATGCAATAGTAGCTAACGTATTTTTAACAACTTGAACTTTAGTATCTTTAGCACGAGCCATTTTTCTCAATGATTCAAGCTTAGAAACACCCAAACCTTTGTAATCACAAAAGATTACGCTTTGAGCATCTTTAAATTCGTTTGAAAGTACTTCAATAATTTCAGCTTTTTGTGTTTTTGTCATAGAATATCTCCTTTCCAGACAACACTTCAATAGGAATATTGATTTTCACCAATATATTAAGCTCTCACACCTATATCTTCAGTCCATAAAATGCAGTTACCAAAGTAGTAACTTGAGAGTGCTTTACGAATAAAGCACTAAAAATTACTAAATTATTTTAAATCTGCCAATTGCATAACATCAAGCTTGATAGCAGGGCTCATTGTTAAACTTAGGGCACAATTTTTAATGTAACGACCTTTTGCAGATGCAGGCTTATGTCTGTTAATCGCTTTAACAAATGTTACAAGGTTTTCAGATATTTTTGTAGCATCAAAACTTGCTTTGCCAATACCTGCATGAATATTACCTTTTTTGTCAACTCTAAAATTTACTTGTCCGCCCTTAACATTCTTAACAGCAGTTGCAACATCTGGAGTTACAGTACCAGTTTTAGGGTTAGGCATCATACCTTTTGGCCCTAAAATACGACCAATTTGTCCAACAAGACCCATACAATCAGGTGCAGCAACAACTACATCAAAGTTAAAAACACCATCTTTAATTTGTTGAACTAAATCATCAGTTCCAACTATATCTGCTCCAGCTGCTTTAGCTTCATCAGCTTTAACACCTTTAGCAAAAACTGCAACACGTACAACTTTACCTGTTCCATGAGGAAGCACTATAGCACCACGAATCATCTGATCCGCATGTCTTGGGTCTACATTTAAGTTAAATGCAACTTCAACTGTTTCATCAAACTTTGCACTAACTAAGTTTTTTACTAAAACAGATGCTTCATCAACACCATATGCTTTAGTAACATCAATTTTCTCTATTAATTGTTTATATCTTTTGCTCATTGTCAAATTCTCCTATGAAATTCTGCCACAAAATTTTATATCATTGTGGTCGATGATAAGTGGTTAACTAGTCTACTATTTCTATACCGATTGAACGAGCTGAACCAGCAATTGTACTAGCTGCTGCTTCTTTATCATCAGTATTTAAATCTTCAATCTTTTTGTTTACTATTTCCATTAACTGTGCACGAGTGATTTTTGCCACTTTATTTTTAAGTGGATTATCTGAACCTTTTTTAAGGCCTGCTGCATGCATAAGTAAAGCAGATGCTGGTGGTTGTTTTACAACAAACGTAAAGCTTTTATCAGTATAAACAGTGATAACTACAGGAACTTTGAATCCCATCTTATCTTTTGTTTTTTCATTAAATGCTTTTGTAAACTCCATAATATTAACACCACGTTGACCAAGTGCTGGTCCAACTGGAGGAGCAGGAGTTGCTTTACCAGCTTCAATTTGAAGCTTAATGTAGCCCATTATTTTTTTTGCCATCTTTTTTTCCTTTTTATTATTTTACTTACACAATCTGAACGAAGTCCAGTTTGCTACGCTAACGCTAAGTTTTCTTTAGCAGAATGCTCGCGCGACTAGTCGCTTTAAACTACGCTAATATTAAACTTTTATAAAAAATCTAATATTAGCGTAGTTTATTTTTATCTAAATTATTTTCTCAACTTGAGTATAAGAGATATCAACAGGCGTTGCTCTTCCAAAAATTGAAACGTTTAGTTTTAGAGTTCCATGCTCTAAATCATACTCATCTACAGTTGCAGTAAAGTTTGCAAATGGACCATCTGTGATACGAACAGTCTCTCCACTATCAAAAAATACCTTTGGCTTTGGTGCTGCACGGTTTTGTACACGATCAAGTATTACGTTTATATCGTGCTCGCTAAGTGGCGTAGGAATATTTGCTTCACCAATAAATCCAGATACTTTTGGAATTGATTGAATTAAGTGTTGAACTTCAGTGCTCAAATCTATTCTAGCAAAAACATATCCTGAGTATAGTGAACGCTCAGTAATTTTTTTCTTACCATCTTTTACTTCTATCACATCTTCTGTTGGAACTATAACATCTGTTATAGCATCTTGTAATTTCATCTCTTCTATAAGATTTAAAATTGCTAAACGAACTGTTCTTTCATTACCATATGTTTGTATAGAGTACCATTGATGATTACTTGTTTTCTCCATTGTTACTCCCTAACCTAAGATTGATGACATAATTGATGACATAAGTAAATCAACCAATGCTAAAAAAGCAGCTATAACTGTAACAACGATTAAAACAGAAATATAAGCTTGTTTAACTTGACCTTTTGTAGGAAAAATTACTTTGCTTAACTCTAATCTAGCATTTTTAATATGTGTACTTAAATTCATTTAACTTTCCTAAATAGTCATTAATTACAAATAAAGCCCTAAAGCATTACAAATAATTAATGTATGGCAGGCGTAGAGAGATTCGAACTCCCAACACCCGGATTTGGAATCCGGTGCTCTAACCGTTGGAGCTACACGCCTATATACAAACAATAAGCTTAGCCAAAAAGACTTAAGCTTGAATTGCAACTTTATATTAGAGTTTCATCTCTTTGTGAACAGTATGCTCACGACAAAACTTACAATATTTTTTAACTGAAAATTTTTCAGTATGAGTTTTTTTATTTTTAGTTGTGTGATAGTTACGACGAGTACACTTCTCACATCCTAAATGTATTGCTTCTCTCATGTTATTAACCTTTGGAAGGATTTTGCATATTCGCTAAAAGCGAATTATGCAATAATATCAGCTACAACACCAGCACCAACTGTTCTTCCACCCTCACGGATAGCGAACTTAGTACCTTTTTCCATAGCGATTGGGTGAATTAATTCAACAGTAATACTTACGTTGTCACCTGGCATAACCATCTCAGTACCTTCTGGTAAAGAAATTGCACCTGTAACGTCTGTTGTACGAACGTAAAACTGTGGACGGTAGTTAGTAAAGAATGGAGTATGACGACCACCCTCTTCTTTGCTTAGTACATAGATTTCAGCAGTAAACTTAGTATGAGGAGTAATTGCGCCTGGCTTACAAAGTACTTGACCACGCTCAACATCGTCTTTACCTATACCACGAACTAGAACACCACAGTTGTCACCAGCTAAACCTTGATCCATTTCTTTACGGAACATTTCAATACCAGTTACAGTAGTTTTTTGTGTATCACGGATACCAACGATTTCAATATTGTCACCGATTTTAACTGTACCACGCTCGATACGACCAGTTACAACTGTTCCACGACCAGAGATTGAGAAAACATCTTCAACAGGCATTAAGAAATCTTTATCAACTTCACGAGTTGGCTCAGGAATATACTCATCTACAGCAGCCATAAGCTTTTGTATCTTTGCAGACCATGGTCCAAGTGTACCAGTTTTTGCTTCGTCTAATGCTTCTTTTGCTGAACCAGCTATGATTGGAGTATCATCACCTGGGAAATCATACATGTCAAGAAGTTCACGAATTTCCATTTCAACTAGTTCTAATAGCTCTTCGTCGTCAACCATATCTTCTTTGTTCATGAAAACAACGATATATGGAACACCTACTTGCTTTGAAAGAAGAATGTGCTCACGAGTTTGAGGCATCGGACCATCAGCTGCAGAAACAACTAAAATAGCACCATCCATTTGTGCAGCACCAGTAATCATGTTTTTAACATAATCCGCGTGACCTGGACAATCAACGTGTGCATAGTGACGATTATTAGTTTCGTACTCTACGTGTGATGTTGCGATCGTAATACCACGCTCACGCTCTTCAGGAGCATTGTCGATAGCATCATAATCCATCATTTTTGCACCATTTGTTACTGCTAATACCGCAGTAATTGCAGCTGTCAATGTTGTTTTACCATGATCTACGTGACCAATTGTACCTATGTTTACATGCGGTTTATTACGCGCAAACTTTTCTTTTGCCATAGTGTCCTCCGACTTAATTTGTGAATAGAAATGGAATTGTACCCAAAAATTATTCAATTATTGCTTAAACTTTGTCTATACTTTACCTTATGGAGCTCACGAGCGGATTTGAACCGCCGACCTCTTCCTTACCAAGGAAGTGCTCTACCCCTGAGCCACGAGAGCAAAGTTAAAAAAGTAAAATAGACACCAAGCAATAATTGCATAATTTTTTAAATATTAGATTGTTTTTTGTGTAGATTGCCATATACTATAATCTTAGTTTAAATATATGTTTATGAAGTAGGTTGAAATTGTACTTCAGCTTCCAGAATTTTCAATGGAGCGGGTGAAGGGACTCGAACCCTCGACCCTCAGCTTGGAAGGCTGACGCTCTAGCCAACTGAGCTACGCCCGCATGTGCCATTGAATGGTGGTGAGAAGAGGAGTCGAACCTCTGAACCCGGAGGGAGCGGATTTACAGTCCGCCGTCGTTGGCCACTTGACTATCTCACCATAACATAATTGTTTAATCTGGTCTAACACTGTTTCTAATATTCTCGAATTCAATGGTGCCGACACGAGGATTTGAACCCCGGGCCTGCTGATTACAAATCAGCTGCTCTAGCCAACTGAGCTATGTCGGCATCGAATTTGAGCCAGAATTATAGTGCAATATATTTTCAATGTCAAGAGTTTTTTGCTCAAAATCTAAAAGATTAGCTCCTTTATGTAAAAAAGGCTATTATCTATTTTTATTTTATATATTTAGAGGTTTTTTTGATGTTAAAAATACTATTTTCTCCATCTGAAAATAAAAAAGTTGGTGGTGTAGAGCAACAAAAAGAGCTTTTTGGCTCTAATGATGCGAGAGATGGCATACTGAGTGAATATAACCAAATCGTTAATAGTAGAGATGAAGAGAAGATTAAAGAACTTTTTGGATTTAAAAAATTTATAGATTGTGAGCCTTATATAAATGATATTTTTAAATCACCACTTATGCCTGCAATAGAGCGTTATGATGGTGTAGCGTACCAATACCTAAACTTTAACACCCTTGATAATAGTGCAAAAGAGTATCTACTAGCAAACAGTATTATATTTTCAAACCTATATGGCCCACTTCTTGGCGGCGATACAATTGCTAACTATAAAGTAAAGCAAGGTAACAACATAGGTGATTTTATACCTGATAAGTTTTATAGAGATAGATTTTCATATCAGTTGGATCTTTATCTATCAAACTCTGATATCTTAGATTTACGGGCTGGGTATTATGATAAGTTTTATGAGATAAAAAAGCCTTATACAACTTTGAAATTTTTAAAGAGTGGCAAAGTAGTAAGTCACTGGGCTAAAGCTTACAGAGGTTTAGTTCTTCGCGCTGTTGCCCTTAACAAGATAGAGTCTATAAAAGAGTTTATGACTCTAGAGATAGAAGGCTTAAGTGTGCAAGAGATTAAAGTTATGAAAAATAAAACAGAAATTATTTATAATATTACAAACTCATAACTTTATCTTCTTAAGTCTAAGCGAATTGCCAATTACAGATACTGAACTAAAGCTCATAGCCGCAGCTGCTATCATCGGAGAGAGAAGTATCCCAAAAAATGGGTACAACACTCCAGCGGCAATCGGTATCCCAATAGCGTTATAAAAGAAGGCGAAAAATAGATTTTGTCTTATATTTTTCATAGTCTCTTTACTTAGTGTTATAGCTCTAACAATACCTTGCAAATCACCTTTTATCAGAGTTATATCTGCACTATGTATTGCTATATCAGTACCACTACCCATAGCAATACCTACATTTGAGAGAGCAAGGGAGGGTGCATCATTGATCCCATCTCCAGCCATGGCAACAATATGCCCTTGTGATTGGAGCTCTTTTATCACCTCTGCTTTTTGCTCAGGCAATACATCAGCATATACTTTGTCTATTTTAAGTTTATCTGCAACAACTTGAGCCGTTGCGTGATTATCTCCACTAAGCATAACTACCTTTAATCCTTTGGCATGTAACATTTCGATAGCTTTATGAGTTGACTCTTTTATAGGGTCTTGAAGAGCTATAAAACCTGCTATCTTTAAATCCACTGCAATCATCATAACAATTCTGCCATCACTACGTTCTATCTCTACTTGTTCTAATAAGCTACTCATATCAATTTTTAAACTATCCATAAGTTTTGAGTTGCCTATTACAACTGAGTATGAATCAACAATCCCCTTAATACCCATTCCAGTTATTGACTCAAAATCTTCTACTTTGCCTAGCTCTATTTTTCTCTCTTTTGCTTCATTTACTATAGCATTAGAGAGTGGGTGCTCACTTGATTTCTCTAAGGTTGCAATTAAACGAAGTACCTCATCGTTGTCAAAACTTTTCTCTACATGCAGATTAACAACTCTAGGTTTACCCTCTGTAAGCGTTCCTGTTTTATCTACAACAATAGTATCTACCTTCTGCATAATCTCCAACACTTCAGCATTTTTTATCAGCACTCCAGACATCGCCCCTCTGCCTGTTGCCACCATGATAGAGATAGGAGTTGCAAGACCCAGCGCACATGGACAAGCGATAATGAGGACTGAAACAGCAGATACTATGGCGTATGCCAAGCGCGGTTCAGGTCCCACACTAAGCCAAATAAAAAATGTCACGATAGAGCTAAAAACTACAGCCGGAACAAAGTAACCAGCTACAACATCAACGAGTTTTTGTATTGGTGCGCGGGAGCGTTGTGCGTGTGAGACCATCTCTATAATTTTTGCTA
>NZ_JAQVKA010000115.1 GCF_028694895.1 Sulfurimonas sp. | reverse complement strand
TTTACCATCTGGACGTAGGTATGGAATAATTCCTACTTTACGAACCTCAGCCAATCGCTTAGTTAAACGGTGCGCTAGATATATAGGAAGTGGCATTAAAACATCTGTTTCACGACAAGCATAACCAAACATAAGTCCTTGATCTCCTGCTCCTATCTCTCCATCTTCAAGAGTCACACCTTGCGTTATATCTGGGGATTGCTCTCCTATGCCATTTAGCACAGCAGCAGAGCGATAATCAAACCCATAAGTTGCATCGGTATAACCAATCTCTTGGACAACTCGCCTTACAATCTCTTGCATTGGCGCATAGGCCGTAGTTTTCAGTTCGCCTGCTATTATACAAAACCCGTTTGACACAAGTGTTTCACACGCTACATGTGCACTTGGGTCATGTTCAATAATATAATCCAAAATTGCATCACTGATTTGATCTGCCATCTTATCAGGGTGCCCTTCTGTTACAGACTCTGAAGTAAATATATACTCTTTTAAAGTTTTTGCTTCTTTTGTCATCGATTTTCCTTATTGAAATATGAAGTTTTTCTTCATAAATCAGCGAAAGTATAGCAAAAAAACTTATATAGAAAATTTCAAACTTTGATTCTCTCTTAAAGCATTATGACATTAAAAAAAATTGGATTTTGATTAACATACTTCTGTTAAAATTATACAAATTTAATTAAACAAGGACATTATATGTTAGTAACAAATCCAGCTCCAGATTTTAGTGCAACAGCAGTTTTAGCTGATGGTTCAATCGTTGAAAACTTTAAACTCTCAGACAATCTTGGAAAAAAAGGTACAGTTCTATTTTTCTACCCACTAGACTTTACTTTCGTATGTCCATCTGAAATCATTGCGTTTTCTCACAGAATAGAAGAGTTTAAAAAGCGTGATGTAAATGTAATTGGTGTTTCAGTTGATAGCCAATTTTCACACTTTGCATAGAGAGACACCAGTAAACAGTGGTGGAATTGGCCGTATCAAATACCCACTAGTAGCAGACCTTACAAAACAAATCTCAAGAGATTATGATGTTCTATTTGGCGAGTCAGTTGCACTTCGTGGTTCATTTTTGATTGATGGAAAAGGTGTTGTTCGTCACGCTGTTATCAATGACTTGCCACTTGGTAGAAACATTGATGAGATGATTCGTATGGTTGACGCTATGCAGTTTACTGATGAGCATGGTGAAGTTTGTGCTGCTGGTTGGCAAAAAGGTGATGAGGGTATGAAGGCTTCTACTGAAGGTGTTGCTGAGTACTTAGCAAAACACGAAAAAAATCTATAAATATCTTTTGTTAAACTCTCACTATTTATGAGAGTTTAACCACTACTCTTTATCTAAACTATTCAACGCTTTCTCAGAAGCACTTTTTGCTCTGTTATAGTGGTATTCATCCTCTTTTTGTGCACATGCACTAAATCCTATACCTAGAACAACAGCCATAACAATTATAACTTTACTCATAATATCTCCACTTAAAATCTATTTTTATGATTATAGCATAGTGGAATTTTTTACAAACCTCATAGCCTTCTCATTTACAAAAATGATATCTCTCCACTGTCTCTTTGGCGCAATCAGATTTAGACGTTTTGGATTTGAGCTTCTTGAAATCGCTACATAAAACTGAGAAGGTGCAAAGATTTCATTGCTCTGTATAACTAAATCCATAATCGACATACCTTGAGATTTGTGGATAGTTATGGCATAAGAGAGTTTTATTGGATATTGAAAGACGCTAAAGAGACTCTCCTCGACAAACTGAGGCTTTGCATCTATGGTTTTTTGAACCCAATGAGATTTACTCTGGGCTACTCGCTCTAACTTTATAACAACCAAATCACTTTTTTGTACATAAACATAAGTAGCATCTAGGTTTACAACAACCCCACGTTCTCCATTAAAGTAGTTCCATGAGTTTCTTGTAAATAGTATTGGAACACCTATCTTTATCTCTAAAGCCTTCTCAATTCTTGCATCATCCATAAAACGTTCTATATCCATATCTTTAACGCTCTTTACATGTTTGATTATCTGCGCCTCTTTTGTATGGAGTTCACTATCTACAAAAGCCAACTGAGTTTTATTGTGCATGGCTGCGGAGTTGTTTTTTGCAAACAAAAAGGTAAATTCACTCAAATCCTCTGGTAGTGGCTTTATGTAGCTATTTAGCTCATTATGAACTTTCTCATCCACAAAACCCTCTCTCACTTTAGAGAGAAGCTCTATAAACTCCTTGTCATCTGTTCTATAAATATGTGTTAGTTCAACTATCTCAAAATCAAATTTCTCCCAAACATCGGACTGAAATGCAAAACGCACCTCAGCATATCCACGAACAACAGGAGGAAGTTGTAAAAAGTCGCCAACAACCAAAAGCGCGCCTTTAAAGTTACCTTGTTCCAAACGAAGAGTAATCATCTCAAAGAGCGTATCACTTACCATTGATATCTCATCTATAACAATCAAATCCATACTTGCAATAAGTTTTTGCACCTTTGCTTTTATTTCATACTTAGAGTTTTGTTTAAGTTCTTCTATATCTTTAGCAATCCCCAAATCAAAAAAGCTATGCAGAGTTTGCCCACCTATGAGCGTAGCTGCCATCCCAGTAGAAGCTAGTTTAGCAACTTTTTTTGCCTCTTGTTCATAGTGCGTAATAATATTTTTGGTGAGTGTGGTTTTACCAACGCCAGCACCACCAGTTAAAAAAACTCTTTTTTTAGATTCTAATTTATCTATAATTGCATTTAAAAAATTCATAAAAAATTATACTATAATTGTAAAAAAATATTGATGAAGAAGGCCTATTTTATGGAGAAAATATTAGTTGTAGAAGATAATAAAACATTAGCAAAACTCATTGCTAAGAAAATAAATTTAGAGCTTGATTTTGAAGTTGAAGTAGCCTATAATTTTTCAGAAGCTAAACTATTTTTAAAGAGGTATGAGTACTTTTTAACACTTGTTGACTTAAACCTTCCAGACGCGCCAAATGGCGAAATCGTTGATTATGTGCTTGGCTTAAAGAACAGAGTTATAGTTTTAAGTGGAAATATAGATAAAGAGTTTCGCTCTAACATGCTTAAGAAGAACATCATTGACTACGTAAATAAGGGTGGTATTGATGATATAAACTTTATAATAAACACTATCTCAAGACTCAAAAAAAATCAAAATCATAAAGTATTGGTTGTTGAAGATTCTATGATTTTTAGAAAACAGATGCAAGGTATGCTTGAAAATATGTTTTTTAAAGTCATAACAGTAGCGCATGGGGAAGAGGCTCTTGGGATTTTAGAGAGTGTTTCAGACATTAGTTTAGTACTAACTGACTATCATATGCCTGTAATGGACGGTCTTGAGTTAACAATTGAGATACGAAAAAAATATACAAAAAATGATCTTGCAATCATCTCAATGTCTAACGATCTTGACGATGATACAACAGCTCTGTTTTTAAAAAATGGCGCAAATGATTACATAAAAAAACCATTCTCAAAAGAGGAGTTTTCATGCCGAATCAACAACTCAATCGAAGCATTGGAAAATATTCAGGCAATAACAAATCATGCAAACAGAGACTTCTTAACAGGTCTTTATAACAGAAGATACTTTTTTGAGCATATGCAACCATACTTTGAAGCAGCCACTGCAGATGGTGAAAGATTTGCAATTGGCATTATAAATATTGACCATTTTAAAAAGGTGAATGATACTTTTGGACATAAAGTAGGCGATAAAGTTATAAATACTTTAGCAGACATACTCAGAACATATGTTGATGAAGATGATATGTTAGCAAGGTTTGGGGGCGAAGAGTTTTGTATTGTTTTAAAAGATAGAACTCCTGATGAAGCTCTATCACATTTTGAGGGCTTAAGAGAAAAAGTACAAGATACGACAATATCTTTAGATGATGAACAAAAGATTCAAATTACAATCTCACTAGGTGTAATCTTAAATCCAGAAGACACACTTAATGAGAGCATAAGTCAAGCAGATATGCTCTTGTATAACGCAAAACAAAACGGAAGAAACCGTATTGAGCACAACTAAGATTCTATAACGATTACCTCTCCAAAAGGGATTTCACTCTCTCTTGGAGCTATCCATTTCACCTCATACATCGGGCTCTCTTTTGGAAAAGTACCTTCTAAATCGCTAAAATACAGAAGCAGTTTTACATCATCAAGTTCATTTTCTATAAACTGAAATACAGCTCTAAAGTCAGTTGAGCCGCCGCCACTCAGCTCAACATCTAAGATATCACCGCTATAAAAAGTTTTATGAGATTGAATCTTATCATCACACACAAGCAAATCAAGCTGGAAGTTTGAAAATGTATTCATAATGAAATTTA
>NZ_JAQVKA010000114.1 GCF_028694895.1 Sulfurimonas sp. | reverse complement strand
TAATAGACCCTCAATTTCATGTAATCCCTTCTCTAGTACACTTTTAAAGCTATTTTTAATTATATTTTTTCATATTGTACTCAAAAGAGATACTATTTATAATTAGCCAAATATGGAATTCCAGCACATATAAGAATGTTAAAATAACTACATAATCTAAGCAATTAATTTACTATAAAGATAGTTGAGATATATATTAAATTTTATGTCTTTAAAACAAGGAAAATATATGCAAGAAACTAAACAAACATATAAAACTATAAACCGACTTGATGATCTAGCACTCTTAGCAGACTATTCTTTGATGGATACACTAAACTCTGATCCAGATGCTAAGGCAAATGGTATAGACCACTTTCCTAGAGAAGTATTTAGCGGACATTATGTTCCAGTAATTCCTACTCCAATTGAATCTCCTCTTTACATTACACATAGCAAGAAGTTCTTTGCTGAACTTGGCTTTAGTGATGCTCTTGCTACATCAGAAGATTTTGTTCGACTTTTTTCTGGCGATACCTCGCAGCTACCAGAGCCTCTGCGAAAGATAGGTTGGGCAACTGGGTACGCGCTTTCTATCTATGGTACAGAGTACTACGAGCAGTGTCCTTTTAAAACAGGAAATGGATACGGTGATGGTAGAGCAATATCTATCCTTGAAGCTGTGATAAAAGGTAAGAGATGGGAAATGCAGCTTAAAGGTGGCGGTAGGACACCTTACTGTCGTGGAGCTGATGGTCGTGCAGTTCTACGTTTAAGTGTTCGAGAGTTTTTGGCACAAGAGCATATGCATGCCCTTGGAGTTCCAACATCACGCTCTTTGAGTCTCTACGTATCTCAAAGTGAAAAAGTTAGACGACCATGGTTTTTAAACGATTCTCACTCTAGAGATCCTGAAGTTATGATAGAAGAAGCCGTTGCTATTACAACACGTGTAGCGCCCTCTTTTCTTCGGGTAGGTCAGCTTGAGCTTTTTGGTCGTCGTGCACGTAAAAATGAGCATCCAAAAGCGATGCAAGAGCTTGAAATGATAGTGTTACACCTCATAGAGCGTGAATATAGTGATGTTATCGATACAAATTTAACTATAGAACAAAAGGTGCTGTTGTTGGCTCGTGAGTTTTGTAATCGTCTTACCTCGCTTGTAGCAGATTGGATTCGTATCGGTTACACTCAAGGCAACTTCAATAGCGACAACTGCGCAGCAGGTGGTTTTACGCTTGATTATGGTCCATTTGGGTTTATAGATATGTTTGACCCAAAGTATCAACCATGGACGGGTGGCGGAGTTCACTTCTCATTTCTAAATCAACCTCAAGCGGCCCAGCGTAACTTTAATATGTTTTGCATCGCACTAAAACCCTTGCTTGAATCACATGAGAGTGAGTTACGAGAACTTGAGGCGATAAAAGATGAATTTTCTACCGTTATGCAATCTAAAATAGAGCAGATGTGGGCTTCTAAGCTAGGCTTAGAAACTTTTAATGTAACTCTATTTAATGAACTTGTGAAATTGATGATAGAAACTCACATCGATTACACTATCTTTTTTCGCGAACTCTCTAGCGTACCTGATGATATCTCTGCACTTACTAAAAGCTTTTACGGTGATTCTAAACATGATGAGACGATTTTAGAGAGTTGGTCTGAGTGGCTAGAAATGTGGAAATCACTCACAAATGCCACAACTGAAGAATCTCGCAAAGAGCTCTCTTTAGAGATGAAAAGAGTCAATCCAAAATATACACTACGAGAATGGTTCCTCGTTCCTGCATATAAAGAAGCTCAAAGGGGAGATTTTACACTTATAAAAGAGTTACAAGAGATCATGAGTGATCCATATGCCGAGCACTCTAGCGAGATAGAAGAAAAATACTATAGAAAAAAACCTTCTGAACTCTTTGACATCGCTGGCATATCTCATATTAGCTGTTCGTCATAATTACAATCAAATTAGAGAGTTCAATATTCTCTAGTTTGCTCTAGCTATTATGGAGTGGTTACATTACCTACATAAGATTAGATGGTGGGTTTACGTACTTAGCTGCTGTCATAGACTGGCATAGCAAAGCAATACTAGCCTATAAAGTTTCAAACTCAATGGATGCAACACTTGCAACGGATGTGCTTCAAGAGGCACTTGATAAATATCCAGTACCAAAGATATTAACTCTGATCAAGGGAGTCAATATATAAGCTATGAGCACACCCAGTTGCTTAAAAAACATGATATACACATATCCATGAACGGCAAAGGCAGAAGCATCGATAAATATTGTTGTAGAGAGATTTTTTAGAACTCTCAAACATAGCAATATTTATATAAGTGATTACAGATCTATACAGGAGTTAAAAGAAGCTATCAAATCTTATATCTACAAATATAATTTCAAGAGATTCCATTCATCAATCGGTTATCAAAAACCGATGAATTATTATCTTGAATCTATAAAAAATGTAGGATGAAGTTACAGGCCATTATAGTAAATATTTGTGCTACCTAAGGGGCAGAACTATTTCAAAATATATTTTAGAATTACAGAGTAAATTTAAAATCTAGATTTCAAAGAAATCGAAGGAGTTTATTATGTTAGTTACAAGATACAATCCAAATATGAATATAACTGAGTTTAGAAGAGGCTTTAATCTTATAAACTCTATGTTAGATGATTTAGGCCAGTATAAAACACTCTCAAGTACAAATAAGTTTACTCCAAGTATAAATACAAGAGAGGGAGAATTTGCTTATCATATTGAAGTAGATTTGCCAGGAGTTTCAAAAGAAAATATAAATGTACAAGTTGAAGATAACTCTTTGGTTATCTCAGGAGAGAGAAAATTCAACAACGAGGTAAAAGAAGAGAACTACTACAAAGTTGAGAGTAGTTTTGGTTCATTTTCTCGTTCTTTTTCACTTCCAAAAGAGGCAGATGTTGAGAATATTCATGCAGAATCTAAAGATGGAGTATTAGAAGTTATAGTACCAAAATTAGAGAGTGCAATAGTAGATAAAGTTAAAAAAGTAGAAATTAAATAAGGAGGCTATGATGGATATTGTAAAAACTGCAAAAGAGATGGGATCTAGTGTTGAAAAAGGCGTAGAGACTATTACAAATAAGCTGGTAAATACATTTGACAACCTAGCTTCGCATCTCCCTTTTTCTAATATAGCAAAAAAAGAAGATAGTAGTTTTCACTTAGAAGTAGATTTACCAGGAGTTACAAAAGAGGACATCGATATAAAAGTCGAAGATGGTATTTTAGCTATTAGTGCTATTAGAAAATATAAAAATGAATTAACACGAGATGATTACTATATTTGTGAGAGTTCATTTGGTAAGTTTGAAAGAAGATATGCTCTTCCTGAGAGCGTAGATACAAGTAAAGTAGATGCTAAGTTTGTTGATGGAAGGTTGATAGTAGAACTTCAAAAAACTAAAAAGGCTAAACCAAGAGTCATATCTATTAAATAGTATTTTTACTATTTTGATGTACCATAATGGGTATGAAAAACATAGCAGTTGAAGAATCTCATACTCAGCAATTAATACTCAAAGAAGTAGAAAAATCCCCCTTTGTATCTAAAACCCAAAAAAAGATATACTTAAAAAAGGGGGAGGATCCTCTAAACGCTATTGACACAAAAAATTATTTTTATTTTGTTATAAGTGGAAAATTAAAAATTTACCAAATAGATTTTAAGACTTCAAAAGAACTAACTCTTTACATGTTGTCTCGTGGAGATATGTTTGATGTAGTATCACTCCTAGATGGCAATCCAAATCAATATATTTCAGAAGTATTAGAAGATACTGAACTAGTAAGTATCCCTCTTGAAGATGTAAAACAGATGATTTTAGATGATAATACTTTTAGGCAACTATTTTACACATACCTCGCAGCAAAATTAAAATCGATGGAAAATTTAGCTGTTAGTCTATCGTTTTATGATGTTTATCAGCGAGTATTACAACTCTTTACAAATTTCACCTACATGCAAGGCAACAAACCTACACTAAAAATTATTGACAACTTAAGGCATGAAGATATTGCTTCTATGGTTGGAACTGTTAGAAAAGTTGTAAACAGAAGTCTTCAAAAATTAAAAAAAGATGGAGTTATAGAACTCTCAAGAAAAAACATTCAAATAAAAAACTTTCAAAAACTTCTTGATAAGTTAAATGTTTGAGATGATTGAACATATTTGTTGCTACCTAGGAGGCAGAATAACTTTTAAACATTTTATATACTAAGGGTGTAAAATATAAATATATTTAACATTAAAGGAGTCTAGTTATGAAAGAGTTTATTAATATTCTTAAAAAGAATAAAATAGATATTTTAAACACACTGCTAGATAAACTTGATAGCAATCATGTAAATAGTATAAAAAATGAAAAAGATCGGAAG
>NZ_JAQVKA010000113.1 GCF_028694895.1 Sulfurimonas sp. | reverse complement strand
ATCCACTCTTTTGGAGTTTATGCTATCTATCCAAAAACCAATAACGCCCATAAGGATAAAACTTGTTAAAAAAAGTATCGATATCTTTTTTAAAATTGACATGTCAGCTCACAAACTTATAGCCGATGCCCCATACGGACTTAATGAACATTGGTTCTTTTGAGTCATCACCTATCTTGTTTCTTATGTTGCTTATATGTGTATCGACTGTTCTGTTTTTTGTGTTTTCATCAAGTGAAGTTGCGTTTATAATCTGCTCTCGTGAAGAAATCTTGTTCATGTTCTCTACTAAAAATATAAATATCTCAAACTCTATTTTTGTAAAATCAATCGTATAACCATCCAAGACAACTTCCCTGTTGACCTTATCTATGACAAACTCTCCAACTCTTATCTTTGAGTCATGAGTCTTTTTTAGAATATGCTCTATTCGCAAAACTAGCTCTCTTGGCTCATAAGGTTTTGCAAGGTAGTCATCAGCTCCAAGATCAAAGCCATGTATCTTGTTTCCTATATCTCCTCTTGCTGAAGAGATTATGATTGGGGTAGTGCTTATGTTTTTTATCTTCTTTAAAACATCAAAACCATCCATATCAGGAAGCATCAAGTCAAGTATAACAATAGAGTAAGAGCTATCTTTTTCAAGCTCCAAAATCGCGTCTTTTGGATGCGCAAATGCATTGCATGTAAAGTCATACTCCCTTAAATACTCTGTTATAAGGTTTTGCATCTGCAAGTCATCTTCTATAAGCAAAACTTTTCTACTCAACTCTCCACTCCTGCAAATAGTATGAAAAACTTTTCCTTTGAGTGGGTGATAAGATAGAGTGAATCTTTTTTAATGTTTTTAGCTCAAGAGCCATAGCATCTTCTTGTATCTCTTTTGCAATGTCTTCATATCTATCTTTATCAAACTCATCTTCACTTATTAGTTCTTGAAGTTTTTTCTCTTTTTTTTCTCTTTTTTTATTAAATTTTTCATAATCTTTTTTATACTCTTTTAGTATCTCTTTTATATCTCTATATTGGTTTTGACTAAGCTCTAGGTAGTCTAGATTTTTATAGATATGATTTTTTTTATTTATATGTTTATCTTTATAGTCACTATCTGCATGTAAAGAAAAAAGCAGAAATAGACTACATAAAAGCGTTAATATCTTTAATCTTATCATTTTCAATCAATCCTTTTTCTATGTCACTATGACACGCTTTGCAGTTTGCTTTACTTTTAACATCTTTATGTGCAAAAACCTTTTTTGGAATATCTTCATGTTTTTTTTTCCAAAAGTCGCTCTGAGTTATTGCTATTATATCTTTATTTTTTATCGAATCTAAAATCTTGACGCTCACTTTTTGTTTTGAGGTCTCGGCGCTATTTTGCACTAAAAAGTCTAAAATATTTTTATTATCTTGCTCATCAAGTGAAGCATCATCTCCAAAGTGATTTTCTAAGTCACCCATCATAGTTACCCACGAAGCAGAGGGGAGTGTATGAGGAGGATATATGATATGACAAGAAGCACACTCCTTTACAAAGAGAGGGTTTTGCTTCTCATAATCAACACTTGTATGTATTGAAGCAACTAGAGGGTTGTTTTTTGCTCCCATGTTAAAAATCAAAAAAGCAATAAAGAGAGTCAAAAATATGAAAGCAAAAAGCTTTTGAGCGATATTTAGTCTAATGCTGTAATCTTCACTCGTTACTTTAAAGCCATTAAATATAGAGCTTAGTGTTTTATGCGCTGGATGAAGCAATCTATCGCTAAATACCCCAAGTAGATGCGCTGCAATTAGAGCAAGTAAGAGATTACTAAAAAACTCATGTATATGCTCAAAGAGCTCCATCCTTTTGAAAAAGCTGCTGTTAAGTGAAGAGAGTAAACCTTTACCTTCTTCAACACCAAGAGCTAAAATACCAGTGATTATAGTTATAAAAACCACTATAAAAATTCCTATCATTGCATAAGAGGCGATAGGGTTGTGCCCTATATATTTCTGCTTTGAGCTAAAGATGTTCAATGCAAACTCTTTTACGTCTTTGAATGCAAGCGGAAAATCTTTAAATCTTGAGTATTTTGGTCCAATATAACCCCAAAAAAATCTAAAAACAAGCAGAATCAAAATTCCATAACCAATCAGTGCATGATAGTTTAGTAACTTATCATCATCACTCAAAAAAGCCAGTAGTATTAGCCCTGCAAAGAGCCAGTGAAAGACTCTTGAGGGAAGTGACCATATGTAGGACTTAAACATGTTTTCTCCTTAGTCTTCCCATTTGCCAAAATTAGGAATTAAAATATCTCTCTCGCTGTATATCCCTTTTTGCGCAGTTGTATGGCACGCTGTGCAGTTAAATATGCCCTTGACCTCTTGCTGAGTTATCAAATCTGCTCTTATTTTTTTATGCTTTTTAATTATATATGGAGTTTTTGAGATAGACTCAGGAGTCTCTGCAGCTCTTAGGCTATTTACAATCCTAGCGCTTCTTTTATAGTTCATAAATTTCTCAGCACTGTTTTTACGCAGATACCCCAAAATAGAGTCATAATCCTCTTTTTCTAAAGAAGCATCTGAACCAAAATGATCACTAAGGTTTAGCATCATTTTATCCCACGACTTTGAAGGAAGAAGCCCTGGTTGATATGCAAAGTGGCAAGAGCCACACTCTTTTTTGTAGAGTTCATTTGTTACTGGGGCAACACCTGCTTTATTAAAGCTCCCTGCGAAAACTGCACATGTAAGTGCTGTTATTAAGATTAACGATTTCATCTTGTCTCCTTATTTGTTGATGATGTATGTGACTACATCACCTTTTTCTAGGGTTGTTCCCTCACGGTTGTAAACATCGTTGAAATTTCTTCTTATCCATTTCTCGATAGTTTTTACTTCACTAAATCTATTTGGATTTGCTTTTGGTGAGAGGGGCTCTATCTCTTTTGCTGTAAAGAAGTTTTTACTAGCTTTGCTCAAATCATCTCCATGACAAGACACACATGAGACCTCTTTGCCTTTTTTACCTATATGTTTTGAGGTAAAAATTATCTCTCCTCTTTTTGCATCAAATCCTTTAAAGTTAGGGTTTTCAACTTTAGCTTGTGCTCCAAGAGTAACTAGATATTCATCAACAACTGAAGCATATGAGATGCTTATGAGTAAAAGCAGGGTAAATATGAGTTTCATTTTTATTCCTTTTGTTTATATATGCCAAAAGTATAAAATGATTGTGTCAAATGTTTATGTGAACTCTCTTAACAATTTCTTGACATATTTATAGAGAAATTAATGAAAGGGATTAAAGGAGTGTTTTATAACGAAGGAGTATCGGCATGCGAACATGCCGATAACTTATTGTATTCTTCTTTTTAGTTGGTGTTCTTCAAACTCTTTTTTATCAACAACACCATCTTTATTTGTGTCGATATCTGAAAATGGATAAGGGCTTTTGCTATTTCTAAGCAATTTGCCATCCGCTTTACGCTTATCTTGTCTTATAGCTCTAGCTTCATTCATTTCGCTCTCAGTTAAAGTTCCATCTTTATTTAAGTCATAACTCTCAAAAGTTGGCATATCTCGACCCATTTTTTGTGCCGAGGCAACTGACGGAACAATTAAAAGTAAACTAGCAGCAACTATAGATAATTTTGCATATCCGACTAAACTTTTCATAATAATACTCCTTGTTTTGGTATCAAGAATATTGTACATCTAAATATATTAATTATAGATTTTTCATCATCTTTCGTGTCTCTTTATAGCCTATATTGATAAGCTCTTTCATTTGAGCTAAATCTATGGCATTGTAGTTTGAGAGGTCTGGTTTTATGAGTAGGTGAGCATCTTTTGATTGTATTAGTTTATTTGTTTTAACTAAAAAATTAAAGCTGTTGTATAAAACTTCAATAATGTTTTCTGGTTTTTTGTGAGAGTTGTTACATATTAAATCTACACCAATTATATAATCTACATTTTGGTTATTTAAACCGCTAAAAGGAACGTTTTCTATGATTCCGCCATCTACAAGTAGTCTTCCGCCAAGCTCTACTGGGATGAAAATTCCCGGAACACAGGTAGTTGCCATCACAGCATCAGAGGTACTACCTTTAACTATAATTACTTTTTCTCCATTTGTTATATCGGTTGCTATCATGCTAAGAGGTATCTTTGCATCTTCTATCTTTGTATTTCCGATGTTCTCTATTATCATCTCACCTATTTTTTGGTTTGATAAAATAGCGTATTTTGAAAGGTGAGCGTTACAAGATTTTTCCATTCAAAGCCTAAGACTATCTGCTCTATCTCTTTTACGCTTTTTCCAAAAGCATAAAGAGAGGCTACGATTCCACCAGCGCTCGTACCACTGATAGATGTTATCTCTATATCATACTCTTCAAGGGCTTTTAGTACACCTA
>NZ_JAQVKA010000112.1 GCF_028694895.1 Sulfurimonas sp. | reverse complement strand
GTGGTCTAAAAATAACTATATCTCCACGCTTTGGCTTATCGCCGTCCATTAGACGCAGGCTATCGCTCCATGGCATAATAGAGACTTCTAAAAATGGAATATGCGGCATAGAAACACCATAAGCAAATTTTTTAGCAAAAAGATGATCACCTATTAAAAGAGAGTCTTTCATTGAACCACTTGGGATTTTAAAAGCTTGAGCGATAAAAAATATAACAAAAAGAACAATTATAATAGTTCCTGTCCATGAGTTAGAAAATTTGTATGTTTTGCGTAAGAGTTCTTTCATTTACCATCTTTCATTTTTGCATGTGCTTTTGCAGCTTTTAGCGTATTACTTAGAAGCATCGCGATTGTCATTGGACCTACACCACCAGGAACAGGAGTTATAAATGAGCATTTTTTTGCTACTTTTTCAAAATCAACATCTCCAACAAGTCTACCATCATCTGCGCGATTTATTCCGATATCTACGATAATTGCGCCATCTTTAACCATATCTTCTTTTATAAGATTTATCACACCAGCCCCTACAAAAATCATATCAGCTCTAAGCGTGTGTGTTTTTAAGTTATCTGTAAATATATGACAAATTTCAACTGTTGCATTTGCATTTAAAAGAAGTGCAGCCATAGGCTTTCCAACTATGTTTGATGCACCAACAACCACACAGTTTTTACCTTTAACGTCAATGTTATATTCATTTAAAAGCTCCATTACACCAAGTGGAGTACAAGGAACAAATCCATCAAGTCCGGTAGTTAATCTTCCTACATTATATGGATGAAAACCATCAACATCTTTGCTAGGTTCTACTAGTTCTAATATCTTTGTTGTATCTATCTGCGAGGGAAGTGGGAGTTGGATCAAAATACCATCTATGTTTGGATTATCATTCATCATAGTGATTGTGTTCTCTATGGCACTTTGAGATATATCGCCAGGCATTTCATGTGTTATAGAGTAAAAACCAACTCTATCACACGCCTTTTTTTTCATATTTACATAAGCTGCACTTGCAGGGTCTTGTCCTACTAAAATAACAGCAAGTCCAGGAACTAAACCTGTACTATTTTTTAAATCTTTTGTCTCTTTTACTACGGTTGTTTCTATCTTTGCAGAGAGTGCTTTTCCATCAAGAAGTTGCATTTAAACCTCATAATATAATTTTTTTGTTATTATACCTTTATATATTAAAAGGTCGCTTTATGAGAGATATGTTGTTACTTTTATTGCCATTGTCCCTTTTTGCTCAAAGTAGTTTTATAACACCGATGGAGTACTCATCTTCACTATATAAAAATCCGCGAGGCATTGGTTGTCATAAATGTCACGGTGAGTATGGAGAGGGTAAAATTGTTGCAAGATATGAGCATAAAAAAGAACAAAAAACCTTTTTTGGCCCAGGTATCACGGGTATGGATTTCAATGATTTTTATAAAGCTCTAAACGTTAGAAAAAATGGTATGCCTAGATATTTTTTAACGCAAAATGAGATTAAAGCGCTCTATTTTTATCTTCAAGAGAAGAAAAAAAATGGTACCTCTAATGATAAGTAATCTACAAGAGATAACAGAGGCTTACCAGAAGAGAGATTTAGTAGCCTTAGACGCTTTAGCTATTCCGACGTACAGGATTCTAAACAAAAGAGCAGATTTTCGCTCCGCACTTATGCTCTCATGTAACAATCTAAAACATTTAACAAAAATAGATACACTTGAAGCAGACTCCATAATCTTAAATCTTGAAGATGGAGTAAGCAAAGAAGATAAACCTTTTGCTCTTGTTTTGTGTGCCATCTTTCTATCACACTATAAAAAATGTGATAAAAAGCTTATAGTTCGCGTAAATGCTCTTGATGAGGGCGGATATGATGAGATAACATACCTAAACCAATTTATGCCAGATGCTATACGAATTCCAAAAATAAAGAGTAAAAAAGAGATAGAATCTGTATATGAACTCTTAGATGAGAAAATAGAACTCCACCTCTCTATAGAGACAAAAGAGGCATGGAAGAATATTTTAGAACTAAAGGTAGATAAGAGAATAACTACTTTTTACCTTGGTATTTTGGACCTTTTTGCTGATATGAACTTATCTCAAACTCTTATTTCAAGAGATAACCCTGCAGTTATATATATGCTCTCTCATTTTTTGATAAGTTGTAAATCCATAGGCGTAAAACCTGTCTCTTTTGTATATCAAGAGTTTAAAAATTTAGATGAGTTTGAGTTATGGCTTTCTTTAGAAAAAAGCATGGGATATGATGCAAAAGGGTGTATCTCTCCTGCTCAAGCTTCTCTTGCGAATAAGAGCTTTGTAAATAGCGAATCAGACATAAAACGTGCAAAAGCAATTATTAAACTTTTTGAACTAAAGCTAGAAGAGGGGATTAGTGGTTTTGAAGATGAGGAATTTGGTTTTATAGATGAGCCTATCTACAAAGGCGCTTTGTCATTTCTTAACAAAAACGCCCAAGAGTAGCTCTATCTCGCAAGATTATAAAATACATTATACCTTATAAGAATTTTCTCTTTAGGTCTTGGATATCTGCTATACGCAAACTCTATTGTCTCTTGAGTTGTAGCATCAAGTATGTGGTAACCGCTATTTTGTAAAAATTTAAAGTCACTCATATCTCCGTTTGGATGAAGATAAAACTCAACTATGTTTACTCTATTTACGTTCATATCATGTCTTAGATTTACCTGTGCTACTCTGTTTAGTATCTCTTGAGTGATTCTTCTCATAATCTCTTGATTATCTATAAGATACTTCTGTTGTCCCTCTGTGAACTTTGAAAAATCATCGCCATAAAGTTCTCTCAAATCAGAGTTTCCAACACTGCTTCCTGAGGCTGTTTTTGTTTTTTTCTCTTTGCTATCTTCCTCTGATTTATCTTCTCTCATCCAAGCAAGAGGATCGCTGCTTTGATCTACTGGCGGCACAAGAGGAATGTAAGGCTTCTTAGAAGGAATAGGCTCTGTTTTTGGTTTAGGCTCCCTAAGAGGAGGCTCTTGAGACTTGTTTAGTTGTGGCGTGCTTTTTGAGCTAGATATTTTTTTCTCATCATATTTTATAGGTTCTTTTTTCTGAGGCTTTGGTATCTCTTTTAGTTGGCTTCCCTTTTGCATAGGAGGGACAATCTCTGGTATTTTATCTATAACTTTTTTGATTCCATCATTTTCTGTTTGCACTTTTTTCTCAATCTCTTTGAGTGAGAGTTTTATCTTAGTTTCTTGTGGTTTTTCCATCTTTTTTATCTCAGGCGTTATGGTGCCTAAGAGCCAAAAAAGAAGCATCAACATAATATGTATTAGTATGGCAACAAATAAGGCAAAGTATGAGCGATTCAAGCAGTTCCATTTACTTATAAAATTTTGGGCAATTATAACTAATGTAGATTAATACAACTTCGATATAATTACGAAAAAAACAGAGGGTCATTTTATGAGCATTGATAATTCATTAAAAGCTTTTAAAGAAGCGCAAAACTTAATTCCTGGAGGCGTAAATTCTCCTGTTAGAGCATTTAAAAGTGTTGGTGGAACACCACTCTTTATTGCTGAGGGAGAGGGTGCGTATTTAACTGATGTAGATGGAAATAGATATGTTGATTATGTTCAAAGTTGGGGTCCACTTCTATTTGGGCATAGAGATGAGACTATCGAGAGTGCTGTGATAGAAGCCGTTAAACACGGCCTTAGCTTTGGCGCTCCAACACAAGCTGAGAGTGATTTGGCTGCTCTTGTTATCTCTATGTTTGACTCAATTGAGAAGGTTAGATTTGTAAGCAGCGGAACAGAAGCTGTTATGAGTGCTATCCGCCTTGCTCGTGGATATACAAACCGTGACGATATTGTAAAGTTTACAGGTTGTTATCATGGGCATAGTGACTCACTCTTAGTTCAAGCTGGAAGTGGTGCTGCTACGTTTGGACACCCAAGCTCTCCAGGAGTTCCAGCTGATTTTACAAAACACACACTCTTAGCTGAATATAACAATATAGAGAGTGTAAAGAAGTGCTTCAATGATTCTAAAAATATAGCTTGTGTAATCATAGAGCCAATAGCTGGAAACATGGGCCTTGTTCCAGCTGATAAAGAGTTCTTACATGAGCTAAGAGCTCTTTGTGATGCAAATGGCACTCTGCTAATATTTGATGAAGTAATGAGTGGTTTTCGCGCCTCTGTTCATGGTGCAGAGTCTATCACTGGAGTAAAACCTGACATAGTAACTCTTGGAAAAGTTATCGGAGGAGGAATGCCTGTTGGTGCTTTTGGAGCACGTGCAGAGATTATGGCGAAACTCTCACCTGAGGGTCCAGTTTATCAAGCAGGAACACTTAGCGGAAACCCAGTTGCTATGGCAGCAGGACTTGCATCAATTAGAAAACTCAAACAAAATGGACAAATCATCTCTGTTTTAAATACTCGCGC
>NZ_JAQVKA010000111.1 GCF_028694895.1 Sulfurimonas sp. | reverse complement strand
TTAAAGTAGTAGGACAAAGCGAAGCAAGTGCTACTATCATTGATAGATTTGCTATTCATGATAATCCGCAAGAGATAGAAAAGGTTATGGGAGGGCATTAAAAATGGTGCGACCGGGGAGATTTGAACTCCCACACCCTAGGGCACTACCACCTCAAGGTAGCGTGTCTACCGTTCCACCACGGTCGCATATAAAAAAGTCTAACTCAAAAAGAGTTAGACTGAGGATTTATTTAGGTTGATTAACCTAAATAAGGGTTTGCGTAAAGTGCTATAAGAGCAATTACAAGTGCATAGATAACTTGAGCTTCGATCATTGCAAGAGCGATGAACATAGTTGTCATTAGTTTAGCACCTAAACCTGGGTTTCTAGCAGTACCAGCGATTGTAGCAGCTGCAGTATGACCCATACCGATAGCTCCACCAAGAGCAGCAAGACCAAGACCAAGACCAGCAGCGATCATTGAGTACGCTTTAAGTGTTTGGTTTGCAACATCACCATCATTAGCAAGTGCTGCAGTAGCTAGTGCTACCATTAAGAAAAGAATTTTTTTCATAGTTTCTCCATTAAATTTATTACAAATTTTTTCGGCTTACGTAACTGCATCCGTATGAATACAGCAACCCAAACATAAATGCAAGGATTTCCCTACTTAAATTTGATTGCGGATTATACAAAATTAGTTTTAAAACTTAGTTGAATTATCTAAATTTTTTGCTAAATTATATTTTATGCAATCCCCAAAGAGAGCTTATTGCCTTTAAACTCTAATATTTCTACATTTATCTCTTGTCCCTCTTTTAAAACGTCACTAACTTTTTCTACTCTTTGATCTGATATTTTAGAGATATGAAGTAGTCCATCCACTCCATCTGGAAGTTCAATAAACGCTCCAAATTCAACTATTTTTTTAACGATTCCTTTATGTATATCGCCTACTTTATACTCTATTTTTGGCATCTTTGGAGTATTTACTATTCCCTCGATGTGCTCTCTTGCAGCTTGTACGCCACTTTTGCTCTTTCCTGTAACTTTAACTTTTCCATCTTTTTTATCTATATCGATTGCAACTTCAAACTTCTCTATAATCTCACGAATAGTTTTTCCCGCTTGACCAATGATATCGCCTATGAAACTAGGATTTATATGAAAAAAGTCTGTGCTAGGGAGTACGCCATCATTAAATGCAATGTTTTTTTCTGCTTCTTCCATTATATCTATGATATGAGCTCGGCCCTCTTTAGCTTGATAAAGTGCTTCTTTTAAGATGTTAAGACTAATTCCACCAAGTTTTATATCCATCTGCATAGCAGTGATTCCATCTTTTGAACCAGTTACTTTAAAGTCTAAATCTCCATCATGATCTTCTAAGCCCATGATGTCTGAGAGGATAGCGTACTTTGCGCCATCGCTTACCATACCCATAGCGATTCCAGCGATTGTATCACTTGTTTCAATATCAGCAGCACGAAGCGCCATATAACCACCACAAACTGTTGCCATTGAAGATGAGCCGTTTGACTCAAGTATCTCTGATACTAAACGTACTGTCTGACCATCAAGGTTTACGACAGGCTCTAGCGCTCTTTTTGCTAAGTTTCCATGTCCTAACTCTCTTCTTTTTGTTCCCATGATAGGAGATGCTTCGCCTACGCTAAAGCCTGGAAAGTTGTAGTGAACCATGAAATTTTCATTTTGAGTTCCCTCATCAGTTAAACCTTCAAACATTTGAGCATCTTTTGGCCCACCCATAGTTAGAATCACAAGAGCTTGAGTCTGTCCACGAGTAAAGAGACAAGACGCATGAGCGCTTGGGAGTACATTTGTACTTATAGATATAGGTCTGATTTCATTTAATTTTCTGCCATCTGCTCGAATATTATCATTTAAAATCTGCCCTCTAACTTGCTCTTTTTTTACGCTCTCTATCGCATCTTTGAGTTCAACTTCAACCCACTCTTCTTTTGTTAGTATAATTTTTTTTCTAAGTTGTCTAAGAGCAGTTGAGCGTTCAGATTTTGCCATTTGATTCATAGCAGATTTTATATCTTCAAGGTGATTTGAACGTACATACTGTACCATCTCTTCATTTAGCTCATGCGCTTTACACTCAAGAGGCATAACCTCTTTTTTAAGCGTTTTAAACATCTGCTCATATGTAGCATTTGTCTTAAAAAGAAGCTCTTCACTCTTTGCCAAAATAGTTATTAACTCATCTTCAGCTACTGCATTTGAGATATGCGTTGCAATGATAGCAGAGCTTAGAGTTGGATCCATTAATGGGTCTATCATAAGATTTGTATCTATCTTTACTCCACCTTTGCTTCTCATCTCTATCATTAAAAGATCATCTTTTGTTCCAGATAGATAAAGATCAAGTGTCGATTTGTCCAGTTCTGGGAGTGTAGGATTTAGTATTAACTCTCCATCAACTTTTGCTGCTCTAACCGCGCAAACTGATCTATTTATATCTATATCACTCACATACAGAGCTGCTGAAGCAGCATTTAAAGCTAGAACTTGAAGATCTGCTTCTTTGTCAGCACTAAATACCATTATAGTTATTTGTGTTGGGTGTCCAAATCCTTTTGGAAAAAGAGGGCGAAGTGAACGATCTACTATACGAGAAGTAAGAGTCTCAAAATCACTTGGTTTTGTCTCTCGCTTAAAAAAGCCACCTGGAATTTTTCCAGCTGCATACGATTTTTCAATATACTGTACTGTTAGAGGAAGAAAATCATCTTTTACAATCTCCGTTTCGTCAATTACCACTGTAGCAAGGATAACAGTATTACCACTCTTTAACCATGCTGCCCCATTTGCCTGTTTTGCAACTTCATTAAATGAGTACTCTTCAACTCTAGAATTTAATTCTACTTTTACATCATATTTCACTTTTTTCTCCTAAGATTTTTTCTATTCTCTCTTCATCTATCGTATCTAACTCTTCATAATATAGGGCAGTCTCAACATAATCATCTATTTTGTAAAGATAAAATAGATCATCTGCAAAAGGTTCTAAAAACTCTAAAACATCACTTGGAATCACAGGAACAACTATATAGATTGCTTTTGGCTTCATTGCAAGTATTGCTTTTAAAGCTGTTAAAAGTTTGAGTCCTGTCTCACTTCCTTCATCAATTAACATAACTATTTGATTATTCATTGAAGTAAAAGGGCGACCTTTTCTATACTGATATATATAACTAAGAATCTTCTCTTCATGTTTTCTATGCGCTTCACCATAAATATAGTCATATTTTATTCCAAACGCAGAGACAAGATTTTCATTTATAACTATCTCTTCTCCTTCACAAACTCTTGCAATCTCGCACTCATGATTATTAGGAGCCATTATCGCTTCTGAGAATAGGAAATCTATACTATTTTTATACTTACCTCGTATATGATAGGCAAGCTCTAGCCCACCACGAGAAACTGCTATTAACTTCCAGTTTTCATCCTTTAGCTTTTGCATTGGTATCACATCATAGAGCTTTTTTGCCGCATCTTCTCTGTTTTTAAGTATGTTTTTATATCTGCCCATTATTTAATTTTCCCTAGATTTATCAGGAAGTCTGTATGAGAATCCGGCACCTTGACCACCTGATGCCATTATAGGTTTTAATCTTATTGTTAGATATATGTATCTATCATATATAGAGTCCGACATACCATTTAAGCTAAGTATAGGTCGGTTGTTCTCAACATATCTAAGTCCAAAATCCCAACATCTTTTTTGATATAAAAACCCAATTTCAAAGCCTCTTTTCTCACTTCTCTCTAAGTCATAATCATGTTTAAAACTGTATGAGTAGTGTTTATCATAAATGTAGCTAACGCTTGTTGTCATATAACTAATCACTGCTTGTTCTGTAAAGTAATTTTTATACATATGAGAAAGCCCTAATTGAAGGGTTTTTCCTGTATAAGAGATTTTATTGAAGTTTTTAGAAAAGCTATTTTCATCATAGTTATAAAACATATTATTATAAAAGTTAAAATCATCAGTTATCTGATAATCTAACTCATTTTCAAGGTCACCTGCTCCACCGTTCACATCTTCATATGTAATGTTTTGAGCAACTCTATGATAGATTATTTGATTACCTAGTGCATCATAAAGATAGTGAGAAAAATAGAGTTGAAGTTGTTTTTCTATCTCTGCTATATTATAAAATTCACATCTTGCCGCATACTCTGGGTCTGTCATATTAGCACGTTTAGCGCAGTAAGCACCTCTTTGCTGAGTATCAAAGAGATCTTTTTGTTCATCATAATATCCGCTCTGTGCATCTAGACCATCCATTTGATACTGCGTACCAAACTCTATAACATGCGTTAGTTCATCATATGCACGTGTTAGTTGTGTTGAAGCATTAAATTGATGATAATTTCTAGCAAAAACACCATCATCATACTCCTTTGATGGTGCGGATATTTCACTTTTATTTTTAAAC
>NZ_JAQVKA010000024.1 GCF_028694895.1 Sulfurimonas sp. | reverse complement strand
CCTAGCTTAGGAGCTGATAGCATTAGAGCTAGTATGGTTGCACTTATTGGCGGATTTGCTTTGGTTATAGCTTTTATGATTCTCTATTATAGAATGGCTGGAATCATCTCAAATATTGCACTTATTGTAAATATCTTGATAATACTAGCCGTTATGAGCCTCTTTGGGGCAACGCTAACACTTCCAGGAATGGCGGGTATAGTTCTGACCGTTGGTATGGCGGTTGATGCCAATGTTATCATTAATGAGAGGATTCGTGAGTTTTTACATCAAGGATACTCTATAAACAAAGCTATAGAAGAGGGTTATTCTAATGCAATGCGCGCGATTTTAGACTCAAACATTACAACTTTAATTGCCGCTGTTGTCCTTTATGCCTATGGAACAGGTGCTATTAAAGGGTTTGCTGTAACTATAAGTATTGGTATTTTAGCTTCAATGCTAACTGCAATCCTTGGTACACATGGAATCTATCAGATACTTCAAAATAGAATCCAAAAAAGCAAAAACAACCTCTTTTGGTTTGGGATAAAGGGGTAATTATGGAATTTTTTAGATTAACTAACGCTATAAATTTTATGGGTAAGTCAAAACTTGCGATGATGTTTTCTGTTGTAATGGTTTTAAGCTCTCTTATCATTCTGTCTACAAAAGGTCTTAACTACGGCGTTGACTTTGCTGGTGGAACAATCGTTCAGGTAAAGTATCAAGGTGATGCACCAATAGATGTGATGAGAGAAAAATTAAGCAAGAATGAGATTTTTGAGGGCGCTTCTATTACAGAGTTTGGCTCTGCTGATGAGGTAGTTATACGTATGAGAACAACAAGTAGTGATGTTGTTGTCGATGTTGGCGATGTTACAAAAGAGGCACTTGGTGGTACTGGAGACTTTGAGATAAGACGTGTTGATATCGTTGGGCCAAAAGTTGGAAGTGAGTTAAAAGAGAAAGGACTTATGTCTCTGCTCTTAGCAATTGCTGGAATTTTAATCTATGTATCATTTAGATTTGAGTGGAGATTTGCGCTCTCTTCAGTTTTGGCACTCGTTCATGACGTCTCTATAGCCATGGGAGCAATAGCTCTTGTAGGCATAGAGGTAAATCTTGATGTTCTAGCAGCACTTCTTACTATCCTTGGATACTCACTAAACGATACGATAATTATTTTTGACCGTATTCGTGAGGGTATAACTAAGACAAGAGATGGCGATTTTGGAGATGTTATAAATGACTCTATCTCAAATACTCTCTCAAGAACAACACTAACTTCTCTTACAACACTATTTGTTGTATGTACTCTGTTTATTTGGGGTGGAGAGATTATCCATGCCTTTGCATTTACTCTTTTAGTCGGTATAGTTGTGGGAACTTACTCATCAATCTTTGTTGCTTCACCAGCTCTTCTTACTTTAGGATTTGATATTAAAAAATACCATGTAAACCTCTCGCAAAAAGCTGCAAGAGAAGCAGAAAAAGAGAAAATGAGATCTCAGTTTGAATCTGGAGTTATGTAAAAAATCACAACATTTTTTATGGCTACTTACTAATCCGGCCTTTTGCCGGATAAACCTCATTTTAAAACCGTATTAAGCTCCCTTGGTTAACTAAATAGTAGATACAATAAAGAAAAAGGGTTAATCATGAGTAATATTTCGATATTGATATTTTTTTTATTTGTTGCATTTTGGGTCTACTCTGTAATCTCTGTTTTTACGGGCAAGTTTAAAGATAAAAAACAAAAAACATTTTGGTTAATAGGTGTTATTTTTGTCCCTCCATTAGCGATTTTTTTCCTCTTTATGAAAAAAAACTTGCTTCTTAAATAGGCTACATAGTCACTTCAGTAGCCACTTAAGATACTTTTTGTATAATCCACACAATTTAATTTTAAACTAAGGTGTTCATATGGATTGGGGCAAAGTAATATACGTATTTTTTTCATTGATGAGTTTAACATCAATTGCAGGGTTTTTATATGAGCACAGCGCAGTAGCTCTATTTGTTGCAGGTAGTTTAAATCTAGTCTCAACTTTTTTAAAAGTTGGTGTTAGAAACCTTCTATCTGCAGAATTACTAGCTTCTTCTTTAGTCGCAGATTTACACCTTATACCAGCATTTATTTATCTTGAAGTTGTCGGAAATTTAGAGTGGGCAATAGCACTAGCAATTGGGGCATTAATAGCAAATGTATTCTCGGTTGGTCTTGTTTACATTGAGAGCTCTAAAAACCGTGAAGAGTATTAGGAGTTAGGGTTGACTTACAATTCAAAAGAGTTAGAAAAGAAGTGGCAAGAATATTGGGCAAAAAATAGAAGTTTTGAGCCAAGTGAAGATTTTACAAAAGAGAAAAAATATATACTCAGTATGTTTCCATTTCCAAGTGGAAGGCTACATATGGGCCACGTTAGAAACTACACAATCAGCGATGCATTTGCTAGATACTACCGTCAAGAAGGCTTTAATGTTCTTCATCCAATAGGCTTTGACAGCTTTGGAATGCCAGCAGAAAACGCAGCAATCAAAAACGGCTCACATCCAAAAAAATGGACTTACGATAACATAGACTACATGAAGGGCGAGTTTAAATCTTTGGGTTTTTCTTTCTCTAAAGAGAGAGAACTTGCAACAAGTGATGAACTCTATACAAAGTTTGAGCAGGGCTTTATCATTGATATGTATGAAAAAGGACTTCTTTATCGTAAAAAAGGCTTTTTAAACTGGTGTCCAAGTTGTCATACAGTTTTAGCAAATGAGCAGGTGATTGATGGCTCATGCTGGAGATGTGATAGTAGTGTAGTTAAAAAAGACATGAATCAGTACTACTTTAAAATCACTCAGTATGGTGATGAGCTTTTGGCTGATTTGAGTAAGTTAGAGAGTGGCTGGCCTAAACAAGTTCTAACCATGCAAGAGAACTGGATTGGTAAATCAAATGGATTAGAGTTTAAACTCTCTTTTGATGAGCGCTCATTAAAGAAGCTTAGTGATAAGTTTGATGCCTTTAGTGTCTTTACAACTAGGGCAGATACTATTTATGGCGTTAGTTACGCGGCACTTGCACCTGAGCATGAGATAGTAACTTACATGATAGAAAACTCTCTTTTAAATGATGAGACTATAAAAATAATAAAAGAGATGAAGAACGCTTCATCAATTGAGAGACAAAAAGAAAAGAGCGGAGTGGCATTAAACCTTGATGTTATTCATCCACTAACCAAAAAAAGCATTCCTATCTGGGTTGCAAACTTTGTTCTTATGGATTATGGAAGTGGCGCTGTTATGGCAGTTCCTGCACATGATGAGAGAGACTTTGATTTTGCAAAAAAATACGACCTTCCTATAAAATCTGTTATCAAACCTTTTGGTGGTGAGTCAAACAATGATAGTGCATTTACAGAAGTTGGAGAGCTTTTTGACTCTGAACTGTTCAATGGACTTAACTCAAAAGATGCACAGGCAAAGATAATAGAGTATTTTGAAGATAAAAAACTAGGTAAAAAAACTACTAACTATAAACTAAAAGACTGGGGTGTAAGTCGTCAGAGATATTGGGGCGCGCCTATTCCTTTTGTGCATTGTGATGATTGTGGAATCGTTATGGAGAAAAAAGAGAATTTACCAATCGCTCTTCCAGAAGACATCGTAATAACTGGCGAGGGAAATCCGCTAGAGAATCATCCGACATTTAAGCAGTGTAAATGTCCAAAATGCGGCAAAGATGCAACTCGTGAGACTGATACAATGGATACTTTTGTAGAGTCGAGTTGGTACTTTTTACGCTTTTGCGCATCGCCTAAAAACTGGGAAAATGAACCTTTTTCAAAAGAGCAGTTAAAGTACTGGATGGGTGTGGATCACTATATCGGTGGGATAGAACATGCTATCTTACATCTTTTGTATGCAAGATTTTTTACAAAGGTTTTTCGTGATTTAGGATACTTAGAGTTTGATGAGCCATTTGATAAGCTTCTAACTCAAGGTATGGTTCTAAAAGATGGTGCTAAGATGAGTAAATCTAAGGGTAATACAGTTGACCCTGATGCTATCATCGAGAAGTATGGCGCAGATACGGCGAGGCTTTTTATACTTTTTGCAGCACCTCCAACTCAAGAACTTGAGTGGAATGATAGCGCTGTTGAGGGTGCATTTAAGTTTATAAAAAGATTTTATGAGAGAAGTGTATATGCTCTAAAGAGCGACACAATTCCTAAAATAAATCATGCTTCACTAAGTAAAGAAGAGAAGTTTGCTAGAAAAAAAGTGTATGAAGCTCTTGTTCGCTCTAACGAAGTTTATAGAGAAAAGTATACCTTTAACACCATGATAGCTGGTGTTATGGAGGCAATGAACGCGCTAAACCTTCAAAATAACAGTGATGTTTGGAGTGAAGCATACTGGATTTTGGCTTCTATCATGGAGCCTGTAATTCCTCATGTTTGCTCAGAGATAAGCTCACAAAAGTTCTCTCTTAAAAACCTAAGCACACATGTTGTTTTAGAGGAAGTTTTTGTAGAGGAATCTTTAATGCTTGGTGTTACAATCAACGGCAAAAGAAGATGTGAGATAGAAGTCTCAATGGATGCAACGCAAGAAGAGATTTTAGAAGTGGCGCGAGAGAGCGCATCGAAGTGGCTTGAGGGAAAGACTATCATCAAAGAGATAGTAGTTCCTAAGAAGTTAGTAAATCTAGTTATTAAGGATTAGTTTTGATAAATCTTTTTAATATCAAGAACACTCTGATTCTTTTTATACTTCTTTTTTCTCTTATAGGGTGTGGTTACACTCCAAATGCAAAGTTCTCTCGTGATGTTCTTGGAGAGAAGATTAGCACAAGCGTAATCATCTCTGCACAAGATCCGCAAAATACGGTTGTCATTAAAGATGCTGTAGATAAGGCTGTTATTGAAGTGTTTCACGCTTCTTTAGTAACTCAAGATAGATCAGATTCACACCTTGTAATAAAAATGGCAACGCCTACCTATACCCCTATCGTTTATGATGAGAACGGTTTTATTACTGGATATAGAATGAGTATTACTCTAAATATTACAAAACACTCAAAAGCGTCTTCCAAGAGTTACAACACAAGAGGATTTCATGATTTCTCAGTAGCTCCAAATGCTATTGTTACAGATCAAGATAGATTTAAAGCTATCGGTTATGCTGCTCAAAGAGCTATTAAGGCATTCGTAGCTCAAGTCTCCGCTGAGGGAGCTAGAGCTAAAAAATAAGGGGTTTTTATGAATATTCAAACAATTATAAAACTTAGTATTAAAAGGCTAGAACAAGAAGGCAAGCTTTTAACGCCTGATGCTTATGCAGAGGCTTTTTGCCGGGAGGCTACAAGAGCTGGCTATAAGGTTGAAGACTGTACAAAGTTAGATAAGTTTAAACTGATGCTAAATAAAGATTTTCAAGATGAACTAAAAAAATATCATATAAAAACAATCTCTGAATTCACTCACTTCTTAATATCAAAATTAAATAGAACGATTCCATCTCACTGCTCTAATTTACTAGAATCACAAACACAATTTACAAAAAGGGTTCTTCAAGTAATTGAGATTTTACATAATAAAGAAGCAACAAATCTCTCAAAAAAGTGCATTGACTTGTTAAGTCGTGAGCCATCTCCAGTAGATATAGACCAATATAGACAGTTATGGGTAAATTTTATAACAACTTATGATGATGCTTTTTTACAGAGATTAAAACTATTAGGTGAGGTAGATTCTAAGGATTTAAGAAAAACTATTGAAAATTTAGATATTCAAGATATAGGTGCTGGACAAACCGATACTATTGAACTATCTAAAATAGCTTCACTCCTAGTAGCATCGCTTGTTCCTTCAATTGCTTCAGATATTAATGAAAAGATAGCAGACCTTAGTCAAAGAATTCAAAAAAACCCATCACTTTTGGAAAATAGCACTGTTGAAGATGATATAAAATCTGCAATTTTTTTAAGGATAGCGCTTGATAAAGCAAGTGTTAAAGAGATGATAGAGTCAAAAGATGGGGTTTTAGATAAACTCTCGCTTAGACTAATTGAGATGATTGAGAGTTCTGATAGCTCAACAATAGAGATACAAAAGATAAAAAAAGAGTTAGAGAGTTACAGTGAGAGTGCTACTACAAATTTTGCAGTTGCGCATAAAAAATTATATACCGTAGCAATTGCACTCGAAGAAAACACTCAAGCTCTTACAAAAGATTTAAAGAAGCATAGTAGTGAAGTTGGTATGCTAAGTAAAAAAATAGAATTTTTAGAACAAGAACTAGCGCGAGTAAAAGAGGAGTCAAAAGAGGACTTTTTAACAAAACTACCTAACAAAAGAGCATTAGATGAGTTTGTAAATATAAAAGAGGCTGAATTTGAAAGATATGAAAAAAATTTCTCTATAATATTTTTTGACCTTGATTACTTTAAATCTGTAAATGATACTTATGGGCATGACGCTGGAGATGCTGTACTTGTTGCCTTTGCAAATATACTTAAAAAAGATGCAAGAAGCATGGATATAATAGGGCGATGGGGTGGTGAAGAGTTTGTAGCTATTCTTAGTGAGACGGACGTCGAGGGCGCAATGGCTTTTGCACAAAAGATTAGAAACAGAGTTAAAAATGCTCGTTTGATGTATCAAGATAGACGAATAGAGCTTACCGTAAGTGCTGGTGTTAGTGAGAGAAGAGCTCACACTTCAGTTCAAAGTACTCTAAAGTCAGCAGATGAAGCTTTATATAAAGCGAAAAAAAATGGCAGAGATAGGATTGAGACTAAGTGAATTTCTTAGAGTATTTAAATACTAAACCACTCTTTTATGATGAGATTGACTACACTCGTATGCCGCGTATCTATGAGAAGATAAAAGAGTCTCTACCAACTCCAAAAATCATCCATATAATAGGGACAAACGGTAAAGGAACAACAGGGCGTTTTTTAGCAAATGCACTTCATTCAAAGGGCATAAAAGTAGGGCATTACACTTCGCCACATATTTTAGAATTTAATGAACGGATATTTTTAAATGCAAATAATGTAGCTGATGCAATCCTCCAAGAAGCGCATTTAGAGCTTCAAACTCTTTTAGATGTAGATGATGCAGATTCTCTCAGCTATTTTGAATATACAACACTCCTTGCAATGATAATTTTTAAAGAGTGTGAGTATGTTGTCATGGAAGCAGGTCTTGGTGGAGAGCATGATGCAACTGCTGTGTTTGATAAAATTTTAACACTAGTAACTCCAATAGCGTATGATCATGAAGCCTTTTTAGGCTCAAATATCGAGGAAATAGCTGCTACTAAATTAAGAGCAATCCAAAATAACGCCATAATAGCGCCTCAAGCATATAGCGAAGTTTATAGTGTTGCAGAACAAATTGCTACAAAGAGCGCTTTAAATATCTATAGAGTTGATGAATTTATAAAAGATTTAGACAAAGAAAAAATCAATCAAATAGTGAACAACTTGAACCTTGTTCCATATCTCAAAGACAATTTGACATTAAGTATAGCAGCGCTTAATTTTTTAAAATTAAAATATGAAGTTGATGATTTTAAAACACCGCCTCTCTTTGGAAGACTCACTAAAATAAGTGAAAATATAATAGTTGATGTTGGCCATAACACTCTAGCGGCACAAGGTATTGTAAAGGCGTTAGAGGGAGATAAATATGTACTTGTTTACAACAGTTATAAAGATAAAAATTATAAAGAGATTTTATCAATCCTAAAGCCTATTATTTTGCGAGTAGAGATAATAGCTGTAAATGAGCAAAGAGCCGAATCTATAGAGATTATTAAAAACACTTTAAAGAACTTAAAGATAGAATATAATATATTTAAAGAGGCAAAACCTGAGTATAAATATCTAGTTTTTGGCTCTTTTAGTGTTGTTGAGAGATTTTTAAGAGAGCATAATGAATAACCACTTCACAATAACTATAAATGATGATAACGGGGTTAAGCAGTTTAATCTACATCAGATTATAAAAAAAGCTATACTCTATGTTATTTTGTTTGGTGCTATTGTTACTCTTATGGCAGTTGGAACTATTTTATATTTAAACCATGCAGTTGATGCAATAGAGCAAAAACGTTTGAATATGCAAAGTGCATATATGTTGCAAAAAGAGAAAAATCAAGAGCTAGATGATAGTATAAAACAGACAAATTTATCACTTGAAGATAAAAAAAGAAAGTTAGATGAGTTTTCTCAAACGCTCTCAGAGATAGAAACACTCATAGGACTGGCTCCACAAGAGGAGATGTCTTTAGAGCAAAGAGCAGATATAACAAAATTAAATTCTGAGCATATGGCTACTCTTATGCAGTTTATCCCAAGCGGTTCTCCTGTAGAGTATAAAGGGGTAACGAGTGGGTTTGGGTATAGAATACATCCAACACTAAACACTAGAGAGTATCACGCTGGAGTTGACTTAAGAGCAGCTATGGACACTCCAGTGTACGCGACAGCTGATGGGATTGTTGAGTGGTCAGGATTTCATCAAAAAAGTGGATATGGTAACCTTATAATTCTTCAGCACAATTACGGTTTTAGAACCTACTTTGGGCATCTAAATAAAACGATTGTAGAGTCTGGCAAGTTTGTAAAAAAAGGTGATTTAATTGCTTACACAGGGACTACAGGAATGAGTAGTGGGCCGCATCTCCATTATGAAGTTAGATTTGTGCAAAGAGCAGTTGATTCTATTCAATTTGTACAGTGGAGTGTTAAAAACTATAAAGATATATTTAAAAAGGAGAAACAAATACCATGGCAATCTTTAATAAACGCGACATCGCACATCAAAGTACCGCAACCGACTCAAGCACTACCATCATCACAGTTGGCTCTACAATCACAGGAGAGATGAATCTATCTTGTAATCTTTACGTTGATGGAGAGTTTGAAGGTACAATTCACTCTACTAAAGAGATAAACATAGGTAAAAATGGTCATATAAAAGGTGATATTTTTACAACTAGACTCGTAGTTCAAGGTTATATAGAAGGTACTATCAAGGCTAAAAAAGTTGAGATTAAAGCTCTAGGCAGGGTTAATGGCTCCATAGAATCTTCTGAACTTATTATTGAGGCTAAGGGTATTTTTGAGGGTAAAAGCATTGTGAAAAATGTATCTGAATTACCAAAAAAGCCATCGTTAAATAATAAAAACACAACAGATATTTTAAAAGATGAAAATAAAGAAGAGGAAAAAGTATCAAACTCCTTACTTATATAAACTAATGTCACAAAACAGACTATTTAACTACTATAAAACCACAAAAAAAACAGATTTAGAAGTTCTCATTTGCGAAGATGCAAAAGAGGCTTATGAGCTAAAGAGCGTAGCTACGTTTTTTGGCAAAGACGTTATTGTATTTCCAGACTTTAGAGCAACTCATGGGGATGATTTGAGAGTCTATAAAGAAGAGTTACATGAACTCTTTAGCTCTTTGAGAAAGTATTACAGCGCCAAAGTAAAACCACTTGTTATCTCTCCACTAAAAACACTCCTTTTTGAGATGCCCAAAGAGTCTCTGCTTCAATCAAGAGTAATAGAATTTGGAGAAAAAATAGAGTTTAGAGCCTTCCAACAGCAGATGCTTTTTTGGGGATATAACTTTGTTGATATGGTTCAAGTTGAGGGCGAAATCTCTTTTAGAGGCGACATCATAGATATCTACCCGCCTTCAAGTAAAATGCCTCTTAGAATCTCACTCTTTGATGATGAGATAGAGCAGATTAAGTACTTTGAGCTAGAGTCTCAAAGAACGCAAAAAGATGAGTTAGAGAGTTTTGAGCTTACTCCTGCTTTTTTCTCTTTAAATGAAAAAGAGTTTGATGCTTTAGATGAGAGAGTAAAAAATAGTGAATTTGACTCTCTTGTAAAAGATATAGCATCTCTTGGCTTATGGCACCTTGGGCAGAGTGGTGTAAACTTTTTAGCATCAAAAAATGTCAAACTCTCAAGAGAGTTAAATGCTCCACTCATAGATGCTTATGGATTAAATAAACCTACAATTTCAAGAGAGTGTTTCAACGTAGAAATTTTAGAAGATAGTGATGATTTTAAAGAGATTTTTGTCTCAGATCTGCACGCATTTTTAAAAGTTCATAAAGCTAAAAAAACGACTATTATCGCCTCAAATGAAGCAGTTATTAAACAGGCTGGACTTTTTGATGTGAGTGGTTTAAAAATTATTTATGCTCCATATATCTTAAATATCATGGGCAAAGATGAACTTGTCATCTCGCTAAATAAGCAAAGTAAAGTTAAGCGAAGAAGAAAAAGTTCTATCTTGCTTGATGACCTTAAAGTGGGCGATTATGTTGTTCATGAAGATTATGGTGTTGGTATATTTGAAGGCATTGAGCAGACTCAGATACTTGGCGGTATAAAAGATTTTATAGTTATCAAGTACATTGGTGATGATAAGATTTTACTCCCAGTTGAAAACCTTGACTCAATTGACCGTTACATCGCTTCTGGCGGCTCTGTTCCTGTTTTAGACAAGCTTGGAAAAGGAAGTTTTGGGAAGCTAAAAGATAGCGTAAAAAAACGCCTTATGGAGATAGCAGGTCAAATCGTAAATACAGCAGCTGCGAGAGAACTAATAGACGCACCAAAAATTAATGTCAATGATGATGAACTAAGAGCGTTTCAAAAGCTCTCTGGATTTGAATACACAGACGATCAGAGCCAATCCATAAACGAGATTATTACTCAGATGAGTTCAGGTCATATCATGGATAGGCTTCTTAGTGGAGATGTTGGTTTTGGTAAAACTGAAGTTGCGATGAACACCATCTTTGCAGCGTACAAATCAGGTTTTCAAGCTGCTCTTATAGTTCCAACAACGCTTCTCTCAGCTCAACACTACCGCTCACTTCATGAGAGGTTTGACGCACTTGGTATAAAGTGCTCAAAACTTGATAGATTTGTAAGTGCAAAGGATAAAACAAACATTATAAAAGCACTTGCAAGTGGAGATCTGGATGTAGTTGTGGGAACTCACACTCTCTTTGATCTTGACTTTAAAAAGCTCGGCGTGGTTATTATAGATGAGGAGCATAAGTTTGGAGTGAAGCAAAAAGAGAAGATAAAAGAGCTCTATCACAATGTTCATCTTCTCTCGATGAGTGCAACACCAATCCCAAGGTCTCTAAATCAAGCACTAAGTTCTATAAAAACTATGTCACAACTTTTAACGCCACCAAGCCTAAGGCAACCCGTTAGAACATTTGTAAAAGCGTATGAAGAAAAGCTTATAAAAGAGGTTCTTCTTCGTGAGATACGCAGAGGTGGGCAGATATTTTATGTGCATAACTCCATAGATCACATGCCTATAAAACTAGGTGAATTAAAAGCACTTCTGCCATCTCTTAGAGTTGTCATGCTTCACTCAAAAATCTCTGCAACAGATACAGAAAAAGAGCTTCTCAAGTTTGAAGCTGGAGAGTATGACTTGATGCTGGCAACTTCTATCATCGAATCAGGTATCCACATGCCACGAGTAAACACTATCATAGTCGATGGTGCAGATAGATTTGGAATGGCAGATTTGCATCAACTCAGAGGTCGAGTAGGGCGCTCAAACGTTGAGGGTTTTGCATACTTTATAGTAAATGATAAAGAGACTTTGACCGATGAGGCTAAAAAAAGACTTCTAGCGCTTGAATCAAACTCATTTTTGGGAAGCGGTTCTGTTTTGGCATATCATGATTTAGAAATCAGAGGCGGTGGAAATCTCGTTGGAGATGCACAAAGCGGACATATAAAAAACATAGGATATTCACTCTATCTCAGACTTTTAGAAGATGCTATAAAACTCCTAAGTAACCAGATGGAAGTTGAGAAAGCAAAAGTAGATATAAAACTCACCATCTCAGCCTTTGTCTCAGATGAAGTTGTAAAAGAGGATAGACTTCGCTTAGACATTTATAGAAGACTCTCTTCGTGTGTAGAGAGCGTTGAGATATATGAGATACAAGAAGAGGTGATTGATAGATTTGGAGCACTTGACGCTCCAACAAAACAGTTTTTCGAGCTGATGGTCATAAAAGTGTTGAGCCTCTCAAAAGGGATAAAAAGTGTTTCAAACTACGGTCAAAACATAACCTTTACATATATGGATGAGAAAAAAGAGAGCATAAAATCAGACTCAAAAGATGATGATGACATCATAAAAGCAACACTGCTTTATTTAAGAGCTTGATATGATAGACCCAAAGATAGAGAACTCTTGGAGAGAAGTTCTCTTTGATGAGTTCCAAAAGCCCTATTTTACGGCTTTAAGAGAGTTTTTACTACAAGAGAGGGAGCACTACACTCTCTATCCAAAAGGTGAAAATATTTTTGCTGCTTTTAATAATACTCCATTTGAAGAAGTAAAAGTTGTGATTTTAGGACAAGACCCATATCATGGAGCAAATCAAGCTCATGGATTAGCTTTTTCTGTAAATGATGGTGTGGCACATCCACCATCACTTAGAAATATATTTAAAGAGCTTCATGATGATATTGGGTGCGAAATACCTAAGAGTGGAAATTTGACACACTGGGCAAAAGAGGGCGTATTTCTGCTCAATGCAGTTTTGAGCGTAAGAGCAGCAGAGGCTGCGTCTCATAAAGGTAAAGGTTGGGAGATATTTACTGATTTAGTTATCAAAGAGTTAAGCCAAAGAAAAGATAATCTAGTCTTCATACTCTGGGGCGCTCCAGCAGCTCTTAAAGCTTCGCTAATAGATGAGAAAAAACATCTGATATTAAGAGCTCCTCATCCATCACCGCTCTCATCATACAGAGGTTTTTTCGGCTCAAAACCATTTTCAAAAACGAATGAGTATCTTGTATGTAATGGAGTTGAACCAATAGATTGGTGTATATAAAGTATTGCAAATTGCAATATTTTTGAGGTATAGAGTTTTATTTTTATAATATCTCTTCAATATAATTGGAGGGATACAATGACATATATTATGGGAAGAAATTTATTTAATATGAGTATAGATAAAAAAAATAGCTATAAAGCCATTGATCTTTTCGCTGGAATAGGCGGAATTAGACTTGGGTTTGAACAAGCATTTGGCGAAGAGATAGAGTTTGTTTTTGCGTCAGAAATAGATAAATATGCACGTCAAACATACTATGCAAATTTTGCAGAAGAACCATTTGGAGATATTACCCAGATAGATGAAACAAAAATTGAAAAATTTGACATACTTTTAGCTGGATTTCCATGTCAAGCATTTAGCGTAGCAGGGTATAGAAAAGGTTTTGAAGATACAAGGGGAACGCTTTTTTTTGATGTTGCAAGGATTATAAAGTATCATAAGCCAAAAGTAGTTTTTCTTGAAAATGTAAAAGGTCTTGTAGGACACGACAAAGGCAAAACTTTTAATGTAATTTTGGAGACTTTGCGAGAGTTGGGATATAGAGTAGAATATAAAATCTTAAATGCAAAAGATTTTGGAGTACCACAAAATAGAGAAAGAATATATATAGTTTGTTTTTTGGGTGATGAAGTGGAATTTGAATTTCCTAACAAAATAGAAATAGAGGTAAAAGTTGGCGATATTTTAGATGATAAAATAGAAGATAAATATACTATCTCTGATAAACTTTGGGCTGGACATCAAAGACGAAAAATTGAGCATAAAGAAAAAGGTAATGGCTTTGGATACTCAATATTTAATAAAAATTCTAGTTACACAAGCACAATAAGTGCAAGATATTATAAGGATGGTTCTGAGATTTTAATAGAGCAAGATGGTAAAAATCCAAGAAAACTAACACCAAGAGAAGCTGGGCGACTTCAAGGTTTTCCTGATAAATTTCATATAAAAGTTAGTGATGTTCAAGCATATAAACAGTTCGGAAATAGCGTTAGTGTTCCAGTAATTAAGGCAATTGCAAAAAATATTTTAAATAGTATAAAAAAGGAAAAACAAGATGAATGCAAATAAACTTATCATAGAAAAAAGTAAGTTTGATATAAATTTGAAGTTTTACTTTATACTAAAATATCTTTTAAAAGCTAGTTTTAGCGATAGAGATATTAAAAAAATAATAGAGATTTACTCATTATATAAAGGTATTGTATTTAAAGAAGAACTCTTAAACAGTATGGATAGTTTATATGGAAATAGTAAGTCGGGATTGAAGAAAAAAGATTTTTTAACTGATATATTAGACCTTTTTGAATCTGATTTTGACAGTGAACTTTTTATATTCGGAGTTAAGTTAATTGCGATAAAACCACTTTTACTGCAAGAAGCTAAAACTAGAGATTTATTGGATACTTCAAAGTTGCCAACTCTTAGTCCTTTGTCTCTTGCGTATGACAAAATAACCTTGTTTAGTCCTTATTCTACGAGAGTAAGCGGCGCATTACTATCTTTAATATTTTTTGATAAATTAGAAAATGAAGATACGGCTTTTATATCAAGTGATACAACAGAATTTTTGTCATATTTATCCAAAGAGGCGATAGTTCTTAAAAATATGGGGATTGAAGCAAATCAAATTTTTATGTTAATGTTTAGTGAGAGTATAAATCAATCTATAATAAGCGATAGTGGGTCAAACTATGAAGATAGAATTTTATCTGTGCTTAATTCAATAGGAATAGATAAAAGTAAAATATCAAAAACACATGATAAAAATGATAGCTCAACTGAGTTTGATTTTTTCTTTGAACTTAATAATAAAACATATGGAATAGGAGCAAAAAGAACTTTAAGAGAACGATATAAACAGTTTATTAAAACAGCTCAAATGACAAAAATTGATGTAATGATTGAGATAACTTTAGGCATAGATTTAACAGAGGAAAAAGTTAACTCAATAAGAAAGCATAATATATTTTTATTTATTTCAGATGAGGTTTATAACTCAAATAAATATTTGCAAAAGATAGATGGTGTTTATAGTTCAAAAGATTTGACCCTTCAAACATTAGAAAAATTATCTTATCTAAAATAGGCTATATAAGTTAAATGCACATATCAAAAATAACAACTTCTTGATATAGATAGTGTTAGAATTGACAAAATAGATAATTAAAACTTTTAGATATGAAAGTGAGTATTTGGTATGAATGAACTGGTAACACAATCAAGCATAGAAAATAAGATTTTTTCTATTCGCGGTGTGCAGGTAATGGTCGATAGAGATTTGGCTCAGTTGTATGAGGTTGAATCAAAAAGATTGGGCGAACAGGTAAAAAGGAATATTCAAAGATTTCCAAAAGAGTTTCGATTTCAACTGAGTGAAGAAGAGAAAAATGAACTGGTCGCAAATTGCGACCGGTTCCAATCACTCAAGCACTCTTCCTCTGCACCATTTGTTTTTACTGAGCAAGGTGTCTCAATGCTCTCGGCAGTTCTAAGAAGTGACACAGCGGTCAAAATAAGTATTCAAATTATCAATAGCTTTGTAAAAATGCGCCACTTAATCTCACAAAATAGTGACATTTTTAAACGTCTCGAACTTGTAGAAAAAAGACAAATTTCATACGAAATACAAATAGATGATAAGTTTGAAAAGCTTTTTGATGCTCTTGAAGACAAATCGATAAAACCCAAACAAGGTATCTTTTACGATGGACAGATATTTGATGCATATATATTTTTTAGTGAGTTAATCAAAAAAGCCAAAATATCTATTATCCTCATAGACAACTACTGCGACGAAACAACACTCACTCACTTGAGTAAAGCAGATCCAAAAGTAAAAATCACTCTACTTAGTAAAAATATAACAAAGCAATTAAAACTAGATATCGATAAATACAATGCCCAGTACAAAAACATCGAAGCAAAAGAGTTCAAAAGCTCACATGATAGGTTTTTGATACTTGATAACAAAGAGATTTACCATATAGGAGCGAGTCTCAAAGATTTAGGAAAAAAATGGTTTGCTTTTTCGCTTTTTGAAGTGGAGAGTTTTGGGTTGATGGATAGAGTGTGTAAAAATGAATTATAAGAAAGAAGGAAATAAGATTTGAGAGTAGCATTTATAGGCGATATTGTCGGAAGTCATGGAAGAGATATGTTAAAGGCGCATCTTAAAAATCTAAGAGCTGAGCATAAGATAGATTTTGTGATAGCAAACTATGAAAATGCCTCTCATGGGTTTGGTATGACTGTAAAAAATGCAAACGAGATAGTTAGTTATGGGGTTGATTGTATGAGTGGTGGAAATCACACTTGGGATAAAAAAGAGGTAACAACACTCTTTGATACTCATGAGATTTTAAGACCGCATAACTATCCTAGTGAAGTTGGTGGAACGGGATGCAGGGTTTATGAGGTTGCAGGTGAGAAACTTGGTGTCTTAAATCTTATGGGACACTACTCTATGCCATATACGGATAACGCTTTTAGATGTGCCAAAAGTACAGTTGAATCTTTACATGTACAAGGTGTTAAAAATATATTTATAGATTTTCATGCTGAGGCAACTAGTGAGAAAAGAGCTATGATGATGTTGCTTCAAGGAAGTGTTAGTGCTATTATAGGCACTCATACACATGTAAGTACAGATGACTTTCAAATCTCAAATAACACTGCATATTTAACAGATATAGGTCTGAGCGGATGTAGAGATAATGTCATAGGGATGGATGAAGCTTCGCCATTAAAACAATTTTTAACCGGCATTAAAGGGCATTTTGATATTCCAAAAAAGTGTAAAAAAATTCTTCAAATTGCTATTATGGATTTTAGTGATGGAAAATGTGAGAGTGCATTTAAGTTAAAGATATTTGATGATGAGCGAGCTATAAGAACTGATGCGTGGGTAGAGGATTAAGCTGCAGTTATGCGGTAGTAGTTGTCGTTTGAGATATATGTATTTACCATAGTGTGTCTTAGTACTTTTTCTTTTGCTTCTTGACCTTGAGGAGGTAGTCTTTCATCTATCTTTGGACTTTGATCTAAAGAGGTAGAGGGCTTTTTTACTAAAGAGAACATTTTAGAGTTCTCATCATAAGCAGCTTTTGCACTATTTTGTGTACTTAGCTGTTTTAACGTATATTCGCTTTGACTTGTTGAGTGCTCTTGAAGTTTTTGTTGATTGTAAAATGATTTGTAGTTTGAGATATAGTCTATGGGAAGAGTTTTATCAGTATAAGGTTTAAGTGCATTTTGGGAGAGATTTTTGCTAAAACTCTCAGAGGTTTCTTTGTCGTCATTTTTTTTAAAATCTGTATTGTTCTTTGTATTGGTTGTATTAACATAAGTGTTGTATGACGATACAAACATAAGAAATCTCCAAAATATTTGCATTCATTATACCTTATATTGTAATTAAAAAGAAATCCTTTTTTGATACAATAGTTAAAATATATCCGAGGAAATTTCATGAGTGCTAAGATTGTAGTTGTAGAAGATGAAGAGGATATCTTAGAGCTTCTTGAGTACAATTTGACAAAAGAGGGGTATGAAGTCATAGGTTTTTTAAACACAAAAAGTGTTGAGCAACTTCTTTTTGAAGAGAAGGTTGACTTGCTTTTGATGGATAGAAACTTGCCAGGTGTTGAGGGAAGTGAGTTTGTCGCATCACTTAGAAAAGAAGGAATTATGACTCCTGTCATATATCTAAGTGCTAAAGGGCTTGATTCTGAGATAGAAGAGGGTTTTTTAAGAGGTGCGGATGACTACGTAACAAAACCATTTAACATGAAAGAGCTCCTACTTCGCATAAAAGCGCTACTTCGAAGAACTACAAAAATGGTAGAAGATGCAATCCTCTTGCATAGAGATTTAGTGCTTGATAACAGTGCTAGAACACTTAGTGTGGATGGTAAAGATGTAGAGATTACAAAGTTAGAGTTTGATCTGCTTCGTGAGTTGATTTTAAATAAAAATAATGTCCTAGACCGTGAGTATCTACTAGAAAATGTATGGGATAGTGCAGAAGATTATCAATATCAAACTGTAAATGTCGCAATAAACCGTTTAAAAGAGAAAATAGACCCTTCTAAAACAAAAGAGTATATACAATCAGTGAGAGGAGTTGGATACAAGTTATGCTAAAAATAGACCAAGTTTTTATAATCAAATTTTTGCTGCTTTTTGTCGGTACCCTTTTTATAACTTCTATCATCAGCTATCTAACACTAAAGAGCATTGTTATAGAGCACAACAAAAATCATCTCAAACACGCTATTGAAATAATGGATTTAGAACTTAACAGCGTTAATGATCTTGATAAATATATAGCAGATATATATGAAAAAACTTCTCTACGAACAACTGTAGTAGATGAAGCTGGAAATGTCTTAGCAGACTCAGAAGCCAATAAAGTCCAGATGGATAACCATGCACAAAGGTTTGAAATCATAGAGTCAAATACAAAAGAGTATGGCTATATCATAAGGTACTCAAAAACACTTAAGATGGATTTTTTATATGTTGCAAAGAAAATCACATATAAAGATAGAGAGTCTTACATAAGAGTTTCTATGAGTTTAGCTCAAATAATGGATGATTTTTATTCTTTGTGGATCAAGCTTTTCTTTATCTTTATGGGTATTTTATTTATAGCTCTTTTGATATCAAAAAGAATGAGTAGAAAAGTTGTTTATGATATTGAACAGATTACAAATTATCTTGATGAAATTTCAGATAAGAACTATAAAGCAATTATAAAAACAAAATATTTTTATGAATTTTTACAAATCTCTTTGCTTCTTAAAAATCTTGTTAAAAAGCTTAGCAAACAAGAGAAGAAAAAATCAAAATATATGGCAAAACTAAGGCTAATAAATAGACAAAAAAATGATATTTTATCTGCCATTTCGCATGAGTTTAAAAATCCAGTAGCTTCAATTATAGGCTATGCTCAAACGATTCAAGATGATAGCGATATGCCAAAGATAGTACGAGATAAATTTTTACTAAAGATTAGTTCAAATGGTGAGAAAATATCAAAAATGCTTGATCGTCTGACTCTCTCTGTTAAACTAGAAAATGAAGATTTTGCAATAACTAAGAGTGCGTTTGACTTAAAAGTCTTATGTGATGAGGTTGCGTCAAACTTAGAGACAAAATATAAAGATAGAAAAATTTTACTCAATGTTGAGAGTATAACTCTATTTAGCGATAAAACTATGTTGGAATTAGCTCTTGTAAATTTAGTTGAAAATGCCCTAAAATACTCAAGTTCTGATATTTTTATAGAGCTTAAAGATAATATGATTTTAGTAAAAGATAGCGGGATAGGGATAAAAGAAGAAGAGCTTAAAAACATTACAAAGAAGTTTTACAGAGTAGATAAAAATAGCTGGAACAACTCTATGGGGCTTGGACTAGCAATGGTCAGTTATACCCTAAAACTCTTGGGCTCATCTCTTGAGATAGAGTCAAAGTTTGGACAAGGCTCAACGTTTAGCTTTAGTATTGAGCCAATGTTAAAGAGTTAGATTTTAGACTGGATTGTTATCTTTTTGGCTTCAAAGAGTTCTATGGCTTTTTGAACCATAGGCTCATCTTTTATATCTGCACCATCTAACTCACGTGAAGAATCAGAACTTTGACAATTCGTTACACAACTAGCACTTCCGCCAAACTCTGCCTCTTCAATCATAGAAG
>NZ_JAQVKA010000110.1 GCF_028694895.1 Sulfurimonas sp. | reverse complement strand
AGAGCTTCAGTTAGAGATTTATAAGCCTCTTTTAGTTCAAGATATTTTCCTACAAAACCAAGAACAATACGGTTTTTAGGTTGAACAATCTTTTTCACCAAAGAGTCCCATTTTTCCATGTTTGGATTTAGTTCGCCAAGTCCTAGCTCTTTTGAGATAGGTTTTAAGATATTTTGTCTTAAAAATGAGATAGGCACGTCATATATACTTGCAGCATCAAGTGCTTCTATTACGCTATCAGCAGAAACATCACAACTCATCGCTAGTTTTTTCTTAAATGTTTTAGGAAGAGCATTTTCACTTCTAGCAATTATCATCTGAGGAGTTATACCAATGCGGCGAAGCTCTTGAACAGAGTGCTGTGTTGGCTTACTCTTTAACTCCCCAGCTGCTTTTATATAAGGGATAAGTGTAACGTGAACAAAGAAAGTTCCCTCAACTTCATCATCATGTTTCATCTGGCGAATTGCTTCCATAAATGGAAGTCCTTCGATATCTCCAACAGTTCCGCCAAGCTCCACTATAAGGATATCATGACCAACTCCAGCCTCTTTTATACGCTTGACAATCTCACCAACGATATGAGGAATAACTTGAATAGTCTGCCCCAAATATCCGCCAGCGCGCTCTCTCTCTATTACTGATGAGTAAACTTGACCTGTAGTAAAGTTACTTGATTTTAAGTATGAAGTATCTAAAAATCTCTCATAATTTCCAATGTCAAGGTCGGTCTCTGCACCATCTTTTGTGACAAAAACTTCGCCGTGTTCTAGTGGACTCATAGTTCCTGGATCGACATTTATATATGGATCTATTTTTAACATACCTACTTGTATGCCTGAGTGCTTAAGCAAAGTGCCAATACTAGCTGCTGTAATCCCTTTTCCAAGAGAGCTTAAAACACCACCTGTTACAAAAATAAATTTAGTCATAAAATAGCTCCAAAATATTAATTAAAGTGGCAATTATATTATAGTATCTCTTAAAATTAAGTATTTATATACCCAAGCTAGAAGGTTATTTTGATATAATTTTATCCTCAATATGGTGCAAATAAAAACCATAAAAAATATCTGAAAGATTTTAATGGACTCAACACTTTTATATATAGTTATGGCACTTGGTATTTCAACTATACTAAACCTTTTTTTAAAACGTATAGGTATTTCACAGATAATTGGATATATCTTTACTGGTACAATTATTGTATATTTATTTGATTTACGACAGATGAATGACTCGTCTATCTTAGAGCATATCGGTGAGTTTGGTATAGTTTTTTTGATGTTTACTATAGGGCTTGAGATATCTCTTGCAAAAATGAACAACATGAAAAAAGAGATATTTTTAAACGGTTTTATGCAGGTCTCTCTTACGGCAGCTATAGTTTATACAATCAGCCACTATATTTTTTCACTAGATCCAATTTCTGCACTTATAGTGTCTCTATCTTTTGCTCTTTCTTCTACCGCAGTTGTGCTTAGTTATCTAAAGAGTTCAAAAGAGATAAATAACCCTTATGGGCAACAAGCAACAGGAATTCTGATTTTTCAAGATATTGCCGTTATTCCTATCCTAATTCTTTTGGGATTTTTAACAAGCAATGCAGAGCAAGATGTGCTTCTAATTTTAAGAGATACTTTTATAAGTGCAGTGCTTATTATTGGGCTTATGTTTATAGTTGGTAAAAGAGTTATGACATGGCTTCTGCACTTCTCGGCTTCAAGTGAAGTGGATGAACTTTTTATGGGCTCAGTTTTATTTATAGTTATAAGTGCGGCCCTTTTAGCTTCATATATGGGCTTTACCTACTCTCTTGGAGCTTTTATCGCAGGTATGATTATAGCTGGGACAAAGTACCATCACAAAGTAGAATCAGATATAGCGCCTTTTAAAGATATTTTACTTGGTACTTTTTTTATTGTTGTGGGTATGAAGATTGATGTGCTCTTTTTCCTCAATAACTTTTTCATGATTGTTGGTATATTTGTACTTGTTATGATTTTAAAAACGGCTGTTACCTATTTTATCCTTCGTCTTACATCATCAACTGCACGTTCACTAAAGACTGCACTTGCTATCTCTCAAGTGGGAGAGTTCTCTTTTGTAATCTTTGCAGTTGCAAGTATGGGAGGGCTTTTAAATAAGGAGCTAGAATCGCTTTTCGTTCTTATAGTCATCTTTTCAATGGTAATTACTCCATTTTTTATCTCTAAAATAAATAGATTTGTAAGCTATGTAACAAGCTATGAGTATCTAGGACTTAAAACATCTGCATTTGCGTCAAGGCAAAACCATGTTATAGTTTGCGGATACAGTATTACAGGAAAGTTTGTAGCACAGTACCTTGATAAACTAGATGCTCGTTATGTCATAATTGATAATAATCCAAAGCATGTTCAAGAAGCTCTATCAGATAAAAAAGAGGCTTATCTTGGAGATATGTCAAAACACTCTCTTCTTGAAGCGCTCCAAGCAGGAAGTTCCGCTGCTGTAATAGTTACACTTGATAATATGGAGAAAAAAAGAGCAATCTGTGAGGCAGTACTAAAGCATACAAATAATGTAAATTTAATAGTAAAAGTCTCCACTCTAGAGGATAAAAAAAATCTAGAAGATTTAGAGATAACATCTATGGTTGATGATAAAGTTGAGGTGGCAAGATTGCTTGTTGAGAAGATGACTAGCTGTAATTTAAAATTTTAAAATATGAAAAATATATATATCACTGACTTAGATCACACTTTCTTAAGAACTGATTTATCAATCAGCGATTTTTCAAAAGCTGCGTGGAACGCTATGGCGCTTGACTCTATTGCAACAATAGCAACGGCTAGAACATATAAAAAAACAGTAGAATTTTTAAAAAATGTAGATATAAATGCTCCAATGATACTTCTTGATGGTGCGCTAATTGCAACTGTAGATAAAAAAATAATTGGTACAAAACTCATAGCTAAAGATGCGGCGGATGCTATCATAGATGAGGGTGCAAAGTTTGGGATATACCCTTTTGTACTCTCTCTTAGAGATAAAAATCTCAATGAAGCATTTTTATACTCAAGCACTCTAAATGAGCATCAAAAAAGCGTACTTTTTAGATACAAAGGTGATGATAACTTGAGTGAATGCAAAGATATCAGAGCTATGCAAGAGAACTTTAAAATCGTCTATTTTGGCGATGAGATACTTCTTAGAGAGTTGGCAAAACATTTAGAATCAATCTTTGGCGATATGTTTAAGTATATACTCGCTCCAGAAGCTTATGTTGGTTGCTACTTTTTAACTCTTATACATAAAGATGCTGATAAATCTCATGGGATAAAAAGCGTGAGCGAACATATGGGTTTTGACTTGAGTAAGTTGACAGTTTTTGGAGATAACTACAATGATGTTGGTATGTTTGAGATAGCTGGAACTTCTGTAGCAGTTGCAAACGCTCAAGAGGGCGTAAAAAAACTAGCAAAGATTGTACTAGAGCATACAAACGATCAAGACGCAGTTGCACACTATCTTGAGCGCTTAAAAAATGTCCGCTAAAAGCTCATTTATGCCTATGGTTATCATGGGTACTCTCTTCTTTATCTTTGGATTTGTAACATGGCTAAATGGCTCTTTAATCCCTTTTTTAAAAATAGTCTGTGAGCTTAATGAGTTTGAAGCGCTATTTGTAACATTTGCTTTTTATATCTCATATACTGTTATGGCTCTTCCGATGGCGTATGTGTTGGAGAAAACAGGCTATAAAGATGGAATGTCTGTAGGTCTTGGTGTAATGGCGATAGGAGCACTTCTTTTTATACCAGCAGCACAGAGCGGAGAGTTCATCATCTTTTTAATAGCACTCTTTACCCTTGGTACAGGCCTTACAATCCTTCAAAGTGCTTCAAATCCATACATAGTTCACTTAGGACCGATTGAGAGTGCGGCAACTCGCATAAGCATAATGGGGGTCATAAACAAGGGTGCTGGAGTTTTAGCACCTTTAGTATTTAGCGCTTTAGTCTTTTTAGATATAGGCGCATTTGATGAGGTAACAGCTGCCTCAAGAGAAGTGCTTGCTCAAAAACTTATAGTGCCTTATATTGTTATGGCACTTATTTTGATATCTTTGATTGCTCTTATAAAATTCTCATCTTTAGAAAACCTTGTTATCAAAGATGAGAGTAAGGAGAGTGAAAAAAGCTCTATATTTGAATTTCCGCGCCTTATTTTAGGCTCTGTTGCTCTGTTTTTTTATGTCGGTATAGAGGTTATTGCAGGGGATACGATAGCTCTTTATGCGCAAAGCATTGGAGTTGAGAATTACAGCTCTTTAACATCTTTTACGATGTCCTTTATGGTGCTTGGATATATCGTGGGAATTGTTTTTATACCTAAATATATCTCACAAAAGGCGGCACTTGTAGGCTCTGCTATTTTTGGAATTCTATTTTTACTCGGTGTTGTGTTTTCATCGCCTAGTTCTACAGCTATATCTG
>NZ_JAQVKA010000109.1 GCF_028694895.1 Sulfurimonas sp. | reverse complement strand
ATACAATTTTAGGTGCTAGTGATGCAAAAATTTATAATGGAAGCGCTCTTGTAGAGGTTAAAGAGGCTGTTTTATTTAAGTAGAGTAGATTTTTAGCTTCTAAAAGAGGTGAAAAGTGTTACTTAAATACACATTATAATAATTTTATCACCTATTTTGATAAAGTTTATAAAAGTAAATTTCATTAGATTATTTAGCTTTAAGTATATGAAAAAGTTATATTAAGAGCTAAAAAATGCTTTTTTATAGAAGATATTGATTAAAGTCATAGATATAACTTATAATACTGCTGATTGAGGCTCTCTTTTTAAGTTTCGTTTATGGTTGTTTACTATTCGTTTAAGAAACAGTTAAAAATTACTCGCCTATAATACTTACATTCTAAATAAACACTCGTAGGAGAGAAAATGAAAAGAACAATTAAACTTGCAGTGGTAGCTGCATTAGCTCTAGGTGCAACTTCTGCATTTGCAACAAACGGTTCAGCGATGATAGGTATGGGTGCTAAAACTCGTGGTATGGGTGGAGTTGGAATTGGTGTTGGTCATGGCGCAGAGTCTGCTCTATCAAACCCAGCTTTAATCACTACTATAAAGTCTGATCATGAGATATCTTTTGGTGGAACTCTGTTTATGCCAAGTGTTAAAACAACAAACGATATGGGTGTTGGTGGTGCAACAACTGAAAAAAGTGATGCTGACTTTTTTGTAATCCCTTCTGTTTCAGTCGCAAATAAGGTAAACGATAACTTCTACTGGGGTGTTGGTATGTGGGGAACTGGTGGTCTAGGTGTTGATTATAGAGACACTCCTCTCATGACTGCTGGTGGAAATCATATGAAAATGGTTACTTCATTACAAAATATGCAGTTTGGTCTACCATTAGTTTATACAGTTAATAATTTTGCTATTGGTATAACTCCAATCGTTCAATATACTGCATTAGACATTAATTATGACTCAACTCCAATGGGTGGTCCAACTGGTGCTGGTGTTGCTGATGATGTTAGTCTTGGATATAACATTGGTTTATCTTATGAGACTGACGGTATAACTGTTGGTGCTGTTTATAAGTCAGAGATAGAGAGTGACATTAAAGATGTTTTAAGCAACGCAATCAATCCAATGCTTGGTGGTGGAAACACTTATGATAACAATAAAATATCTGCTCCTGCTGAGATGGGTGTTGGTATTAGTTATAAGATGAGTGAGCACACGATAGCGTTTGATTATAAGAGAATTTTATGGGAAGATGCTGAGACCTATAAAGATTTTGGTTGGGAAGATCAAAATGTATATGCTGTTGGTTATGAGTATGCAACTGATGGATGGGCTCTTCGTGCAGGTTATCAATATGCAAAGTCTGCAGTACAAGATAATACAGGTAAAGGTTTATATTTAGATACAGTAGGTCCTGCTGGATTAACAAATACATTTAACCTGTTAGGTTTCCCTGGAACTCAAGAGTCACATATTACTCTAGGTGGTACTTATGCATTTAATGAGACTCTTTCATTAGACCTTGCAGCTGTATTTGGTCTTGAAAACAAGGAAACATTCGGAAACTTTGTGGGTCAAGATATTGAAACTAAACACTCAGAGCAAAGCTACAGCGTACAACTTAACTACGCTTTTTAAAAACTACTCTCTACTTTAAAAGTGCCCACCATCTCGGTGGCACTTTATTTTTACAGACAAATCAAAAACTCACTTCAGAAAAATTATAGATTTATATGATATAATAATTAGTACTTTTGTGATACTATTATCACAAATAAACTCAAGCAAAAAAGGAATCAAATGTTAAGTACATTAATAAAAGCGGCACTTTTATTGGCACTAACTTCAAGCATCGCGTTTGGCTATCAAGCTATTAGACTAAATGTTTCAGAGGGTGATGCTAAAGAGAGAGATAAGGCTTTCAACGCTATTTTAGAGGTTGATTTAGAAGATGCAGGATTTACTCCAAAAGATGTTCACGCTGGGATAGAGTACTATTATAGACTTTTTTATGGTACTAAACTTTTAAAAGATGGCAAGCCTAATCCTCAGTTTAAAGAAGATTATGTTGAAAATCTAGATAACCTTGGTTTCATTACAATTTCAAATGAAGAAAATATGCGTGAACTTCTTATGAAAGAGCCTTCACTTGGTGGTTTTGCTCCACTTAACTATCTTATCTATAAGAAAAAAAGTGAAACAAAAACTTATGTAGGAACACTAACTCCAGAAGCTATGCTTGATATTACTAAGGTAAAAGACCCAGAAGTAAGAAAGCAATTTACTTCTTATATAGACGCACTATCAGAGGCTACTGATGCTGGTATGGGTGGAGAAGTTGAGTATATTGAGATAGACAAACTAAACGATAAAACAATGATGGAATTTGAAGTTCCTTTTGATAGAAGTGGTGATATTTTAGATGCTAAATTTGACTTTATGGAAAAGTTTGAAAAAGCATTTGAAGGGCAAGACTATATCATAGCTGGTAAGAGAGATTTTGCAGAGTTCTGGGCTGATAATGACTTAGAAAATGATAAATATGATGCTTACTGGGTTTACTCACTTTGTCACTTTACATTTTCATATACGGTGTTTAACGTATGGCAACGCCCTGAGTTAGGTGTTTCTGCTCCATGTTCAATGTATATGTATGTTGAAAAAGACAAAGATGTGTTACATGTTGGTATGCCAAGTGTTGAGAACTGGATTACTTTTGGAAAGATTACAGATCCTGCACAAATTAAGTTCATCAAAGAGATGGATGAGAAAATTAGAAGCATAATGATTAGTTTAGGAGCAAAAGAGATATGAGAAAATTACTAAATTTTTTAGCAGCTTTTGCTGTTGTTACTTTCGTTGGTTGTGGTTCTAAAAGCCCTAACTTAGAAGCGAAAGCTGATGAGCCAAAAGGTGAAGTAAATACATATTTCAAAGGCGCTCATATGAGCGTTGAGGATGCAAAAGCTAAGCTTAGTGATGGTGGATTTGAAGTAGTTACAACTTTTGAGAGCGTTAAAGATGGTACTACAATAGTCTTTACATGTCCTACTCTTAAAAAAGAGGCTGCAAAGCCAGGGCGCGCAAATATAGCAGTTATGAAACTTTTTGTTGATGATGAAGCAAAAACTATATCTATAACAAATCCAGTATATTTTGGAAGAGCGTATATGCAAGGTGACTATGATCACGCAACATTCACTAGAGTTAGTGACAAAATTGCAAAAGCATTCCCAAATTTAACTCCATCAGAAGATAAGATGAAGTTTAAAGATTTAGCTGGTTACCACTTTACTTTAGGAATGCCTTACTATGAAGATGTAGAGGTTCTAGGTGAAGGTACAAATGCTGAGTTGCTAGCAAAGCTAAAAGAGTATCAAAAAGGTAAAGCTATAGCTTATGAGCTAAAAATAACTGATGATACAACTTTAGTTGGCTATGAAATAGGTCGTGGTACAAAAAGATTTGTTTCAAAGGTTGGCCGTCAAAATGCAGGACTGCTGCCTTGGCCAATCGTTGTAAGCGGTGGAAAAGCAACTATGCTTAAAGCTGAGTACTATATAGCGATGAACTATCCACTTTTAGGTATGGGACAATTTGCTGGAATTGCATCAATCCCTGGTGATGTTATAAAAGATTTACATAAACCATTTAAATAGTGTTAAACACTTTATGAGCTTTTGCTCATAAAGTAGAACTATGAAATTAGATAAGCTTAGCTTCTCTTTTTCCCTCTTTAATCTCCCCAATTAGATAACCATCTGTTTGAGAGAGAACATAATCAACGTCTTCTGCTTTTACAACTAAAATCATTCCAACACCCATATTAAACGCTCTATACATCTCTTCTTTATCTACATGTTTTGAGATTAGTTCAAAGATAGGAAGCACTTTTATAGCATCTCTGTTTATCTCTGCCATTAAGCCCTCTGGAAGGACGCGTGGAAGGTTTTCTACTATACCGCCTCCAGTAATGTGGGCAAGGGCAACAATGTGCTCTTTTAGAGCTTTAAAGGTTTTAACATAAATTTTTGTAGGCTCAAGAAGTGTTTGTATAAGGGTTTTTCCGTTGAAGTCATCATTGAAATTTAAGTTCATCTTTTCAAAGAGAACTTTTCTAGCTAGCGAGAAACCATTTGAGTGAAGCCCTGAGCTTGGAAGCGCTATTAGCTTATGCCCAGCTCTAACCATTGATACTCTATCCATCTCACTCTTCTCAGCAACACCAACTGCAAAACCTGCCAAATCATAATCATCATGTGAATACATTCCCGGCATCTCAGCAGTCTCTCCACCAATAAGAGCACACTCAGCGCGGATACAACCCTCAGCGATACCAGCTACAACATCTGTTGCCACTTTAACATCAAGTTTACCAGTTGCATAGTAGTCTAAGAAAAAAGAGGGAGTACCGAAGTTACAAAGAAGGTCATTTACACACATAGCCACAAGGTCGATACCTACCGTGTTGTGTATGCCTGAGTCAATTGCTAG
>NZ_JAQVKA010000108.1:1393-4498 GCF_028694895.1 Sulfurimonas sp. | reverse complement strand
GAGCACCGTTTACTCCGGCATTCCATCAATATTTATTTTCAAAATTGGGAGCTAATGTAGCAGTTTTAAACATTGGCGGAATGGCAAACATCACACTTCTTGGCAATAGACTTATCGGTTATGACACTGGTTGTGGAAATGTGCTTATGGATTATTGGGTTTCACACTACAACGGTAGTTCATACGACAAAGATGGAGAGTGGGCAAAATCAGGAACTCCAAACCAAGAGCTACTAAGAGAATTTTTAAAAGAACCTTACTTTTCAAAAAGTGCTCCAAAGAGTACTGGTCGAGAACTTTTTGGCCAGAAATGGCTTAAAGCTCATCTAAATAACTTTGCTAAAAAAAATCAAAATAACTCATACTTAAAGGCCAGAGATATTCAAGCCACACTTCTTGAGTTAACCGCCATAAGCATTGCAAATGAGATAAAAAAAAGTGCTACAACTCTATTAATAGGTTGCGGTGGAGGCATTAACAACAGCTATCTCATGAAACGTTTGCAAGAAGAGTTAAAGGGTGTAAAAATAGTTCCAAGTGATGAGTATGGTGTAAGTAGCGAGTTTATGGAGGCTATGGCATTTGCTTGGCTCTCTCATGAGAGAATCCATAAAAAATGTGTTAAAATTTCGTCCGTTAGCGGAGCGCTAAGAGATTCAATTTTAGGTGCTATATATGAGTAAGATACAAGAGTGGCTAGGTGAGACTTCGTTTAAAAATTACACTATTGAGAGTGCACTTGCAGATGCGAGTTTTAGAAAATATTACAGACTCAGAAACGGTGATAAAACTGCAATTTTAATGGACTCTTCAAAAGAGTTGAACTCCATGAAAGCTTTTATAGAGATAACTTTAAAACTTCATGCTTCTGATGTATGTGCACCAAAACTTTTTGAACAGAATCAAGAAGATGGTTATCTAATCTTAGAAGATTTTGGAACAACCCACTATTTGGACATCTTAAACGAGCAGAATTATAAAGCATTTTATACAAAAGCTATAAATACAATTTTAAAGATGCAGAAGATTGATGCCTCATCACTGCCTAAATATGATAAAGACTTTCTTCATTTTGAGATGGATTTGATGCAGGAGTGGTACTTAGAAAACCTATTGCAGCTAAAAATAAGCGAACCTCAGAAAAAACTCATCAAAAAGACTCTAGATGCAATTAGCACTGTTGTACTAGAACAACCTCAAGGAATCTTTGTACATCGTGATTTTCACTCTAGAAATATTATGTTAAAGAGTGATAAAAAAATCGGTATTATAGATTATCAAGACGCTATGAGTGGCGCTCTCACTTATGACTTGGCCTCTTTACTCAAAGATTGCTATGTTGCTTATGATAGAAAAGAGATAAAAAAATTAGCATTAGAGTTTCGCGATAAAAAAGGACTTAAAGTAGATGATGAGACATTTGTAAAATGGTTCGATTTTATGGGTATGCAAAGACATATAAAAGTACTTGGAGTCTTCTCACGCCTTAGTATTCGTGATAAAAAAGATGGATATTTAAAAGATATACCTCTCACTTTAAAGTATCTCATAGATACAGCACTTAGGTATGAGCAGACAAAAGAGTTTGCTTCTTTTTTAAACTCTCTTAAATGAAAGCAATGATCTTGTGCGCTGGGCGTGGTGAGAGAATGCGCCCACTTAGTGATAAAATCCCAAAACCACTTATAAAAATCCACTCTAAACCCCTCGTTGTGTGGCATATAGAAAAATTAGCCTATCTTGGATTTAGCGAGATTATTATAAACATCGCGTATCTTGGAGATAAAATCATCTCATACCTCGGAGATGGCTCAAAGTGGGGAGTTAAGATAATCTACTCTGATGAGAGAGAGAGTGGCGCGTTAGAGAGCGCTGGTGGGATTATAAAAGCGCTTCCGCATTTAAGTAGCGATACTTTTTTGGTTGTAAATGGGGATGTTTGGTGCGATTATGAGTTTGAGAGAGATTTTGATTTGGGGAGTGATTTAGCACACCTTATTCTTGTCCCAAACCCAGAACATAACCCTATTGGAGACTTTGGGCTTGATAAGTGTAGAGCTACAAACAGTGCAGATACAAAATATACTTTCTCAGGCATTGGATATTACAATCCTGTACTTTTTCACACACTCAAAGAAGCAAAGCTCCCATTAGCGCCAATTCTTCGCCAAGCTATTGATAAAAATAGGGTAAGTGCTTCTTTGTATGAGGGAGTGTGGCATGATATAGGCACACCACAGAGGCTTCGCGTTGCAGAAGCTACTTTTGTATAAACTGTCCGCACCCTTTTACTTCAGTGCCTTTGAATGTTTTATAATCTTCATTACCATCTAGATAAGATTGAAATCTAGCACACTCCTTGCTTTTTAAACATATCTCGTTGTTACAAGCTTTGTCTACTTCCATCTCTACTCCTGCGTTTTGTTTTTTAAAGTCCGCTATTATACTAAAAAAGTAAAAAACAGAGGATTTCCACATCATGACAAAACTATTTTTTATCCTATTATTGCCTCTTCTTCTTTTTGCAAAATATGATAATTGTGCCTTTAAAAACAAAGATTATGAAGATGTTTGTAAAAAAGCTATAAATAACGGTGTTACTTATGAATATGCAAATGATTTTTTACTCTCATACTTTAAAACAAAAAAATTTGATGAGGTAAGTTACAAATACTTACAGCCTCAGTTCATAGCTCAACATAAAAAAAATGAGAAAAAAGCAAACAACACACTTGTAAAGTATGTCTCTGACATGGTTGTGCATCTAAAAGAGTATGAAGAAGTGTATGATTTTGCGCAAAAGAAGTATGGAGTAAATCCTGAAATCATTGCCGCGATTTTAATCAAAGAGACAAAACTTGGAAAAATAAAGCCTTCACATGACGCTTTTATCGTCTTTAATACTCTGGTTTTAAGAACAAAGCCAAACTCACAAAGAGAGAAGTGGCTCTTAAATATGGGTAAAACAAATATGGTCTCAATCATAACTCACTGCTATAAAAGAGGCGTAACCCCGCTAGAGTGCAATCTTCCAAGCTCTTATGCTGGAGCTATTGGAATCCCACAGTTTATGCCAAACAGTTTTGTATATGCAAAAGGGTATAA
>NZ_JAQVKA010000108.1:0-1293 GCF_028694895.1 Sulfurimonas sp. | reverse complement strand
CCTAGCATTGCCATATATTTTAAAAAGACTCTTCTTGATGAAATGTTCATAACACTATCCTTCATAAAGTAATTTAAACTCAAAAAAATCATATTCTTATTGCTCTTAAGCCATAATAAATTATTATATTTAAGTAGTTGTTAAAAGATTTGTGCAATCAATGTATGAGATTTTTTTGGCTCTATTACTCTTGAATCATCAAAGGCATTTGCTGATTCTATGCAGACAAAATGCTCATATGCGCCCTCTTTCATGGCACTCATCCTTGAAGTTTTTTCTATCCATGGATTCCAGATAACAGCTGAAGATGAGTTTGTATTTTTTATCTTTATCTCTCTATTTTTATCCACTAACACTATGTTAGTATCAACTTCTTGATAAACTCTATCAACCTCTGAGTCAAAACTGATATCGCCATCTTGCATCTCTTTTTGCCATGTTAGCGCATCAAGATATGGCTTTTTACCTAGCCCTTTTATAACTACCTCAGATATATGCGAAACATTAAAGTATGTATGGAGTGCTTGAGAAATTTTAAAAGCTTTCTTATCAAGATTTGTACTCTTTAGCTCCATCTTTAGCTCTTTTGAGATTGTGATTTTTAACTCTAGCTCAAATTTATAGGCCCAGATTTTTAGTGTTTGCTCGTTGTGAACTAATCTAAAAAGAAGCGTAGTTTCGCCCTTACTAACCTCATCACTACTTACAAATTCCCACATGGAAGTTCTTGCAAAACCATGCTGAGGCAAGTTTTTGTCCTCATTAAACCCAAACCATGGCCAGCAGATTGGTACACCGCCTCTTATCGCCTTATCTTTTTCAAAATCACTAATTTCACTAAGCCATAAAATATCTTCTTCACCTACTCTTTTATACTCAAAGAGATGTGCACCTTGAAGCGCTATTTTCGCCTTTGCAGAGCTATTCTCTATCTCTATATAAACAAAGTCATTTGGGAATTTTTTATGCGTTATCACTGCTTTTCCAAGATGAGATTTTATGCCCGATTAGAGCATAATAAAGTATAAACCCATAAGAAATTAGGCCGATAAGATATGCTGTTTGCATATCTGAACTTACTTGGGCAATTTTGCCAAAGATAAGCGGAAGAAGCGCTCCTCCAGCTATTGACATAATAAGAAGCGCGCTTCCTTTTGCAGTATGTCTGCCAAGTCCATTAAGTGCCAAAGGCCATATAGTAGGCCAAACAAGAGCATTTGCCAAGCCTAAGAGTGCAACAAACGTTATAGTGTCTGGAAGCTCTCTTATGCCGCTCCAACCCCATAAAATCTC
>NZ_JAQVKA010000107.1 GCF_028694895.1 Sulfurimonas sp. | reverse complement strand
GCTTGAACCTCTGTTATTGCAAGATTACGGGCTGAAATCTTCTCAAAGTTTTCCATTAAATTACTAATCTCACTATCCATACCAAAAATATCTATATATGTGTAAATAATTGCTTCTGAGCCATTAAAGTCTTTTTCTGCAAGAAGCTTCTGAACTCTTACATGAAAGCTTACCCTTAGCAAGTCACCAATTTTATGGCGTCTGCTGTGAAGAGTTATTAACTCTGCGAGTGTTTTTTTTATATCTTTTATATTGCCACTTAGAGCATACCCTTCACATTTTTGCATAAGTTTTGACCAGTGATTTTCTAAAAGAACTCCTAGCTCCACTGTTTTGAGATATTTATGCAAATCCAAAATCTCATAACACTCGACAAAATCGCCCTTGTCATAAGCTTTTTGTAGGGTTTGCATGTACGTACATCTTTTATAGAGTTCATCCACTTGGTTTTGTATAGCATCTATCCCATCTACATAAAGAAGAAGCCTTTTGGCATCTTGGGTATCTCCTTTTTTGATTGCTACTTGAGCGTTATCAAGAATCTCCCTTATTTGGGCATGCATTAGAGTATAGTTTGGAATCTCTTTAAAGAGCTCATTCATTTTTGTTAGCTGATTTATAGTGTTGAAATCTTTTTTTTGAATTGCTTTTAAAAGTGCTACAAACTCCTTGTTATGGGTAAGAAGCAAGTTGATAAGTGGCTTTTTACTAAGAATAGAACTGTATTGACTCAGAAGTGCTTTTGCTCCTTGAATATCATTTTTTATAATAAGTCTTTGTGCATTTAAGAAAGTTGTTTTAAATGATTGTTCCATTTTTTGGTACTGAATTGTATTTTTTAATGCTTCATATTTTGAACACATGGCATAAGCAATGTGGTATTTTTTCTCTAAAAAAAGTGTCTGAAATCTAGAGTAATTTTTAAAAGCATCAAATAACTCTTTTATTTTTTGCTGTTTTGATTTTACATTTTTATAAACATCTAGTATCTGTAAAGCTAAGGCAATATTTTGACCTATAAGTGCTTTTGTTGCATTTTTATAACTTATCTCAAACCTATCTTCAAGTATTTTATGCTCATGTGAACCATGAAGCATCGGCTCTTCGTCTAGAAGCTCAAATGCCTCTTCAAGTGAATTATGAAGGATAAGTGATTTTAGTTTTGTAACTCCTCTTAGCTCAACATTTAAAATAGTATTATCTACAAGAGCAACGAGCAAATACTCATCATTAAGTATATCAACTCTTTGTATCTGAGATTTAAATTCTATGTATTTGCTATGAATGATTTTATAACTTGTTGTATCTATTATCGTTATAGTTTTAGATTTGCCAACAACCATGAGATAGTTTGGGTTTGGCATAATAAGAAGTTGCTTTATATCAGGTATTGTAGTTCTTATAACTTTATTATTGCTTGGATTATCTAGAAAAAATATACTAAGAGTACCATCACTACTCCCACAAACAAGCCTATTTTCATCTAAAAAACATAAAGCATCTGTATGACTTTTATTGTGAGTTATGCTCTGTTTATTTGTCTGAGTATTGATATCGATAATATAAATAAGACCACCATACCCACTACACGCAAAGAGGTTTTTATAAAAGGCAAAAGCACTTACAAAACTTGCACGCTCTTTGACCCTAGCGCCAATCTCTTCTCTTTTATAACCAAATGAGCAGAGTCTTGAGAGAAGGTTTGGTTGATTTAGCGTATACTGCAGCACTCTGCCACTTTTTGTTCCTACTATAAGATAGCTAGAAGAGGGGTCAAAACTTATTAGCTCTATCTCTTCATCAAGAGTCTGAATTGATTGGATTAAATTTTTAGATTTTATATGAATGACATACAAAAAGGGCGAGATAGCAAAAGAAAAATATTTGGAGTTTGGGCTAAAAGTGTGAGCTGAAGTAGTTGAATTAAGATAGCTATTGGCAATGCTTTGTTTAGTATCACCATCATTAATATCGAATATTTTAATGCCATGAAACTTTGTGCAGTAAGCTATAAGCGAGTTATCTATGGCTTTTAAGGCAACAACCTCAGATTTGGCTTTTAAACATTCATATATTTTAAACATTAAATATTATAGATAAAAAATGTAGTTTTTGAACTGAATATGATTTGAGGGAGGAGTATATAAAGCCATTGAAAAATGGCTTTATGTTTTAGAAATCTTTAGCTTCTACTTCAGAATAAGCTTTAATCAAATGTTTACCCATTTGACCTTCAATGTCATCCCATTTATGAAAATCTTTTAGATTATTATAAACTTCATCTTTTATCTCATAGCTTTCCATACCATTTTTATAAGCCTTCTCGGCTCCTGCAATAACTATCTTCATGTACTTCAAATAAGGGTCCAATGTTTCATGTAGTTTACCTGAGGGACCATGACCTGGAACATATAATTTATAATCTTTATAACCGTCTTTATGAGCTATAACATTTTCAAGTATTTGAATATTATCAAAAATACTTGATGATTCATCAAATGCTCCAAAACGGTTTTTCATAAGATTGTCTCCAAGAAAAAGTGTTTTTGAATTCACATGTTCAATTAATATATCAGTATCAGTATGTCCACGTGCTGGATGACGCATAATAAATGTTTGACCATCAATAACTACAGTTTCCTTGTGATCTACACCTGTATTTGGAAACGCAAAGGGTTTAGTGCCTTCAAGATTGCCGGTTAATGAACCAAGTATCCCATACCAAGTCTCTGCAGCGTTATCTTTAGCTTGTTCTATCATGTAAGTTAAAGCATAGATTTTTACATTTGGGTATTTTTCTTGAAAATTTTTGTTTGCAAACCAGTGATCACCATGTTTATGAGTGTTAAAGATGGCGATAACAGGCTTTTTGCTTACTTTTTCGACCTCTGCAAGCACGTTTTTACCAACATTATAATTTCCACCTGGGTCAATTACGATTAGCCCGTTTTTGCTCTCTATTAGTGCTGGGTTATTCATGAAACCGCCATTTTCTTTGTTTGGCATCATAGCAGGACCATGCATAATATATACATTGTCATTTGCTTTTTCAAATTTAAACTCACCTAGTTTTCCTAAAGAAAACGCATTTAACGACAAAGAAAACGTAATAATCATTGCAATTATTAAACTGATTTTTTTCACTAATCTCTCCTAATTAATTTTTTTGATAAAATTATCACAAAAATAATTATACTTTTTTTAATTTAAAATTGCAAGAATGAGATGTAGTTTCCCTCATGAAGAGGGAAAAGAAGAAGGTTGGTTACGCTCTACCTGAAAGCATACCGTGGATAGTCATTGGTTTAAGAAGATAAACTTTTAATAACCACATAATCCATCTCTCTTGAGTTGGGTCAAGAGGGAATGAAGGTGTTGGTTTCTTAGTCCAGTTAAACTCAGCAAGCATAACAGTACCAAGACCAGTAATAAGTGGACAAACTGTATATCCATCATACTTAGATGGTAATTCTTTTCCACCCATCGCTGCAACTACGTTATCAACAATAACTTTGTACTGCTTACGAGCTGAACCACCAGTTTTACCCATTGGAACACCAGCACAGTCACCAACCGCCCAAACATTAGGGAAGAAAGAAGATTGAAGAGTCTCTTTAGTTACAGCAACCCAGCCACCAGAGCCAAGGTTTGATTTACCTACAACATCTGGAGATTTCATTGGAGGAGCTACGTGCATAAAGTCATACTTGAATTCAACTGGCTCGCTAACTTCAACTTCTTTAATGATTGGCTCACCCATTTCATCTTCAAACTGTTGTTTTTCCATATGCCACTTATTAAAAGTTGCTGTTTTAGTAGCAGGATCTACTGATACTAGGTTATGGTTATAGTTAGCTATAAAACCTCTTGCTTCAAATTGTTTAACGATTGGAGCATTGTAGTCTGGAATACCAAATAAAGCACCATTGTTTGTGTTAAAAGTAAGTTCAACTTTATCACGAACACCAGCTTCTACAAGACGAGCATGTGTTAAATAAACGATTTTAAGTGGAGCACCACCACACTTAATAGCACCTCTTGGGTTAGTAAATAGTGCTTTTAATTTTTCTGGACCAGTATGAGCTTTTGCTTTTGAAATAAGCTCTTGAATACCATCCCATGTTGCTACTGCACCCTCTTGGAAATAGATAGAGTGTAAACCATCTTTAGTGATAGTTTGCTTTGTAGCTGCATTATCTTTTCCAGAAGATGTAATTTCACCCTCAATACCTTTAATAGCAGCATAGTTAAGGTTAGCACCAGCAGCAATAATAAGCTGATCATAAGAGATATCTTGACTTCCATCAACAGTTACTTTGTTGTTTTCAGGATCAACTTTAGTTACGCTTCCTTTAATCAACTTAACACCACTTGGTACAAAATCATCTCTTTTGTAAACGATATCATCTAGCTTCCAAACACCAGCTGCAACCAATGTTTGTCCTGGTTGATATGAAACAGAGATAGGATCTGGTTCAATTACTGTAATATCTGCATTTGATATAGTGTTGTTTAGGCGAGCAGCGGTACTCATACCAGCTAAACCACCACCAAGAATCACTATTTTACCCTTTACGTCTGAAGATGCTACAGCAGCTGAAG
>NZ_JAQVKA010000023.1 GCF_028694895.1 Sulfurimonas sp. | reverse complement strand
TTGATAGTGATGGATAAGGTATTTTAATGAGTATTCGTTTAGTAAAAGCACCAATTAGTATAGCTTTTAGTCCTATTTCTCTACATAGTGAGGAGTACTTAAGAGAGTTTGACAAACTAGGCGAGAGTGATGATGATCCGATAAGCCAATGGTTGAAGTTAGCTCGTGGAAAAGGTGATACATCAGACACTGATCCAGTGCTTCTAAATTTAATGATTGAACTTCATAGAAAGATTGATTCATTAGAGAAGTTTTTAAAAAATGAAGAGCCACAGAGAGTTTCACTTACAAACGCTTGCGAGATAGAATCCATTGGGTTTGAGCATTTTAAAATGGAAGATGATGTCTTAGAAGAGGGCATGGAGTATTACGGAAGAGTATCGATGCCAATCCACCCAAAACGTGATATAGCAGTTTTTTTTACAGCACTTGATGGCTCACTTGCTAAGATTACAAAGATGCATGAACGTGATGAGAGAGAGTGGGGAGCTTATTTGATGGCAAGAGAGAGAGTGTTGATTCGTGAAGCAAAAGAGGCCAATTCGTGAACTTTGAGGCTATAAACATAGAGTATTTAATTGTTGCGATGGCAGCTATGATTTTATATCTGCTCTATTATGTTTTTACAAGAGACGCTGAGTATAACAAAAATATCCGTTATGTGGCTATGGTTGCAGAAGAGTTAAATAAAGAGATTTTTTATCTCAAGAAAAAACTAAATGAGACACAAACAAGTATAAAACAAAACAGTAGCAGAATGAATGATGAAGATATATATCAAGAGGTTGAGAGAACAGTTTATGATATGGTAAAGCCGATTTCAGTCTCAATTAAAAGACTAGAAGATAGTATCCATATGATAGAAGGTCATATAGAATCAAGACTCTCTTCGCTTGAGAGTGGCGTGAAGCAGATCTCTATCCCAGCTTCTATTCATGGCAATGATGATGAAAAAATCATCTCACTATATAAACAAGGAGTCGGCTTAGAGACTATATCTAAAGAGTTGCATATATCTAAAGCAGAAGTTGAGTTTGTTCTAAAAATCAACAAGATAAAGTAAAAGCAGATGGCAGATAGAAAACTCTTTAGTGTTGTAGCACTTCTCATAGGCATAAGTATAGTTCTTACATACTCACTCTCGGCATATATAACACTTCTCTTTGAACTAAACCAATTTCATTTTGCACTAAGACAGACTGTTTTTGGATTTTTAAGTATCTTTATTATTTGGCTTCTTGCTCAAGGTGATCCAGATAAACATCTCTCACCAATAGGCTTTTCTCTGTTTATTGGCTCAACAATCCTAATGATAGCAATGCCATTTTTACCAGAATTTTTAGTCTCAGCAGTTGGTGGGGCTAAGAGATGGATAAAGTTCTTTGGCTTCTCTTTAGCGCCAGTTGAGTTTTTTAAAATCGGATTTGTATATTTCTTGGCATGGAGTTTTTCAAGAAAATTAGGACATCATGGCGGTATGGGTGTAAAAGAGGAGTATATAAGATTTGCTCCTTATGGGATTGTTTTTATAGGAGCAATGTTTGTTATAGCTTTTGTTCAAAACGACTTGGGACAAGTTGTTGTTCTTGGACTTACTCTTTTGTTTATGCTTATGTTTGCTGGAAGTAGTTTTAGATTCTTCTTGACTCTACTTATTGGCGCAGTGCTATTTTTTCTCTTTTTTATCTTTACAGCAGAGCATAGAATACTGCGTATAAAATCGTGGTGGGCACTTGCACAAAACAATATTTTAGAGATTTTCCCAGAAGCAATAGCTGAGCAACTACGCGTTCCAACAGAGGTAGAGCCATACCAGATAGGGCACTCACTAAACGCAATCCATAACGGTGGTCTTTTTGGTGTGGGCATCTCTAATGGAACTTTTAAACTCGGATTTTTAAGTGAAGTTCATACCGACTTTGTTCTAGCAGGTCTTGCTGAGGAGTTTGGGTTTATAGGCGTGCTCTTTGTTGTTGTACTTTTTATGATGATGCTTCAAAGAATCTTTAAGATTGCAAACAGAGCAAGAGATTCAAAAAACTATCTCTTTAGTTTGGGTGTTGGACTTTTACTTGCGTTTGCATTTTTGGTAAATGCATATGGTATCAGTGGAATAACCCCAATCAAAGGAATCTCTGTTCCGTTTTTAAGTTATGGAGGCTCCACAATGCTTGCAGCTTCTATTGGAATAGGAATGGTTCTTATGATATCTAAAAAAGCTAGAATGGATTAAATAGATGAAACTTTGTATTACTGGTGGTGGAACTGGTGGACATTTGATGATTGCAGAGGCTTTAGTAGAAGCTTGTGCAAATGATGGACATGAAGCTATATTTATAGGCTCTACAACTGGGCAGGATAAAAAATATTTTGAGAAAAACTCTACATTTAGTCATGTCTATTTTTTACAAACTACAGGTGTTGTAAATCAAAGGGGCCTTGGCAAAGTAAAAGCTCTTTGGCTCATACTTCGTGCCTTTTTTGCTTCAAGAGCAATCCTTAAAAAACACCATATTGTAGCAACGTACAGCGTTGGAGGATTCTCAGCTGCTCCAGCATCTTTTGCATCACTTAGCAGATTTATTCCACTCTTTATTCATGAGCAAAATGCTGTTTATGGAAGATTAAACACTATCTTAAAACCATTTGCAAAGAGATTTATCTCCGCTTATGATGAGGCATCTCCTATAAAAGGCTACCCTGTAAAAGAGATTTTTTTTAAAAATGCAAGATTAAGGGATGAGATAAAGTGTGTCATCTTCTTAGGCGGCTCTCAAGGCGCAAAAGCGATTAATGACTTAGCTTTAAGTGTGGCTAAAGAGCTTAAAGCAAAAGGCATAAAAATTATCCATCAAGCTGGCGAGAGAGATTATGAGAGAGTAAAGAGCGCCTACGCGGAACTTGGCGTTGAGGTAGAGCTTTATGGATTTACAAAAGAGATGCCTTCTTTAATGCAAAGAGCAGATTTAGCGATTAGCCGCTCGGGTGCTAGTACACTTTGGGAGTTATGTGCAAATGCTCTGCCTTCGTTTTTTATCCCCTTCCCATATGCAGCCTCAGATCATCAATACTATAATGCAAAGTTTATAGTAGATAATAATCTCGGATGGTGCCAAAGAGAAGGTGAGGATTTAAGAGAAGCTCTGCTACTGATACTACCTCAAAACCTAACAGATAAGAGTAAAGCTCTTATGGAGTACTCAAGTAAGGATGTAGCAAAGAAGATGATAGCAGATGTAGAGATGAGTTTAAATGCTTAGGGAAGCTGCTACTTTTTTAGTCGATACCATTTTTGACTGGGGTTATCTTGGCATATTTATTCTTATGACTATAGAGAGCTCATTTATCCCATTTCCTAGTGAAATCATCCTTATTCCTGCTGGATATCTTGCTTCTAAAGGTGATATGAGTATTGGAATGATTATGTTTAGCGGACTTAGCGGCTCAATGGCTGGCGCATTTATCAACTACTACCTTGCTCTCTTTCTTGGTAGAAAAATTCTCAAAAAATATGGAAAATATTTTTTTATAAATGAAAATGCACTACAAAAGATGGATGATTATTTTGCTAAACATGGACATATATCTACTTTTATAGGAAGACTAATCCCTGGGATTCGCCAACTCATATCTATCCCAGCAGGACTTGCTCGTATGAACTTGGTTGTTTTTGCAATATTTACAGCGCTTGGTGCGAGTATTTGGGCATTTATCTTAGTTATGCTTGGCTATACGATAGGAGAAAATCAGGAGCTGATACATAGCTACTTAAAACAGATAACTATAGTAACTATAATTATTTTGATTTTACTAGCTTCGTGGTATGCTTATATACAAAGAAATAGGAGGATAAATGGTGAATGATCATTTAGCATATATGTTTAAAGCAGGCTTTTTAGGCACAAGAGCGCCATTTTTTATGGATTTTGTAACGCTTATAGTTGCTCTTTTACCATTTCTTGTAGCTATTGCTATCTCTTTTGCAAGAAACAGACACTATAAGGTTCATTCATATTCTCAGATTTTTATCTTTGCTTTTTCTGTCATAGTGATTTTTTATTTTGAGTATGGAGTGAGAGTTGGTGGTGGTTTTGACACTTTTATGAAAGATAGCCATGTGTCTCACAACTATGCTCTATTTGTTTTGATTTTTCATATTATCATCTCGTTGATTACTCTTTTATTTTGGGGTATAGCTATTTTTAGGGCTAAAAAATTGTTACAATTAGGCAAACATAGAAAAGTTGGACTTTTTACATTTGTTGGAGTCGTTCTTACTTCGCTGAGTGGGATTTGGGTTTATTTTTTGATGTTCGTATATTAAAGGAGTTTTAGATGAAATACACACTTAGTTTTAGAATCTGGCACTGGTTGTTCGCTGTTGTAATCCTTGGTCTTTTGGGAACTGTATTTTTACGTAAAACATTTCTTAGTTATAAAGCAAATGCTGAGATTTTAATGAATAAATTCTCAGATATGGGAAATGATATAAGTATTGAAGATGCTAAAATATTGGCAAAAGCGATTCGTGATAACATGTGGGAGTGGCATATAATTTTAGGATATGGACTAGCAGCTTTAGTTATATACAGAATTATTCTCTTTTTTTTAGATAAGAGTAAAAGAGAGAGTTTTAGTTCACTCTCCCTTCATAAAAAAGGTGTTAAAATCTCGTATTATGTACTATATGCAACAGTTTTATTTATGACTATAAGCGGGTTTGTTATCTATTTTTATGAGTATTTAGGCGTTGCTAAAGAGAGTGCAAAGCAGATAAAAGAGATACATGAAGCTGCGTTTAACATCATAATGATTTTTGTTCCTCTTCATATTGCCGGTGTTTTTATCGCCGATGCAACGGATGAAAATGGTTTAGTATCAACTATGATAAATGGTAAAACAAAAGATAATTTTAAATAAAGGTATAAAATGCTCAAAATAGATAGCGTAGCTCCAGACTTTTGTCTGCCAAATCAAGATGATGTTGAGATATGTCTAAGAGATTTAAGAGGTAAGTGGATAGTTCTTTACTTCTATCCAAAAGATAACACTCCAGGATGCACAACTGAAGCATGTGACTTTAGTGAAGCTGCACCTGATTTTAGCTCACTAAACGCAATCATACTTGGTGTAAGTGCTGATAGTACAGCAAAACATAGAGACTTTATAGAAAAAAAAGATTTAAGCATCACACTTTTAAGTGATGAGAGTATGAGTATGCTAGAGGAGTATGGTATCTGGCAATTAAAGAAAAACTATGGAAAAGAGTATATGGGCATAGCTCGCTCAACGCTTATCATAAATCCAGAGGGCGTAATAAAAGCTATTTGGAAAAATGTAAAAGTAAAAGAACATGCAAGAATAGTAAAAGAGAAGTTAGAGGTACTTCAAGGCTAAAAGCCTTGAAGTGTTTTGCTAGTATCTATAGCGAATATAAAGACGAATGTCTTGAGCTTTATCTACAACACTCCCACCCATTAAAGCAGCGTTTGCTTCATCCATACTCATAGGCACTCCTGATGTATTTCCAAAGAAACCATTGCTACCACTATATTTATAATCAATATATGTATAACGTAGTTGCATAGATAAGATATCATCTACTAAGTACTCTGTAAAGTAAGCTTCATAAGCATCACCACGAGCTGCAAGTTTTGAGCCTATGTTTGTATCTTCTCCATAAGTCATACTTCTCCAGTATTTACTACCATGGTTATACTCTAAGCCCCACTTTCCATCATCGCTAATAAGTGAAGGAAATTGTGTTCCTAGCCAAAAAGATGTACCAGTTTTACTCTCATCTGCTGCTGAACCAAGCATTGATTGCCCACTTTTTGGATCAGTTTTTGAAAATGCAAAACTAGCAAAGATTGTAGTGTCTTCTAGAAATGTTCCTAGATTTTTACCAATACCTTTTGATGAAACATATACAACTCCAGTATGCAATCCACCAACAGTATCAAATCCTTTAGTATAGTCCGTAACGTCTACAGCATCAATCAAGTTATTAGCATAGTAGTACATACTTGAGATTTTATACTGTCTATCATCATAAGGAGTAAAGATTAATCCGGCTAGGTCTATGTTTGAATTTCCACCATCAAGCTTGTCAACATCTGTATAAGGAGTAGAAGTAAATTTCGGAGCAGCATTGCTCATACCACGACCAAGACAAAGTTTTACCGAAGTTCCATATGTTTTATTAAGAGTGAATTGTGAACTTAGGCCATCAAACTCAACATTTATAGCGTGCCCGATTGGTGAAGAAGCAACATCATCATCTCTTAGATTAACAAGTGCTCCATTTGTTGAAGGACGGCGACCGATACTAAATGTCCAAGGGATATCAAGGCCCATAAACTCTTGATCTTGCCATAAGAAGTAGGCACTTCTAACTCTTATCGTATCATCATAAGCATTTTCATTTGCAATCCAGTCAAATCCTTCAAGGGATGAATTTGTTGGATCACTTGCGCCAGAGCGAGCCCCAAATGCTTTATTGTATGCAAGTTGTCCTACAAAGCTTAAGTTATTTGTAGCTTTATAGCCCATATCTAACCAGAGTCTATTTGTCATAAAGGCATCATTTTTTGCTCTACTTCCATCTGCCATTTGATAATCCATGTTTTCTATAGCAAATCTATAATCAACTTGGAACTTTAAGTGTGATCCAGAGGTATTTCTATTAATCTCTGATACCGCCTCTTCAAGGTCAAAGAGTCTATCCTCAGTTGAAGCAATCTCATCATCATCTTCTTCGTCTTCATCTTCTTTAGTTAAAACAGCTTCTATAGTAGGAGATGTTTTAGCAGTATCTGATGAAGCAACTGCTTCTTCGTCATCTTCGTTTTCGGCTTCATCTTCTTCAGCACCTAGAGCTTTTTTTGCAACAACTTTTTTAGGTGTTTTTTGAGATTTTAATGCTGCAATCTCTTGTTTGAGTTTTTGCATCTCCTTTTCCATAGCTTCAAATCTTTCATACATAGAAGCAGCATTTAGATTAGTTGTAAGAAGTACAGCAGCAGCTAACGATAGCAGTAGAGGCTTGTTCATTTTAATCCTTTTTCTTATAAAAAGCGTACCTTGAAGTAAAACTTTTTTTTATAATATTGTTCTAGTACTATACCAAGATTATATAAATTTTTTTTTAAATTGTGATAATTTTATATAAAAAATTGTAATAAAACAAAGAGTTGTTACAATGAGGTAATTATAAAAAAAGCAAACCTTTATATTTTTTTGAGTATAATTCGCAGATTTTTCTTTTGCTTAAATGCTCAGAAAATATTAACAAGCATGTGTCAAATAAACCAGTGCAACTCCTTTTTTAAGGAATAATTGCTCGACATTGCTAAAGATAACTGGTAAAAATCTGGCTTAAATGCCTTTAAAGGACCTTATATGGTAACTATGAAAGACCTATTAGAATGTGGTGTACACTTCGGACACCAAACTCGTCGTTGGAATCCAAAAATGAAAAAATTCATTTTTGGCGTTCGTAAAAATATCTATATTATAGATTTACAAAAAACTCTTCGTTATTTCCGTAATACATATACAATCGTTATGGACGCTGCTGCTGAGGGTAAAACAGTTCTTTTTGTTGGTACAAAAAAACAAGCTCGTGCTTCTGTTAGAGATGCAGCTATCGCTTGTGGAATGCCATATGTAGATAACAGATGGTTAGGTGGTATGCTTACAAACTTTCCAACTATTCAAAAATCTATTCGTAAACTTGATGTAATCAGTGAGATGCAAGAAAATGGTCAAATTGATCTTTTAACTAAAAAAGAAGCACTTATGCTAACTCGTCAAAAAGAGAAGCTAGAAGTATATTTTGGTGGTATCCGTAATATGAAAAAACTTCCTGATATGCTTTTTGTTATGGACGCTGTAAAAGAGCATATCGCTGTTTTAGAAGCAAGATGTTTAGGTATTCCAGTTGTTGCTCCACTTGATACTAACTGTGATCCTGACCTTATTACTTACCCAATCCCTGGAAATGATGATGCTATACGTTCTATCCAGCTTTTTTGTCGTGAAATGACTGAAGCTATAAACGAAGGTAAAGCGTTAAGAAGTGGCGGAAAAGATGAGATAGCAGCTGAGGATTTTGAGGAAGTTTCTACTGTAGATACTGACGCTATAACAGCTGAAGATTTCGAAACAGAGGAAGTATAATTATGGAAGTTACAGCAGCAATGGTAAAAGATCTGCGCGCAGCTACTGACGCGCCGATGATGGACTGTAAAAAAGCTTTAGTTGAATGTAACGGAGATATGCAAAAAGCAACTGCATGGTTAAAAGAGCGTGGTATTGCACAATCAGCTAAAAAAGCTGATCGTGTTGCTGCTGAGGGTCTTGTTGGTTTTAAAATAGCTGATGACTTCTCTAAAGCTACAGTAGTTGAAATCAACTCTGAGACAGACTTCGTTGCTCAAAATGATGGCTTTAAAAACCTTGTTTTAAAAACGACAGAAGAGGTTTACTCTACTTCTCCTGCAGATGTTGAGAGCTTAAAGGCAACTTCATTTGGTACATATTTTAGTGAAGCAGTTGTAAAAATTGGTGAGAAGATAGAACTTCGCCGTTTCAAAACTATCAAAGCAGATGATGAGACTGTAGCTATTAATGGTTATATTCACTCAAACAACCGTATCGCGGTTATTGTAGCTGCTAAATGTGATAGCAAAAAAACAGCTGAGGCACTTAGACCAATGCTTAAAAATGTTGCAATGCATGCATCTGCTATGAAGCCAAAAACACTATCTTTTAGAGATTTTGATATGGATTTTGTTACATCTGAGACAATTGGAAGAATTGAAGCAATTAAAAAAGAGAATGAAGAGTTAATTCGTCTTAAAAAACCTCTTAAAAATGTGCCTGAATTTATCTCTATGTGTCAATTGACAGATGCTGTTCTAGCTAAAGCTGAAGCAGCTATCAAAGAGACTCTAAAAGCTCAAGGTAAACCTGAAGCTATCTGGGATAAAATCGTTCCAGGTCAATTAGCTCGCTATATTGATGACAATACAACTCTTGATAAAGAGCTTGCATTGTTAGATCAAACTTATGTTCTTAACGACAAACTAACTGTTGCTGGTGCAGTAGAAGCTGCTGCAAAAGAAGTTGGCGGAACTGCACAAATCATAGATTTTGTTCGTCTTGAAGTAGGTGAAGGTATCGAGAAAAAAGTTGACGACTTCGCTGCTGAAGTTGCGGCTCAAATGGGTTAAGGATTTTTCCTTACCCTCCATTTAAATCTGCTATAATCCCTCTATGAATTTATTATCCGCTAAAAACTTATCACACACTTTTGATTATGAACTCTTCTCAAATATATCACTTGATTTAGAAGCAGGCGAATCTATTGCTATTATCGGTGTTAGTGGAAGTGGAAAATCAACACTACTAAATATCTTATCAACGCTCTTAAAACCAGATGAGGGCAGTGTTAATATATTTGATGAAGATGTCTCTGGGATGAGCAAAAAAAGGCTCTCTGATATTAGAAGAGATGAGATAGGTTTAGTATTTCAATCTCACTACTTATTTAAAGGTTTTACATCTTTAGAAAATTTGGAAGTTGCTGCAATCTTATCAAAACAAGAGATTGATGAGACACTCTTAAAAAGACTACATATTGATAATGCTATGGAGCAAAAGGTCACAGAACTCTCAGGCGGACAGCAACAAAGAGTCTCTATTGCTAGAGTTTTAACAAAAAAACCACGTCTTTTATTTGTTGATGAGCCAACAGGTAACTTGGATAAAACGACTGCAAATGAGGTAATGGATATCTTTTTTGAGTATCTACAAAAACATAATGCAGGAATGATTTTAGTAACGCATGATGAAGAGTTGGCAGCTAAATGTGATAAAGTATATAAGCTAGTCAATAAAGAGCTCCTAAGAGCAGACTAATGGAAGAAAAATAGTCCTATGATGTCATGGCCGCAAATATTTAGCGATACTTATATAGTCGGTTTTATTCTTCTTTTTTTTAGATTCGCAGCACTTTTTATGGCTGTACCAATCTTTTCACACAACAGCATTCCTGTTAGCGTAAAAACATCAATGGCATTTTTTTTCACTATAGTTTTTTACTCCTCTATGCCACCACTGGCCATACCAATCACTGTGCCAAGTATTATTATTGCAATTTTAAGCGAACTTCTTTTTGGCCTTGCAATAGGTGTTATTTTACAAATAGCATTCAATGCTATCACATTTGCAGGCGGACAGATATCCTTTATGATGGGCTTTTCCATGGCAAGCGCCATTGATCCTCAATCTGGAATCTCTATGCCTATTATCTCTCAGTTTCTATCTTTAATGGGCCTTATGATGCTCTTTGCTATAGATATGCACCACTGGATACTTCTCTTTATTGACTCATCTTTACATAAAATTCCTCTTGGTGGCTTTGTTATGAGTGAGAATCTATTTAGCTACATTATAAAAGCTATGTCAAATATGTTTCTAGTAGGTTTTATAATCGCTTTTCCAGTTACAGCACTTGGCTGGCTAGCTGATGTTATATTTGGAATGCTTATGAAAACTATGCCACAATTTAATCTTCTTGTAATTGGATTTCCTATAAAAATAATGGTTTCTTTTGTCGTATTGATAGCTACATTAGGCGTCATTATGCTGATTTTAAAAGGCCAGATGCTCGAGGCTTTTAACTTTTTAGAGATGTTTTTTTAGTTTTTTTTGATACAATAATGTCAAAAAGAGTCTTTAGAGGGAACATGTAATGAAAATATTACTTTTAAATAATAATCCAGTAGTTAAAAAGCTAGTAACTCTTAGTGTGCAAAAGACTTCTGATGAGCTAATTGCTGTTGATAGTATTGAAGCAATAGAGCCAAAAAAATATGATCTGTTAATTATAGATGACGCTTTTTATAGTGAAGAAAATATGGATGAAATTAGCGGAAAAATTGAGTTTAGCCAATCGCTTTTTATCTGCGCTAAAGATACCGTGTCTAACGATGAATTTACAAAAGTACTTAAAAAACCATTTTTACCAACTGACCTAGTTGAAATGTTAATATCTTTAGACAAAATGATAGAAGTAACAAAGCTAGATAAAACAAGTGATGTAGTTGATTTAGACAAGATTGATAAGCTAGATGATGATTTTATTGATGACTTTGATAGTGGTGATGATATACAAAACCTAGAAGGGCTTGAAGATTTGGAAGATGTTGAAGATCTTGATATATTTGATGATGCCCAAGATGATGAAGATGACACAGAAGATGTGAGTGATGATGAGAACGAAGATGAAGACGATGAAGACGATGAAGACGATGAAGACGATGAAGACGATGATGATGAAAATGAAGACGATGCTCTTGAAGATCTTGAGGATACGGAAGATATTGAAGAAGATGCAGATAGCATCGAAGAAGTTCAAGATGCCGATGATATTGAAGATGGAATTTTAGATAGAGATGAACTGTTAGAAGTACAAAATCTTTTAGAAGAGACAGAGACAGATGATTTTGATATGCAAGATTTAGAGCTTGCAGAAGATTTGAGTCTTGAAGATGATAAGTTAGAGGATGGACTACAGAGCGATTTAGATAAAACTGAGGAAGATGAATTAGAGTTAGATACTTTTGAAGATTTCATAGAAGAAGATAGCGAAGAAGAAGAAACTATTAAAGAGGATAATGGGTTGGATGATGAACTAGAATCTGACACTCTGGAAGGTTTTATAGAAGAAGATACTTTAGAGAGTATTGAAGATGATTTAGATGAAGATATAACAGTAGATGAGCAAGATGAGTTAGATGATAATATAGATGAAGATGAGAGTGAAGAAGCGCTCTCTTCCAAGATACAAAGTGCCGTTAGCTCTTTAAGCCAAGAAGATTTACAAACAGAGGTTGATGAAGATATTTTATTAAATATTGGTTCTTTAACTAGCAGAGACTTAAAACTGGCAATCGGAGAAGATGTTGAAGATCTAGAAGAAGAGGCTTTTTCTGAGATAGATGATGAAGAGGTACAAGAGCTAGAGGAAGATTTTGAAAATGATGAAGAAGCTGTAGAGTCTACTGGAGGCTCTGATGGAGTTGAAGCTCTTAAAAAACTTCTAAAAGCATTATCTGATAAAGATGTAGCGGCTTCATTAAAAGGGATGAAGATAAATATCAACATAACCCTAGGCGATAAATAGTGAATCATAAGACAGGTGCTATTTTAGTTCTCTCAGGTCCAAGTGGAGCTGGGAAGAGTTCTTTGTTAAAAGAGGTAATCAGTGATATTGGTGATTGTTACTTTTCTATCTCAACTACAACGCGCCCTATAAGAGAGGGAGAGATAGATGGTGTTCATTACCATTTTGTAGATGAGAGCGAATTTAAAAAAGATATAGAAGATGAGTTTTTCTTAGAGTACGCTGTTGTTCACTCCAACTATTATGGAACATCTATTAAACCAGTAAAAGAGGCTCTAAAGGCTGGAAAGTTGGTTATATTTGATATAGATGTTCAAGGAAATTCAACAATAACTAATCGCCTTGGAGATATTACAACTTCAGTCTTTATCTCTCCTCCTACTCTCTCAGAACTAAAAAAACGTCTTGAAGCACGTAAAACAGACTCTCAAGAGGTAATTGATCGCCGAGTGGATATGGCAAAGAGAGAGATGCAGAGAGTTAGTGAATATGACTTTCTTATAGTAAATAATAACCTTGAAGAAGCAGCAGAGGTGTTAAGAATTATAGCTAAGGCAGCAAGAGTAAAGATACCAGCTAATGAAATAAATGATTTTGTTAGAAGTTGGGAAGATATATAAAATAAGAGAAGTTACAGCAAATTTTGCTATAATCTCTGACTTAATTTACAGAAGGAATAGATATGGGAATGCCAAGTGGACAAGAGTTACTAGTAATTTTAGCGATAGTGGTTTTACTTTTTGGAGCTAAGAAAATACCTGAACTTGCAAAAGGTATAGGTAAAGGAATTAAAAACTTTAAAGCTGAAATGAAAAATGAAGATGATGACACAGATGTAAAATCAGCTTCATCTGAAGCACCTAAAAAAGTACAATCTACTGAAGAAGTGGCTTCAAAAGAGACTCCAAAAACTACAGAACAAGCGTAAATTTTGAAACAACGAGTATCGGCACTTTTACGTGAAAAGTTTGGTCGTGAAGTTGTTTTAGAAAAGCCTCGTGACCGCTCTTTTGGTCACTTTGCTACCCCTATTGCTTTTGCTTTAGCAAAAGAGCTAAAGCAATCCCCTATGAAAATTGCCGATGAAATTGCCTCCTCATTTGAAGATAATGGTGTATTTAGCCGTGTTGAATCTGTAAAAGGTTATTTAAACTTCCGTCTAAGCGAAAACTTTTTAAGTGAGTATGGCTCGTGGGCACTAGAAAACACTGAAGCATTTGCAACACAAGAAAAAAAAGAGAAAATTCTCTTAGAGTTTGTTAGTGCAAATCCAACAGGACCTCTTCATATAGGCCATGCTAGAGGTGCAGTTTATGGTGATACACTCCTTAGACTCGCACGTCATCTGGGCTATGATATAACTGCTGAGTATTATGTAAATGATGCTGGAAATCAGATAGATTTGCTTGGTCTCTCAATCCAACTTTATGGAAGAGAAAACATACTAAATGAAGTTGTTGAGTATCCAGAGAGTTACTATAGAGGTGATTATCTAGCACCACTCGCTCATGATGCAGTAGAGAAATTTGGCATAGAGATACTAAGTGATGCGTCTCGTCAAAAAGAGCTTGCACTCTGGGCAAAAGATGGCGTTATGCAGATTATAAAAAAAGATTTAGCAGATACAAACATCTTCTTTGACACTTTTGTTTATGAGTCAACTCTATATGATGACTGGGATAGAGCTATGCTTAAGATGGGCGAGGGCGTCTATAAAAAAGATGACAAACTCTTTATCGCTTCAAGCTTAAAGGGCGATGATGCAGATAGAGTTGTTGTCCGCGAAGATGGTCGTCCTACATATTTAGCGGGTGATATAGTTTATCATAACCAAAAGTTTGAAAGAGGTTATGAGCATTATATAAACATTTGGGGTGCAGACCACCACGGATATATTGCTAGAGTAAAAGCCTCAGTTGAGTTTTTAGGCTATGACAGCACTAAACTTGAAATTTTACTATCTCAAATGGTAAGCCTTTTAAAAGATGGCGAACCATATAAGATGAGTAAGCGTGCTGGAAATGTAATCCTTATGAGTGATATAGTTGAAGAGATAGGCTCTGATGCGCTTAGATTTATCTTTGCTTCTAAAAAAAGTGATACAGCTTTAGAGTTTGATCTTGCAGAGTTTAAAAAGCAAGATAGTTCAAACCCTATTTTTTATATTCAATATGCACATGCTAGAATAAAAACTATCATCTCAAAGAGTGATTTGAGCCATGATGAGATAATGTCAGCTGCTTTAAAAAACTTAGGAGAGAATGCAGATATGCTTATGTTTGATGCTCTTTTACTTCCTGAGATTGTTGAGGATGCTTTTAGTTCAAGACAGGTTCAAAAACTACCAGAGTATTTAAAATCACTTGCTGCATCTTTACATAAATTCTATTATGATTGCAGAATTATAGGCACACAAGATGAAGCAAAGCTTCTTAAACTTCTTATGGTTGTTGGCCTATCTTTAAAGACTGGTCTATCGCTCATGGGCATAAAAGCAAAAGATTATATGAGCAAAGAGGATATCTAAGGCACAATCACTAAGAGTGGGTAGAGTTCTAAGAGTTCTTTTTTTTGCGCAGATATGATTTGAATCAGAGTTGGATTTTTGCTTTTATCTAGCCAATGGATTATTTTTTTCAAATCTTCCATTTTCATAGATGTACATCCTGCTGTTGGGGCATCTATGGATTTTTCTACATGCAAAAAGATACAAGAACCCATTTGTGGTATCTGCTCTTTATTATGCCCAACAGTAACTCCTAGTTCGTATTGAGCATCTTCTCTTCTCATCTCTTCATAACTAGCTGGCGCTTCTTTTGGTTTTTTGATGATTTGATTATAAAATTTTGAGCTTGAATCATCCACACAAATCAACTCTTTTGTTGCATGTAAATAAGGCATTTTAATATTCATCTCTTTTTCATATCCAAAGACAGCATCAAGAGTAAATATTCCAAGTGGCGCTTTTTTATCACCCTCTTTTTTTATAGGTTCTACTTCTGTTTTTAAAAGCGTTCTCTCTCCAACTCCAAATGCCACCCCAGCAGCTCCTAGATTTACTTCAATAGGCCCAAAAACAGCTCTGTTATCTTCAAAGCAGATTAGCTTTGCCTTGGTCGAGTTGAACTCCTCTGCTACTACCAAAATGATTTGTTCATTGGCATAAAGGAACATTTGACAAATTGTTATAATTAAGAAGTTTTTTACCATAAAGTATGTTACTATTACCAAAATATGAAACAGATTAATTTTTTAACAATGGAAAAAGGTTTATGGGCATAAACATAAGAAAAGCTACTAGTGCAGACGCATCTTTTTTAGCGCAAATGATTTTACAAAGTACTAGGGCGGATAAAAAAATTGGTGTTTTTGACCTGATTTTTAAAACAAATAGTGATGAAGAAGTTTTAGAAAAACTTGAAAAATTAACAAATACTACAGCAAAGTCAAATTGTCATTTTAGTAATTTTTTAATAGCAGAAATTGATGGAAAATGTGTTGGTTCCCTTGCTAGCTATGAGCCAAGGTTGATAACTAGAGAAACTTTTATGAGCGCACTTGAAGAGATTGGTGTTAATACTGAAGAGAGTGAATACTTTGGTTTGATGGAGATTTGTGGTTTTGCGCTAAATAGCAGAACTTTAGTATTTGATTACATGGAAGAGCTAGAGGGTTTTATGGATGTTGGAATCCTAAAAGCGCTTATGCAAAAAAGTCTTTTAACTGCAAGGTTAAAAGGGTATAGAATTGCGCAAACAATAGTCGAAATTGGCTCACTAGAGACACTTCTATACTATAAAAAGCTAGGCTTTAAAGAGGTTAAACAAAAAGATTGTGAACCTTACAAAGAGATTTTTGGAAGACCTGGTTTAGTTTTACTATCTATAGAGTTCTAACATAGAACTCTCTATCCTCTCTCTTGTGCCTTCCCTCTTAGCGATTGCTTTGGCACTATACAGCAGAAATGTTGTGCTTTCACTCTTTGGTGGTATCGTTCTTGGCGGCTTTATCTTAAATGACTTCTCTATTATCGCTTCATTAAAGAGTATATTTTTACTTTTTATATCTCTACTTCAAGAGACGTGGATACTCCAAACACTCTCTTTTGCCATTCTTGTTGGAAGCATTATGGCTTTGATTGAAAAATCTGGCGGAATTGATGGTTTTGTAGATTTTATGCAACATAAAACTGGTGTTGTAAAATCTCCACGCTCTGCTTTGATGCTCAGTTATATCATAGGTATTTTTATATTTATAGAGTCAACCATAACATCTCTAATCGCTGGTGCTGTTGGAAAACCATTTTGCTACAAATACAAGATTCCAAGTGCAAAACTAGCCTTTGTTTGTGACTCAACTGCAGCTCCAGTTAGCTCTTTAATCATCTTAAATGGATGGGGCGCACTTCTTTTAGGGCTTATTACAACTCAAATCTCACAAAATACGCTTGAACTTGATGCTTTGGATGTATTACTACACTCTGTTTTATATAACTTTTATGCGATGGCAGCGTTATTTGTAACATTTATAGCTATATGGTTTAACATAGATATAGGAGCTATGAAAAATGCAAAACATAAACCTAAAAATGAAGAGGTAAGAGCAGCCGAATCTCAGAGTATGTTTTATATGCTTGTGCCAATTATTTTGATGGTGTTTTTTGTTTTTCTTTTCTTATACATCACGGGAGATGGAGATATCTTAAAGGGAAGTGGCTCTAGTTCTATCTTTTATACGATGCTCTCTACACTTCTCTTCACTCTTTTTTATTTTGTTGGCACAAAAAACATGACACTCTCTACTTGGGGCAAAAGTGCTATTTCAGGTGCCTTAAAATTAGTTCCAATCGCACTCATACTTCTTTTTGCCTTTGGCATAGGAGAGATAACCACAGAGCTAAAAACTGGTGATTTTTTGGCTTCGCTTGTTAGTAAAAATCTAAGTGTAGTTTTTCTAGCGCCAGTTATATATATAATAGCTTCTCTTATCTCTCTCTCAACTGGAACAAGCTGGGGAACTTTTAGCATAATGATTCCAATAGCTATCCCGATGGCTCTCTCGATGGATGCAAACATGGCTCTTTGTGTTGGTGCCGCAATTTCTGGAGGTGTTTTTGGAGACCACTGCTCGCCAATTTCGGACACGACAATTATCTCTGCAATGGCAAGTGATTGTGACTTAGTAGAGCATACAAACACACAACTCCCATATGCGTTTATCGGCTGGGGAATTGCTTTAGTGATGTTTATATTTTTTGGATTAGTTGGCTAAGAGAGTATTTATAGAGTAGCGCATATCTTCATCCAGATTTTCCATATTTGAGAGCATCCATCTTAGGTAAGGTGCGTCACTTGAAGCTACTTCTAGTAATGTTTTACCTCTGTACTTTCCAAAGTTAAATGATTTTATCATGATTGGCGTAGCTGTTAAATCAACCATTTTCTCTACTGGATTTTCATTTGGAAACTGAGCTAAAACGAGCTCTTTTAACTTACTAAGCAGTAGTTTTAAAACTAAAACATCACCGATTGCATCATGCGCTTTTATGACAATATTTAAATCGTCTGCTTCCTTTTGCTCCTCTTTATAAAGCCCCATTTTATAGCGGAAGTATTGAAGTCTGTGCGCCTCTTCATCAGGTAGCATATGCTTTGCAACTCTTAGAGTATCTATAACTTTCATTTGAGTTTTAAAACCCTCTTTTTCAAGCATGCCTATATCAAACTTTGCGTTGTGGATGATAAGATAGTTCTCATCTATATTTAGCTCATTAAGCCTCTTATATGATTCACTCTCAGTACAGCTAGGCTTACCCTCTAGCATATTTGGAGTGATTCCATGAGTCTCCATAGCTCCAAAACTTATTGGAACTGATGTGCTAAAAAACTCGTTTTGAATCTCAATGTCTTTTTCGCCCAAAACTATAAAACCGAGTTGTATTACTCTATCCTCTTCGCCTATACCAGTTGTCTCTGTATCTAAAATAACGTATTTTTTTGCCAAATTGTTTACCTTTACTTATAAAAATGAGTCTAACATATATTCGCTTTGAGCGTGCAGATACTCTTCGCTTACTTCTATGTTGATTGATTCTGCACCAATTTTATAACTACAAAACTGAACAAACTTAAGCTGAGTTGTATTGCCTCTAAACTCAAAATTTCTAATAGCAATAGGCTCATTTATCTCTTCTAGCAGGTCTTGAATATACCCAATTGACTCTTTTGAGTTATGAAGGTTTAGTAGTTTTAAAAAATTTGAAATCTTTATATCTATCGCCGCTTCTTCATCATTTGATACATAAGTGTTGTATATGCCTCGAACGAGTTTTAGAGCGTTTGCGCTAAGTGGTTCCGATAATAAGTTTTGTTTTATAATTGGATTAATATTCATAATGCTTATGATATAGGCATAGCTATTAAAAGCATATAAAAGTTAATTATAATATACTGTGCTTTAACTTTTCTAGAGGTGTTTTATATGTATAAATTCTTTTTATTGACTTTGCTTAGCGCTGTTTTTTTAACAGCCTTAGAGATAAGACAAACACCTATAGAGTTTGGACAAAAAAGAGTAGAGCTTACAAAAGAGTATATAAAATCGCACTATAACTTAGATGTAACAGATATAAAAATAGTTCCAAAAATCATCGTTATTCATCATACCGCAATAGATGATTTTGGCAGTTCACTCTCTTGCTTTAAAACAGAGACTCTCTCAAACACAAGAGCAGATATAAACAAGGGTGGGACGGTTAATGTGTCTACTCACTTTATGGTTGAGAGAGATGGAACTATCCATCAACTTATGCCACTTGATATGATGGCAAGACATGTTATAGGGCTTAATTACAACTCTATTGGTATAGAAAATGTAGGTGGACAAAACTCAAAAGAGAACTTAACACCTGAGCAATTACGTGCAAATATAGAGCTTGTAAAAGAGATTAAAAGTAGAATTCCTACCATAGAGTACGTTATAGGGCATTATGAGTATAGATGTTTTGAGGGAAGTGAGTTGTGGCTTGAAGCGGATAACAAATACAGAACTATTAAAGATGATCCATCAAGAGAATTTATGAGCGCAATAAGAGAGAGTATAGAGGGGTTTAAAGATGCGCCTTGTGCCAAAAGAGATAGATGATTAGCTCGCCTTTATGGTATCTTTTTGCTTTAGCTTCTTTAGCGGCTTTTATTACTTTAGTTGAGCAAAAGAGCAAATTAAAGATATTTAAGTTTATCCCCGCAGTTGTTATGATCTATATCTTTAGTATGACTCTAGCTTCGCTTGGTTTTTTTGAGCAAAATGAGGCGATAGATGCAATCTATGAAAATACAAAGAAAAACCTACTCCCTGCCATGCTTTTTTTGATGCTTTTACAGATTGATTTTATGGATTTTTTTAAACTTGGAAAATCTCTTCTGATTGCTTACCTATTAGCTGTTTTATCTCTTGCTTTTTCTTTTATGCTTATCTCTTTTGTTTTTGATTTTAACAAAGAGATGGCATCGGCTTTTGGGGCACTTAGTGGTAGTTGGATGGGTGGAGTTGCAAACATGATAGCGGTAGGTTCTGCATTAAATGTTTCTCAAGAAGCATTTGGCTACGCACTGATAGTTGATAGTGTAAACTATACTATATGGATAATGTTTCTGCTTTTTTTAACCCCATTTGCACACTACTTTAACAACTTTACATCCTCACAAGAGCAGATGGCAAAACTAAGCTCTATCGGCTGTTCGTGCACCATAGGAGCAAAGAGGTACTGGTTTTTGATACTCCTCTCTATCCTCGTTGCTTTTGTAGTAAATCTGATAGCACAAAGTGGGTTTGCACTTCTTAACTACACTACAACAACAGTAGTTCTTGCTACACTTTTTGGAGTTTTGGGTTCATTTACAAGGTTAAAGAGTATAAACGGCTCTAGCGAAGTTGCTACTACTATGCTATATATGCTCATAGCACTAATTGGCTCAAAGGCGTTATTTGAGAATTTTAGTGGTGTTGGTATCTATGTTTTTGCAGGTTTTTGTATCTTGCTCACTCATGCTTTAGTTATGGTTATAGGTGCTAAAATATTTAAACTAGATCTCTTTAGCATAGCCATAGCATCTCTCTCAAACATAGGCGGAGTAGCTTCCGCATCAATCTTGGCTGCAACTTATAACAAAGCACTTGTTGGTGTTGGCGTTTTGATGGCTATTATGGGCTATCTTGTAGGAACTTTTGGTGGCTTGGCGGTCGGGAAGATTATGATATGGATGGTTGGATATTAAAATTGGTTGGATGTTATATGAGCTTGGGAATGCATATATATGGTTGCAAACAAGAGTAAAAAAATGCTCAGAAACAAAATCTCTTTTTTTTATTTTGCTTCATTAAGGTAGAATGCTTTATATTATTAAAAATATTTTTAAGGCTAGAGCAAGTGTCTATATTTCAAAAATCAGTATTAAAAAGCTTCAAACAAGATGAATCTAAAATAGCCATAAGATGGGCAGAGTTTCAAAAATATCTCTCAAAAATCGA
>NZ_JAQVKA010000022.1 GCF_028694895.1 Sulfurimonas sp. | reverse complement strand
TCACTCCCTTTTACTATGACTTCATCGCCAGAGATTATCTCTCCTTCTTTTAGCACTCTATAATACCATCCGGTAAGTCCAGTTATGTAAATCTCATTTGTAAATTTTTTGTTACTCCATCTCTTAGCAATTTTATAACAAGGTTTTCTTGGTTGAGAGACTTGTAAAAGTGTTGAGCCTATCTTATGAATATCTCCCAGATATACGCTACTCTCATGAAGCCCTGTAATAGTAAGATTTTCTCCTAGTGCGCCAAAGGGAAGGGCGTTAACAGCTAAAAACTCTCTCCACTCTTTATAGTTCTCATAACTGTTCGCAAAAACTGCTTTTTCTAATCCACCATGATGGATTTTATCTGCTACTTCATCTCCAGCAAGACCATTTTTACTAACATAAATCTTAGAATTTACTATCTCTTTAAAAAAAGCACTCTGCCAATATTTGTCTAAAAATTCACCACTCTCTTTATCGCCATAGGCTTTCACCTTGCCAGTTTGAATAGATATAACACTGCTTTTCATGGATACAACCTTGGGTAAAAAAGATTATTGTAACAAAAAAGAAAAAGAAAATTATTTTATATGAGCGTAACCAATAAATAAGTTTAAAACACTTCCATCCTAAAAACTTCATATGCTACTTCTTCATAAGGATGAGTCTCTTTTAAAACCTTTATAGCCTCTTTTATCAACTCATCTGAGCAAATCATCTCGACTTTATACTCTTCTACTTTCTCTAAAATATCAACTTGACCAATATGTGGATGTGCATCTTTTATAGGTTTAAACTGCCCACTCCCAAGTGTCTCAAAACTGCAATGCTCATAGTTTTCATATCTTCCAACACCGACTCTAAAGAGTGCTTCTTTGACTCTCTCTTTATCTTTAGTTGGGACAAAAAAGTTTAGTTTATACACTCTAAAATCTCTCTAAAAACTTTAAAAGTTCACCATCGAGTTGATATTTTGCACCTGTAACTTCATCTATACTTTTATACTCAAAGCCTCTTTTTGTATAGCAAATTACACTGCTATTTTTATCATCCAGCAATCCATCAATCGCATAGGTTATAAATTTATAAGCCATTAATCTATCATATGTCGTAGGATTTCCACCTCTTTGAGTATGGCCTAAAACAGTAACTCTAGACTCAACACCAACTTTTTCTTCAAACCAAGAAGCTATCTCAGCCGAACTCTCTTTTATCCCCTCAGAGACCACGGCTATAAAATATTTACGACCACTTTGAACTTGCTTTTTAAACTTTTTTTCATACTCTCTCAAATCATATGCAACTTCAGGAATCAAACAGAGCTCAGCTCCACACGTAAGTGCTGAAACCAGAGCCAAATAACCGCACTCTCTTCCCATAGTCTCAATCACAAAAGCTCTTGAAAATGAGGATGCAGTATCTCTGATGTTGTCAATTGAGCCTTTGATGACGTTTAGTGCAGTATCAACGCCTAGAGAATACTCTGTGCCGTTTATATCATTATCGATAGTAGAAGGAATCCCGCAGAACTTCACGCTATGTTCTTTGTAAAAAACATCCATTCCTCTAAATGAACCATCTCCGCCTAAAACAATTAACATATCAATATTTAGCGCGTCAAGGTTTTTCTTTGCGACTTCTCTAAATTTTTTATCCATAAATCTTTTGCTTCTAGTACTTCCTATAGTTGTTCCACCACGATTGATGATTCCTGTTACATGTTTGTGAGAGGCCTTGTATATTTTATTATCTATCAATCCTTCAAGCCCATCATATATAAAATATGGGCATAAACCTTTATGTAAAGAATACTCTACAAAATGTTTTAGTGCTGGATTCATACCACTAACATCACCACCAGAACATAAAATAGCTATATTTTTCATCAAACCCCTTGTTAATTTCTTATAGTTTACCATTATCTAAAGTCGAGTTAGATAAAATTGCGCAATTTAAAAATTCCTCTTATTTTCTTGCCGATAGGTAAAGCTTTAGTGATAGGAATTATCTAAGGAATTCACTTCCTTAGAGAAGGAGAAAAATAGTGAAAAGAGCGTTGGTAAGTGTAAGTGACAAAAATGGAGTGGTAGATTTTTGTAAATCGCTTGTAAAAAATGGTTTTGAGATTATCTCAACTGGTGGAACGTATAAGATACTTGTAGAAAATGGCATAAAAGCTATCGAGATAGACGAAGTTACAAAATTTCCCGAGTGTTTTGAGGGACGTGTTAAAACTCTAAATCCTTATGTTCATGGCGGAATACTTCACCGCAGAGATAAGCAATCACACCTTGATCAGGCCGCAGAGCTTGGCGTTGAAGCTATTGATTTGGTTTGTGTAAACCTTTACCCTTTTAAAGCAACGATTGAGAAGACTGATGATTTTGAAGAGATTATAGAAAACATCGATATTGGTGGGCCAGCAATGGTTAGAAGCGCTGCAAAAAACTTTGATAGTGTTATGATCGTAACTGATGTGAGTGACTATGCAAGAGTTATAGATGCGCTTGAGAATGAGAAAAATACACTAGAGTTTCGTCGCAACTTAATGATAAAAGCGTATGAGCATACAGCGGCTTATGACTCAATGATAGCAAACTACATGAATGTGCGTTTTAATGGCGGTTTTGGAGAAAAGCAGTTTATAGTTGGAAGTAAAGTTATGGATACTCGTTATGGTGAGAATCCTCATCAAAATGGAGCTTTGTACGAGTTTGACAACCACTATTCAAACAACTTTAAAACTCTAAAAGGCGAAGCAAGCTTTAACAACCTAAATGATTTAAGTGGAGCGGTAAAAATTGCTTCAGCTTTTGGGGGAGAAAACGCTGTTTGTATCACAAAACATGGAAATCCATGTGGGTTTGCTATAAAGGGTACTCTGCTAGAAGCTTACGAAGAGGCACTAAAATGTGACCCAGTTTCTGCTTTTGGTGGCGTTGTAGCGGTAAATGGTGTTGTTACAAAAGAGTTGGCTCTAAAGATGAATGAGATTTTCTTGGAAGTAATCATAGCAGGGCGTATAACAGAAGAAGCGCAAGAAGTATTTGCTTCTAAAAAACGTATAAAACTCTTTGAGATGGGACATGACAAACTTGTTTTAGCAAATGACACGAAAGACTTCAAACATATAGATGGCGGTTTTGTTTATCAAGATGCTGATAAAGTGAATGAAAATGAAGTGAAAAATGCAAAATTAATGACAACCAAAGAGGCAACACAACAAGAGAAAAAAGATATGGAGATAGCTTACAAAGTAGCATCTCTTACAAAATCAAACTGTGTTGTATATGTTAAAAACTCTGCGATGGTAGCCGTTGGTATGGGCATGACAAGCCGTGTTGATGCTTCTCAGTGCGCACTTAAAAAAGCTAAAGAGATGGGTCTTGATGTAACAGGAGCAGCACTAGCAAGCGAAGCTTTTTTTCCATTTCGTGATAGCATCGACGCTGCCGCAGCAGCTGGTGTTAAGAGCGTAATAGAACCAGGTGGAAGCATCAGAGATGATGAAATCATAGAAGCTGCAAATGAGTTTGGTATGAGCTTATACTTCTCAGAAGTTCGCCACTTTTTACACTAATATATAAGCTACATATAGCTTATATGTAGCAAGCTTTAAGTGCAAACAAGCGTTATCTCTGTAATCTCACTACTAGCGCCAAGACGCATTGGCGGACCCCAAAAGCCTGTACCTTTATTTACGTAGATTTGCAACTCTCTGTTATGCTGATGCAGACCACTTAGGTATGGCTGTTGAAGCTTTACTAAAAATCTAAAAGGAAATAGTTGTCCTCCGTGTGTGTGGCCGCTTAGCATCAAGTCAACACTATCAGTTACCTCGTCTATATATTTTGGTTGATGTGCTAAAAGAACTGTTGGAGATTTTTTTAAATCTTTTAACGCTCTGTTTAAATCCGGCACATAGTTGTTTGTTCTATATCCAAAGATATCATAAACACCAGCTAAATTAAATCCCTCATCTTCCTCGCCAATATATACATTTTCATTCTCTAAAACTCTTATATCAAGCCCTTTTAAAGTCTCTATTATTTTTTCTATATCGTGAAAATACTCATGATTTCCAGCTACAAAAAAAGTTCCATAAGTAGAGTTCAAATTTCCAAGTTCTGCTAAGATATCTTTAGCTCTATCCATCTCTATATCTATCAAATCCCCAGTTATTACAACCAAATCAACCTTTAGCGTATTTACTCTAAGAACTAAGTTTTTTATAAATGCTTTGTCTATAAGTCCGCCTATATGAATATCGCTTAGTTGGGCTATTTTATAGGATTTTTTTAGCTTTTTTATATTTATATCAATTTTTTCAAGCTTTATATCTCTTGCATTGTAGATAGATTTTGCACTCAGTGTAGAGGCAAGAGCTAGTGAAGAGATATCAAGTGAGCGTTTAAAAAAGTCTCTTCTTCTTTTTGAGATAGGAATTCTCTTAAGAATAGCTCTTGATATATCATAGATGATAGCTGTACAAAAGAGTAAGAAAAGCACACCAATAGGAAGAGAAAATAAAAAATAGAGCCAGTTGGGAAAATCTGCATAATATCGTCCTAGCATATAACCGATAATGCCAAAAAAGTTTACAAATAAAAAGATACGGAAGTAAAATTTATGGATTGATTTTATATCAAGATGAGCTATAAACCTTCTTGATATATACATGTTAATTAGAATGAAAACGCCTAAAAAAGCGATGAAAAATAGTTGTGGGTTCATGTATGAAGTATATCAAAGAAAACTAAACTAATAACTCAACCTTGATTGACATCCGCTCAACTCTTATGATATAATCCTGCTTAAGAATCAAATTATATATATTTTAGGAAACAAATATGGCAAAATCTTTATATGACACACTTGAAGTCTCAGAGAGTGCAACAGAAGCAGAGATAAAAAAAGCGTATAGAAAACTAGCTAGACAGTATCACCCAGACGTAAACAAAGATAAGGGTGCTGAGGATAAATTTAAAGAGATAAACTCAGCATACGAAATACTAAGCGATAAAACAAAAAAAGCTCAGTATGACGCACAAGGCGATAGTATGTTTGGTGGACAAAACTTTCATGATTTCTCACGCTCACATGCTGGTGGAAATGCTGATTTGGATGAGATACTAAGAAGTATGTTCTCTGGCGGTGGTGGATTTAGCGGATTTGGTGGCTCTTCATTTGGTGGTGGCGGCTTTGCTCAGCAACAACCAAATCTTGATATAGAAACAAGCGTTACCATCCCTTTTAATGTCTCAATTCTTGGTGGTTCTCACTCTGTTTCAGTAAATGGAGAGCGCTTTGATATAAAAATCCCTGCTGGTGTAAATAGTGGAGAGAAGATGCGTGTTAAGGGCAAAGGGCATGCTCAAGGTGGGCGCGCAGGAGATCTTTTCTTAAAGATAAATGTAGCAGCAAACCCAGAGTATATAAGAGACGGCGATGATTTGATTAAAACGTTTGATGTTCCTCTTTATGCAGCACTCTTTGGAGAAAAAGTAACTATCCAGACATTAGAAAAAGAGATAAAGTTAAAAATCCCTCAAAATACAAAAAATGGCCAAAGATTTCGTGTAAAAGAGATGGGTGCTATGAACCGCAAAACAAAAGAACGCGGAAACCTATATCTTGAGGCAAACATAGTTTTACCAAAGGTTGAAGAGCTTGATGAAAAACTAGTAGAATTAATGCAAGAAAAACTACCAAAGGAGTAAGAGATGATTCATGATTATGACGAGCCAGTATATCTAATTAGCATAGTTGCAAAAGTTTTAGAGATACATCCACAAACACTTAGGCAGTATGAGAGAGAAAATCTTGTAACTCCTTCAAGGTCTAATGGAAAAATAAGACTTTATTCACAAAGAGATATAGATAGAATAAAACTCATCCTAAGACTTACTCGCGAGCTTGGAGTAAATCTCGCTGGTGTTGATATTATTTTAAGATTAAAAGAGAATGTTGATAGTATGGAAGAAGATATATTAACACTCAAACAAGAGGTTATGAGAGCTAAAAATACCCAGACCGTATCTCATGATAAAGCTCTTGTAGCTAAAAAAAGTATCTATGAGATGATTATTTTTAAAAAATAACTACTCTGCTAGTCTTGAAATATCTGCACCTACATTTTGTAGTTTTTTCTCTAATGAGTCGTAGCCACGATCTAAATGGTAAATACGGTGAACGTTAGTAATACCATCTGCTACTAAACCAGCTAAAACCAAGGCACTAGAAGCTCTTAAGTCTGTTGCCATAACATCTGTACCACTTAATTTTGACTTGCCATTTACCGTTGCCACATTTCCATTTAATGATATATCAGCACCCATTCTTTGGAGTTCACTAACGTGCATAAATCTGTTCTCAAATAATCTCTCCTCAATTATAGAAGTTCCATCTGCTTGAGTTGCAAGGGCAAGAAACTGAGCTTGCATATCAGTTGGAAAAGCAGGATACTCTTGAGTTACTATCTTTACATGTTTGATAACATCTGAGGGGTGAATGGTAATAGAGTCATCTGTTATAGTAAACTTACTTCCCATCTCTTCTAGTTTTGATAACACAGCGCCTAAATGTTTTGCATTAACATTTTTTAGAGTAAGCTCAGATTTTGTAATAGCTCCAGCACATAGGTAAGTTCCCGCCTCGATGCGATCTGCGATTACACTAAAAGGTGCAATCTCTAAAAGCTCTCCACCCGTTCCATGGATAGTTAAAATCGCAGTTTCAATCCCTTCAATCTTTACTCCGCTGGCATTTAATATCTCACAAAGTTGAACTACCTCAGGCTCTCTAGCAGCATTTGTAATGGTGGTCACTCCAGTTGCTAGAGCTGCTGCCATAACTATATTTGCAGTTCCTGTTACGGTGATTTTATCAAAAATGATATTACACCCCTTTAGCCCATTTGGAGCTATAGCATGGATATAACCAGCCTCTATGTTTATTACAGCGCCCATCTGCTCTAGAGCTTTTAGATGCAAATCAACGGGACGTTGTCCTATTGCACATCCACCAGGAAGAGATACTTCACAGTGTCCAAACCTAGCTAGTATTGGGCCAAGAACTAAGATAGAAGCGCGCATTGTTTTTACTATGTCATAAGTGGCTTTTGTCTGATTTAGTGTTGATGTGTCAATGGTAGTAACATTAGCACTGTTTTCCCAAGAAGATGAGTTTTGTGCACCTAAATTTGATAAGAGTTTTAAAAGAGTTTTAATGTCTGCAACATTTGGCAGATTTTTTATAGTCACTATATTTTTAGCAAGTATGCTCATTGCAATAAGAGGAAGAGCCGCATTTTTTGCGCCAGAAATTTTTATTTCTCCATGTAGTTTAGAGGCTTTTTTTATTTGTAAGTAGTCCATGGTTATCTTTTTGTTGAGGTTTGAAATTATATCAAAAATACTTTACGTTTTTGGTATAATCACTACTAAGTAAAGATAGGAAAAAATTATGAGTTCAGCCTTAGATAGATTAAAAAATTTAACAAATAAAATCTCTAGTTACGAGCGTACAAGAAAAGACAATTTAGTTCTACTAGAAGTGCTCTACAACGAGTTAGGAATAAATCAAAAAGTTGAAGAGTTTAACGAACTATTTAACTACAAAGCTATAAATCTCTCTGGTGCATCACTTTTGAGTGAAACTCTAGGAGAGATAAAAAAGGGTAAGTACCTTCAAATACTTGCAATAGGTTATGATAAAGATGCTGTTGTAAAGAGTAAAAACATATCTTTGGGTTACTTTGGAAAAGCAGAAAATGTGGATGAAGAACTAAAAAACAAAGTTATAGAGTTTATCATCCGTTTTAGATTTGAGAAGAGTTTTATGACGCTAGAACACTACTATACGATGCTAGAATCTTTTAAGAGTGATGAGTAAGTTTTTTCTGCTTCTTTGGCTTAGATGGGCTCTTAGGCTTACACTTTGTAGCACACTTCTTGCACTTCTTCTCTCAGCACTATTAACACTTTTCTTATATTTTTCTCAAGGTGCTCTTGCGCTTACTCATGAGGTATATATAGCTCTTTTTGATATCTTAAAATTTTGGTTTATGATATTTTGGCCACTAACCATACTAATAGCGCTATTTAGGAGTTTAAAATATCTCTTTAATAGTTGTATAAATGGCTTTGAGTTAAAGCTCCTTAGTTGTGATGAGAAGAGTTATATAAAACCTATTGGTTATGGAGATTTAATAAGAGTATGGAGAAAATGGTTGATGCTACTTATCTGGCTTGTAAGTGCATTTATGATTTTTGCACTTGCATATACGTATATGCTCTCATCATATAACGGACTCTTTGAGTGGTTTGATATCTATGCTCTTTATATCTTTATACTCATAGCAGGGTATATATCTTTTATAGTAATGAGCTCAAGGTGCAAAAAGGTAAAGATACATAAATGCTAATTTTTTTGGATTTAGAGACAACGGGAGTCGAGAGCAGTGATAAAATCTGCTCCATTGGAATAATTTGCACTAGTAAAGAGAGCACTTTTTCAAAGTATGAACTTGTTAATGAGGGCAAAAAAATGCCATCAAAAGCTTCAAGTATAAACCATATAACAAATGAGATGATAAAAGATAGACCAAAACTCAAAGATAGTGAGGCTTGGGCTCTTTTACAAGAGCACAACAATCAAGACTCAACTATAATCGCACACAACGTAAATTTTGATCTTAAAATGCTAGGACAAAGCGGTTTTGTGTGGCAAGGTCAAATAGTTGATACGCTAAGAGTAACCAAGCATCTTATCCCAGAGTGTGAGGAATTTTCTTTACAATTTTTAAGATATGAACTTAAACTTTACAAAGATGAAAAAAAAGAGGCTCTAAAGTATAATGCAGAGTTATTGCCTCATAATGCCCTCAGCGACGCGCTGCATACAAAGCTTTTATATGAATATCTATTAGAGATAAAAGAACATAATGAGTTAGCTTCTTTGAGTTTTCAAAACGTTTTTATTGAAAAATTTGGGTTTGGAAAATATAGTGGTCGATATATAGAAGAGATAAGCATGTGTGATAGAGGTTATTTGGAGTGGATGCTCTTACAAGCCAAAGATTTGGATGAAGATTTAAGGTACAGCATAAGTAGGTTTTTATAAAGTTGCTATGCTATACTTTTGTCATAAAATTTTGAAAAGCTTATAAGGAATATATTTGAGAATAGCAGTTGAGTGTAAGTCGCCGCTTTTACAAAAATCACTTGAAATTTTTTTATCAAAGCACCTTAGTTCACTTAAAAATTGTGATATTGTTGTGCGTGATGTTAAAGTTCTTGATGATGAGAGATCTTTTTATATCTCAAGTTCTGCAGAGAGTGACCTCATAAAGCCTTTTTCAAAATCTCAGCTAATCCTAGCCCTTGAGAGACGATACAAAGATATGAACAAAGGAAATCTGCACTATCTAAACAAGATATATCAAGAAGATGAGCTAGACGATGTTTCTGGGCTGGATTTTGATATATTGCAGAAGCATATAGAAGCTCTGACAAAAGAGTATCAAGATAGTATTTTAAGAGCAGTAAGAGCTTTTTATGAAAAGTAATCTTATAACAAAAAAAATAGTCTCTGGAAAATTTAAAAACAAAACGATAAAACTACCATCAAAAACAACAACTAGAAGCTCAAAAGCAATAGTTTTAGAATCTTTCTTTAACACAGTCCAGTTTGAAATCATAGATGCAACCTTTGTAGAACTCTTCTCAGGGAGTGGCTCAATCGGGCTTGAAGCGCTTAGTCGTGGGGCTGCTAAGATAATATTTATGGAAAAAAATAGTGAAGTTCTAAAAGTGCTGCGAGAAAATATCGCTCAAACTGATCCTAGCTCATGCGAAGTTTATAGCGGAGATACATTTTCAAATATCTCAACAGTTGTAAAAGGCCTCGAGAAAAAAAACCACAAAGCATATTTTTACATTGACCCGCCTTTTAGTATAAGAGATGGGATGGAAGAGATTTATGACAAAATGATCTCCCTTATAGCATCACTTCCAAAAGAGTGTGTAAAGCTTATTATCATAGAACATATGAGCACGCTCATAATTCGAGATGAAATAGGACCTTTTAGTGTAAAAAAAGTCAAAAAATTTGGAAATACAACTCTCACATACCTACAAAGTGAGTAAAGTGGAATAACTTTTGCTCTATATCCCTATATTTAAGGATATACGATGAAAAAAATTCTATTTTTATTTACGGCTTCAATTCTTTTTCATACAGCACTCTTTGGTGCTAAGATTAGTGATGTAGCTAGTATTGTTGGTGTAAGAGATAACCATCTTATAGGTTACTCCTTAGTTGTTGGTCTTCAAAAAACTGGAGATGGTACGACTTCAAAATTTACACTTCAATCAATTGCTAACATGTTAAAAGCTATGAATATTGATATGAAACCTATCGATATAAAATCAAAAAACGTTGCAGCAGTTGTGGTAACTGCAGAACTTGCACCATTTGCAAGACAAGGCGATAAGATAAACATTACAGTATCTTCAATTGGAGATGCAAAGTCACTTGAGGGTGGAACACTTCTGATGACTCCGCTAAAAGGAGTAGATGGTAAAATCTACGCTCTTGCTCAAGGAGCTGTTAGTATCGGTGGGAGAAACGCTAAGGGTGCTGGAGAATCTCATCCTACTGCTGGACTTATTTATGATGGTGGATTGGTTGAGAGAGAGATAGCGATTGATCTTTACAACCAAGAGTATGTAACTCTCTCGCTTAAAGAGGCAAATTTCCAAAATAGTGTATCAATTCAAAAAAGCCTAAATAATTACTACTCAACAGAGGTAGCAGTTGCCATGGATTCAAGAACTGTAAAGTTAAAAAAACCATCAGACAAAACAATGATAGAGTTTTTAGCAGAAGTTCAAGAAGTTGATATGAATTATAGCGTTCAAGATAGAATAGTTATAAATGAGAGGACTGGAACAATCGTCTCGGGTGTGGGCATTCATATAAAGCCTATTATTATGACTCATGGTGATATAACGATAAAGATTACAGAACAAAATGTTCCAAGTAGACCAGCAGGTTCAATGGTTGTAGATGAAAATATGATAATAGGACTTAATGAAAACGAACTCTATACAAAAGAGGGCACAACAACAGTTGCAAATCTTGTTCGCTCACTTCAAAAGCTTGGAGCTACGCCAAAAGACATTATCTCTATCTTAGAAGCTATGAAGAGTGCTGGAAGCATCTCTGCTGAATTGAAGTTGATATGATGCAAGGCACAAACTCTATAGACTTACAAGCCGCGTTTATATCGCAGCAACACGTGATTCCAAAAATTGATCCAAAAGCTGAAAATAAAGAGTTAAGAGAACAAACAGATGCGTTTGAGTCTGTTATTTTGAAGATGATGATGGATAATGCAATGCAGGATGAAAAAAATCTCTTTACTCAAGAGAATGATCCAGGCGATAAAATATACAAATCTATGTATAGAGAAGAGTTAGCAAAGGCAAGTGCTGGCGGATTTGGATTTTCTCAAATGTTATATGATTATTTGAGTCAAAAGCGTTAAAATTTTTCTTTAATGTGTCGATATAGTTGAATATAATTATCGCGACAAGCGAAAGAAAAAAAGGATAAAAGAATGATTTCACAATTAAATAGTGCAAACATCCGTAGCGCTTATGCTAACAGTTTTACAGAAGATAAGGAAGTTCTACAAAAAGGTGCTCTAAATGTTTCAAAACAGGGAGATACTAGTAGAGTAGAACAGATAAAAGAGGCCATTGCTTCTGGCCAATACAAAATAAATCTACAAACACTCTCAGAGAAGATTGCTCAAGAGTTATTGTAGGTTTTTTAAACATACAAAAAGGATTAGATTATGCTTTCTTATCATTTACAAAGTGCTCTTAGCGACCTCAGAGATTTGATTAAAATTACTGAATCAGATGTGGAAGATATAAAGGTAGCAAATCATAATCCTCAGTTTGATAGATTAAAGCTAAAAGAGGAGAAGCTAAAGAGCTTTGAGTCAAAAAAAGCTATGATTGACCATGAAATAGCATCTCTTATAAGTGCAAATCCAAGTGCAGAATTGCCGGAACTTTTAAATGAAGAACAACATGAATATCTAGCAGAGCTAAAAGTAGAGCTCCAAAATCTCAGAGATGCAAACAAGCGTTATGCTAAGTTGGTATTAGCTGTTAGCAACCTTTACAATACTTTTTTAGAGAGATTAGTTCCAACAGAGATGCAAGGCTACAGCAGAGTTGCTTCAAAAGATTCAACAATTCTAAAAGTGAGAGTGTAACATGGGCTCATCTATATTTAACACATTAAATATCGGTTACAGTGGGCTTACTGCCGCGCAAGCGGGCGTGTCTACAACAAGTCATAATATAACAAATGCAGAAAGCGAAGGCTATACAAGACAAAGAGTTGTGACAGCCGCTTCTACTCCTGTGAATATGGCTCCAGGAAATGTTGGAAATGGCACACAAATTATGGATATTGCTAGGATATTTGATAGCTTTGTTTATGATAGATACACAGGCATTTCAGCAGATAAAGAGTATTCTGATTATACAAAAACTACATTAGAGACACTCTCGACATATTTTCCAGAGATTGATGGTGTTGGTATAAAATCTGACTTACAAGATTACTACAACATGTGGCAGACATTTGCTGATAACCCTGATAATGATGCTATAAAGTTATCTCTTGCAAAACAGACAGAAGCCGTATCAAGTAGTATTACTTCTACTCAAAATAAAATTTATGATCTTCAATCAACTCTAAATTCACAACTAAAAGTAAATGTAGACGAAGTTAATCTTCTGGCAAAAGAGCTTGCTAATGTAAATATTTCAATAGAAATTGCTGAAGCTGGAGATACGTTTACTGCAAATGACTTAAGAGATAAAAGAAACTCTATAGAGTTAAGTTTAGCAAAACTTATAGGAGCAGAATCTTTTAGTGGAGAGACAAAATCCAATAATGTAATAAGTAGTTCGTCTAATGAGAAAAATGGTAGTTATACTCTAATGGTAAATGGATTTAATCTAGTAGATGGTGGATCTTATCATCCAATCCATATATCAAGTCAGAACAATTCAAACGGTTTTTATGAACTTTCATACGAGAGACAAGATGGCGTTTTAATTCCAATGGATGAGAGAATTTCAGGTGGAAGAATAGGTGCTATACTTGATCTTAGAGGCGATAAAATTGAAGGAGATTCATCAGGAGCACCATCAAATGGAACGCTGCAAAAAGTTTTAGATGAGCTTAATGCTTTTTCTGCAACCCTTATTGAATCTACAAATAATATTTATGCATCAAATGCTACTCAGCGTATGACTTCGAACAGTTTAGAAATGAACCCGACACAGCCAATATTGGATTCATCATTAAATGTAAAAAATGGTGCTTTTGATATTATAATCTATGATATTGATGGAAAAGAGACAGCAAGAAGAACTATTGATATTAACTCTTTAACTACAATGACAGGAGCAACAGGCTCAAACTCTGTAGAGGCGCAGATAACAGCGCAAAAAGATGATAATGCAGACTCAAATGCGAACAATGATGTTGATGATTTTATTCAGTTTCATTGGGCTACATATCCAAGTGGAGGAAGTGCATTAGACTTAGTAATGGATTCTAATTATGCTTCAAAAGGATACTCGTTTTCAATAGAAGATAATCTTAAAACTGATAGGTTTGACTCTGGTTCAAATTTTGCAGGTGCTCTTGGGCTTAGTAAATTCTTTGATGGAAAAGATGCTAAAGATATAAATTTAAATAATGATTTTATAGATAATCCAACAAAGATAAAAGCAGGAAAAACATCAGCTTCTGGAGATAATACACTCTCTTTAGATATGGTCCAACAACAATTTGAGGTTTACTCTTTTAAAGTTGGAGATATGAAGTATGAGACAACTATGTATGGAATGTTTGATGTTGTAGCAACAGAAGTGGGTGTAAGAACAAAAGATGCTATTTTAAATAATCAAACTATTACTGCTCAATTTAACGCGACTGAGTTAGAGTACTCTTCTATCTCAAAAGTAAGTATAGATGAGGAGTTAACGAACCTTATAAAGTATCAAACATCATATGGTGCTGCTTCAAAAATAATAACAACAATAGATCAGATGATGCAAACACTTCTTGGAATTAAGCAGTAACGATTGATGCCAAGATTTAGTATTTTTATACTTCTATCCATTTTTATATTCTCATTTTTTGGTTCTGTTTTTTATGGACTTGATGCTTACGTTCTCGATAGTAATGCCATCTTAGTCCCTCCATCGCTTGAACATTTCTTAGGCACAGATAGACTTGGTAGAGATATTTTAGCTAGGTTGATTGAGGGTGGTAAAACATCTCTCTTAATAGGGGTGGGAAGTGCTTTTATAGCTTCAATTATTGGGCTTTTACTTGGCTCAATGGCTGGCTATTTTAAAGGTGGCGTTGATAAAGGTTTTATCATTTTAGTTGACCTATTTTTAACTTTTCCTACCTTTTTTCTTCTTTTAGCATTAGTCAGTTACGTAAATGCTTCTTCATGGGTTTTAATAGTTATCATCTCTATCACAGGTTGGATGACAACGGCTAGACTTATCCGTTCAGAGAGCTTCAAAATAACATCGCAGCCTTATATAAAGATACTAAATATCGCAAAAGTTGATAAACTAAAGATACTCTTTAAATATTATGCACCACTTTTAGCCCCTATATATTTTGTTAGTTTTACTTTTGGCGTAGGAGGAGCAATACTTGCAGAGTCAGGACTTAGCTTCTTGGGTCTTGGTATTGTGGCACCTCAAATGAGTTGGGGCACTATCCTTAGTAGTGGAAAAGATGTTGTAGAGATAGCGTGGTGGGTGAGCTTTTTTCCAGGACTTATGATATTTTTAGTCACTTTTTCTCTTATAAACATCTCAAATTACCTGCAACAGCTGACAAATAAAAAAGAGATAAAATAGTTTAAAAACATCAAAATATGCTTTATTTAAAACCAATTTAATTGTGGATATAATTCCTTTAATTAAAGTAAGTGGATAATAATATGATTTTAATGATTGATAATTATGATAGTTTTACATATAACATCGTTCAATATTGTAGAGAATTGGGAGCTGATTTAAAGATAATTAGAAACGATGAATTAAGTATTGAAGAGATTGAAGCACTTAAGCCAGAAAAAATAATTATCTCTCCTGGTCCTGCAACTCCTGATGATGCAGGAGTTACTCTAAAAGTTATAGAACATTTTAAAGATAAAGTACCAATTCTAGGGATTTGTTTAGGGCATCAAAGTATTGCACAAGCTTTTGGAGCAAAAGTTGTACGCGCTAAAAATATGATGCACGGTAAAACCTCTACTATGAAAAGAACAGGAGATTGCGCCATCTTTAAAGACATACCTCAAGAGTTTATAGCAACAAGGTATCACTCTCTTATCGTTGATAAAAATTCTATGTCAGATGTTATTGAACCGATGGCATATAGCAAAGATGATAATGAAATAATGGCTTTAAAAATAAAAGACAAAGAGATATATGGTGTCCAATTCCATCCAGAGTCTATTATGAGTGAATATGGGCATGAGATGATAGGAAACTTTTTAAAACTATGAGCGCAAGGCTTGTCCTATTTTTACTTTTAACGCTAGATGCGTTATTGTTGATTTTTCAAATAGGCGAGCTATCCATTTCTTACAACGAAACACTTCTGTTAAATGGTGATTTCTCATTTCTTCAAGCTTTGATAAAAACTTCATTTTATTTTTTTGGACAAAATGATTTTGCCCTTAGATTGCCTATGATTATACTTCATTTACTTAGTGCACTTTTACTTTATAAAATCTCTAAAAAATATTTGAAAATACAGAGAAACAGGCTTTGGTTACTTGTTGTTTTTATCTTCTTACCAGGCGTAATGAGTGCAGGAATCATTGTTAATGATGCAGGATTTATTCTATTTTCTCTCCTTCTTTTTTTATATCTTTATGAGAGAGTAACAAAGTCATATATTTATATACTTTTGATTCTTTATATGTTTCTTGATGGCAATTTTGTCTATCTTTTTAGCTCACTTGCAATTTTTGCAATTTACTCAAAAAACAGAAACCTCTTCATTTTAAATATAGCTCTTATCATAGGCTCATTATCCATTTATGGAATTGATATGCATGGTTCTCCAAGAGGTTATTTTATTGAGTCTTTGGGTATTTATGCAGCAATTTTCACCCCAGTAATTTTTGTGTATCTTTTTTATGTTTTATATAGAAGGTATTTGACAAAAGATATTGATATGTTATGGTTTATTACTGCTTTTACGCTTGTTTTATCGTTAATTCTTTCTTTTAGACAACGTATAGAGATAGAGTACTTTGCACCTTATGTTATCTTAGCGCTTCCGCTCGTAGCACAAACGTTTGAACACTCATATAGAGTACGTCTGAATATTTTTAGAAAAAACTATAAATTTATGTTTTTGGTATCACTAGTATTGCTATTTATCAATAGTTCAGTTGTTTTTTTAAATAAATACCTTTATCTAGTAATAGATGAACCAAAAAAACATTTTTCATACAATATGCATGTAGCAAAAGAACTCTCCAAGGAGCTAAAAGCAAGAGGAATTGATTGTGTAGATACAAGCACAAAAATGGCTAAAAGATTAGAATTTTATGGTGTAACTAAATGCAACAGCTATATTCTTCAAGAAAATTATTTAGGAGAATCAGTTCAAGATAATGTAACAATTAGTTACAAAAATAGAGTGGTTTATTCTGCTAACGTTACAAATATAAACATAAATTAAATCTATAAAGCAGTTATGCCTCTCAAATGCCATGAGATTAATCAACATGTGATACTATTCTGGAAATATTAAAAACAGGGAGTTGCAATGGCTCAAAAGGCGATTAGAGAATTTGACGCAAAGTCAATTTTGGCTAAGCATTGGGATAAATATTTTCCAAATTTTTCTTATGCATATGAAACAGTTATGGTTCAAAATGGATCAGAACTTAAAAAAGCTGCAAAAGAGAAGACATGGTTAAAAGGTAAAACATTAGTTGCTAAACCAGATATGCTATTTGGTAAAAGAGGAAAAAATGGTTTAGTTCTTTTTAAAGATGCTAAACCAGGTGATGTCTCTTTAGCTAAAGCATCATCTTGGATTGATGAAAAAGCAGGCGAAAAGCAATCTGTATATTTTTCATTTGATGGCGACACTCCTAGTGGCGAAGCAAAAGTTGATATGTTGACTCATTTTATAGTTGAGCCTTTTACTCCTCACTCTCAAGAAGAAGAGTATTATATTTCTGCAACATGCGTTGGCGATGATGATGTTTTATACATGTCTGCTGAGGGTGGAATGGAAGTTGAAGAGAATTGGGACAAAGTTACAGAAGTGTCATTTCCAATTACTGCAACAGAAGAAGAGATTGAGAAAAAAATCAAAGCAAGTATTCCAAAAGATGTTGCTGCTAAAGACAAAGACGCATTTGCTGAGTTTGCAATAGGCTTCTTTAGAGCATACAGAGAGCTTAACTTTGCATATTTAGAGATCAATCCATTCGTTCTTCAAGGTAAAAAAGTTGAACTACTAGATATGGTTGCAAAACTTGATGATACTGCTGGCTTTATGATGAGAGAAGAGTGGGGTGATGTAGATTTCCCAACTTCTTTTGGTATGGAAGAAAAATCTCCTGAGGTTTTAGCTATAGAAGACGCTGATAGTAAATCAGGTGCTTCATTAAAGCTTACGATCTTAAAACCAGAAGCAAGAGTTTGGACTATGGTTGCTGGTGGTGGAGCTTCAGTTGTTTATGCTGATACTATCGCTGATTTTGCTGGTATCGAAGATTTAGCTAACTATGGTGAATATTCTGGTGGACCAACTACAAGTGAGACAAAATTTTATGCTGAGACTGTTTTAGATCTTATGACAAGAACAAAAGATGTTAAAGGTAGAGATAAAGTATTGATTATTGGTGGAGCTATTGCAAACTTTACTGATGTTGCTAAAACATTTACAGGAATTATCCAAGCGTTTGAATTATACGCTGATAAGATGAAAAAAGTTGGCATTAAAATCTATGTTAGACGCGGTGGACCAAACTATGAAAAAGGTCTAAAAGATATTAAAGAAGCAGCGGATAGACTAGGCCTTTATATAGAAGTTTATGGTCCAGAGACGCATGTGACTGATATCGTGCGTATGGCACTAACAAAGTAAGGAAATAAGATGGCACAATTATATACTAGAGATACACAAGCAATTTTTTGGAATAACAACGCAAGTGCTATTCAAAGAATGCTAGATTATGACTATACTATTAAAAGAAAAAAACCTTCAGTTGCAGCTATCGTAGCTCCTACAAGTAATTCTAAATTTGATAAGTTTTTTTATGGTCCAGATGAGATTATGATTCCTCTTTATAGAAATACAACAGAAGCAAAAGCAGCACAGCCTCAAGCTGATGTTCTTTTAAACTTTGCATCATTTAGAACAGCATACGATGTAACTATGGAAGCACTTGAAATTGGTGGTTTTACATCTATTATGGTTACAGCTGAGGGAATCCCTGAGAGATTAGCTCGTAAGATGAATGCAACTGCAAGAGAAAAAAATGTAACTATCATTGGACCAGCAACAGTTGGTGCTATAGCTCCAGGTGCATTTAAAATTGCAAATATTGGCGGAACGATTGAAAATATTGTTCAGTCAAAACTTCACCGTGCAGGTTCTTGTGGACTTGTGACTCGTTCAGGTGGTCTTTTCAATGAGCTCTCAAACATTATCGCAATTAATGCTGATGGTATTGCTGAGGGTGTTGCAATTGGTGGAGACAGATTTGTTGGATCTGTATTTATAGATAACCTTCTAAGAATGGAAGCAAATCCTGAAGTAAAGTACATGTTACTTTTAGGTGAAGTTGGTGGAACTGAAGAGTATAAAGTTATTGAAGCTGTAAAAAGTGGAAAAATTAAAAAACCAGTTATCGCTTGGTGTATAGGCACAATTGCTAAGTACTATGACAGTGGTGTTCAGTTTGGTCACGCTGGCGCATCGGCAAACGCAGATAGCGAAACAGCTGAAGCTAAGAATAAAGCAATGAAAGAAGTTGGTATTCATGTTCCTGCATCATTTAATAATCTACCAGAGATTATAAGTGCAGTTTATCATGAACTTCATGCACAAGGAATTATCAAAGATATAGAAGAACCTTCTATAAATGTATGTCCAAGTGTAAGAAAGTCTAAGCAATTCATCTGTACTATTTCTGATGATAGAGGTGATGAGGCTCACTACTGTGGTTACCCAATCAGCTCAGTTGCAACGCCAGATACAGGGTTTACTATTGGCGATGTAATGAGTATCTTATGGTTCAAAAAACGCTACCCAAGATGGGCTGTTGACTTTTTAGAAACAGTTCTAAAAACAGTGGCAGATCATGGACCAGCTGTTTCAGGTGCTCATAACGCTAAAGTTACAGCTCGCGCTGGTAAAGATGTTATCAGTTCACTAATTTCAGGACTTCTTACAATTGGGCCTCGTTTTGGTGGAGCAATTGATGATGCAGCGAAGTACTTTAAATACGCTAGCAATAACGGTATGAGTCCAAATGATTTCTTAAATCACATGAAAAAAGAGGGTATTCCAATCCCAGGAATTGGTCATAGAATTAAGTCACTTAAAAACCCAGATTTACGTGTTGAGGGATTAAAGAAATTTGCTGCTGCAAACTTCCCATCTACTCCACTTCTTGATTATGCTTTGACAATTGAGCAACTTACAACATCTAAAAAAGAGAACCTTATCTTAAATGTTGATGGAACAATAGGTATCTTAATGGTAGATATGTGGAGAGCACTTGGATATAAAGATGATGAGATTGATGTATTTATAAATGCAGGCGCTCTAAATGCATTCTTTATTTTAGGAAGAAGTATTGGATTTATTGGACATATTTTAGATGAAAAACGCCTAGGAATGCCAATGTACAGACATCCGACAGATGATATTTTATATGATGTTAAGCTAGCAGAAAACTTATAACAAACTTCTATTTTTGATTCAAGGAGAGTCCTCCTTGAATCATTTTTCTTTATAACCCCCACTTATAGTCTTTCACTTTTTTTGCATCTTTTTTGATATACTTACCTAACAAATACGTTTATTGGATTATTTATGAAAAAAGCATTTACCATGATGGAGTTGATTTTTGTAATTGTTGTAATTAGTATATTAGCTGCAATAGTTATTCCAAGAACTGGCTCAGATAAACTTCAAGAAGCTGCAACACAAGTCGTATCACATATAAGATACACACAGCATTTAGCTATGGTAGATGATAAGTTTGATGTAAATGATGCAGATTGGTACAGAGAAAGATGGCAGATAAGATTTAGAAGAAATAGTGGTGCTAGTGGATATGTAATTTTCTCTGATTCAGTGAATACACAAGGCAATGTTAACAATGGAGAGCGGGCCATAGATCCTTTGACTGGAGAGGGAATGGATGGATTTTTAGATTATAAAGATGCAGATTTAACAAGAAGCTATAATATTGTCGGAGATAATACTGGAATAGTTCAAAGCTGTTTTACTGCTGATGGTAGTTTAGTAACATCAAATAGAGGAGTCTTCTCGTTTGACCATTTAGGAAGACCTTATTCAGGTGTTAGTAACTCAACATCAGCAGTTCAATACCTAATAACTGGCAATTGTGATTTAACACTTACAGATACCAACGGAGCTTCAGTAGCTATAAGAGTTCATCCAGAATCTGGATATGCTTGTATACTAGATAAGACGAATACAAATTGTCTGTAATTCCCCTACAATATTAAGCCCCTTCTAAGCAACCCTTCTCTATAATTCCCATCCACAAACACAGAGACCTAAAGTTTAGGCATCTAAGCTTCGAGTAGGGGCTTATAAGTGTAGTTTGAGATCATTGAAAACTAAGCAAGTAAATAGACTTTAATAACTAGAAAA
>NZ_JAQVKA010000106.1 GCF_028694895.1 Sulfurimonas sp. | reverse complement strand
CAACAACTTTCAATGAAAGAGGTGTGATGGAGATAAAAACAGAGGATATTAAAAAAGATAGTATTGATACTTTTTTAAATTTTAGTATTCCTTTTGGCGAGGGTAAGTCTGTAAAATTAACACAAGTCGCAGATATTATTGAGATAAGAGATTATGAGAAGATAAATAAACTCAATGGAAGTATTATAAAAACCTTTTTTGCAACTATTGATAAGAGGAAAACAACCTCACAAGAGGTTCTTGACAAGCTTGAACCAACTCTAGATGAGCTAAGAGCGAGTGGTGTAGAGGTTATGTTATTGGGTGAAAAAGAGAAGAAGGAGCAACTGAGAAACGATATGCAAAAGGCTATATTTTTGGCACTGTTTTTGATTTTCTTATCTCTTTTATTGATATTTTCAAAGGTAAAATATGCGCTTATGGTTATGAGTGTTATTCCGCTCTCGGTTTTAGGTGCACTCGTTGGACATAAAATTTTAGGTATAAATCTCTCAATGACTTCTATTATAGGGATATTAGGACTTGCTGGAGTCGTTGTCAACGATGGGATAATAATGCTAGATTTTTTACATGGTACTCATAAATTAGAAGAGTTTTTACTAAGGGCTAAACTTAGACTTCGTCCAATTATTATAACAACGCTTACTACATTTTTAGGACTTTTTACTCTTATTTTTTATGCAACAGGGCAGGCTGTTATACTTCAGCCAATCGCTATTTCTATAGGTTTTGGTCTTATTTGGGGAACAATTTTAAATCTTGTCTATCTACCAACGCTCTATGCGTTAGTAAATAAGATAGAAGGAAAAGCTATTTAGCAGAGTAGGGCTCTATAGGAAGTTTTATAAATTTGGCATATAGTATGCCACTTTTTATATTTATTACATCATAGTTTAATTTTTGTGATAAAAATGGTGCTAAAACTCTAGTTCTGCTCCCTGTTCGGCAAATTATTGCAAACTGTTTTTTTGTATCTACTACTTTGTTTAATTTATCTATAAAATCTTTTAAGTCGTAGTTGCCTTTTTCATCAAAAAGCATAATTGGAATGGAACCTTTTAAAAGACCTGTCTCTTTCCATTCAGCGGGTGTTCTTATATCTACAATCGGAGTTTTAGAATCGATTAGTTGTTGTGAAGCTTCTTCATGTATAACGGTTGCTAAGAGTGAAGCGGACAGAAGTAGAAACGAAATTAAGATTTTTTTCAAGTATTGCTCTCCATGGTTTGTTATTAAGTTATAATTGTATCAACAAATAAATAATAGGTTAGAGATGGCATCGCAAAAAGCTATAGACAATTCACTTAGACTCCGATACATAAGAGCATTGGAGCGATTTCATAAGAGCGTTCTATCTTACCTTTTAACTACTCAAAATATCACAAAAGAGAGTTACTCTAAAAAGGTACAAAATAGTCAAAAAGTGCTAAATAGAGTTGAAGAGATAGATATTTACAAAGGTGATTTGCAAGATCTTCAAAAAATTGTAAAAAAGATTATCTCTTATCAAGATAGTGACAAAGAGATAGAAGAGATTAAAGATGATATTTTGTACATCTCAAATCAGTTAGAAAAAACTAAAAACTCAAGGCGTTACAAAAAAGAGAAACACTCCAGCTCAATTTATGATGAGTGGGAGTAGAATTTTTAGCTATTTTGACTCTTGAAGCATTGTATCAAGAAGTGTAAATAACTCTTCAGAAGCTTTTTCCATATTATCAAAGTTATTAATAATATTTTGAGAATTTTTCAGAGTCTCCTCCTCAGCTTTTTGATCTAAATAAAATAGATTAGCGTTTGCATTTTTATGAACTATCTCATGAGGAGTTGACAATTTGTTAAATGATGAAGTTTCAGCAAATCTTCTCTTGCCCTCATCATCGTACCAAATACCAAGTGCACACTGGTGAGTATCTTGTTGTTCAAACATTTTTTTAAGTGAAACAATAGAGTTATAAACACGTGATTTGTATAAGATATGCTCCAGCTTAGCAAGAACTATAAATATGCTGTTCTCCATTCCAAAAGAGTAGTCAACCATTTTAAGTGAGTTATTACTAAGTTCGATTAGAGCACTCTCAAACCCATTCATTTTTTGAGTGGACTCTTCAACTGTTGCTTTCATCATCTCAGAGCTTGTTTGTATCTCATTCATATCTTGTTGCAGAGACTTTATAGATACTGAAATTTCACCTGTTGCTTTATGTGTTCTCTCAGCTAGTTTGCGCACTTCGTCCGCAACAACTGCAAACCCACGACCATGTTCACCTGCACGAGCAGCTTCAATCGCAGCGTTAAGAGCTAGAAGGTTGGTTTGGTCTGCTATATCTGTAATCAACTGAATTACAGAGGTTATCTCATTTGCTTGGTTTGTAATTTCTAAGATGCTGTGGTTGTTTGTATTTACCTGCTCCGTTAATGCGTTTAACTCTTGTGTGATATTTAAGATATCATTTTTTGAGTTCATAGCAGATTCTGATGCCTCTTTTGTAGCAGATGTTATAGTTTTTAAATCATTGATATTTGAGCTTAAATCAGAGATTATTAGCGAGAGTGATTCTGAAACATTTACACTCTTTGTGCTGATTTTTGAGTTAAAGACATCTCTTTGTGCTTTTTCATGTTGAGTCTTCATGAACTCTATGCTTTTCTCAACACTCGCTATAGCATCTACAAACTCTCCGCTCATGCCATCAGATGAGATTTTATGAGAAAAGATACCTTTTGAAGCATCTGTAATTGTTGTATTTATCTCATGAATAAGATTTTGTGTATGTTCAATAAGCTTAGATAGTTCATGCCCCATAATCCCAAGCTCTGTATTTCTATCATTTTCACTGCCTTTATGACTAAAATCACCTTTAGCAACATAGCCTATCAGAGATGTGAAATTATTTATGCCAGAAGTTATCGATTTTCTAATAATTGTTGCGAGTATTAAAACAATAAGACCAACAGCAATACCAGCAACAAGAGCTAAGTATTTAAAAACATTTAACACTTTAGCTAGTGAAGAAGAGGCATCTTCAAGCTCTTTAGATTTAAATTCTACAAGTTTTTTAAATGAGTCTCTTGACGTGTTTGCAAAAGGAGTAAGCTCTTCAGAGTAGTTAGCATAGATTTGAGTTTTGTTGTCTTTTATGTCTTGGGCATCAAGAGACTTCATCATTTTAAGTGTATTGTTTAAAAATAGCATTGTTGATGTTTTTGCCTCTTTAACCATATTAAGAGAGTCATCTTTTGCCATAAGTATCTCAAGAGAGTTAAATCCATCCTCTATGTTGTGTAGAGTTTTTTCTAGGTTTGCTAAGTTTTTTTCATAATCTCCGCCAAGCATAATATCTCTTGAGAGTCTGCTCACATAATTTAGGTTTTTTTCTATTTTTAGTGTTGTCAATCCACCAATCATAGAATTTTCATGTAGATGTTCATACTGAGAATCTACATATCCCATAGCTATAAATATAGAAATTGCTGCTGAGAATACAGAGACAGTTACCATCGCTATAAAATAGTTCATCTTCTTATGAATACTTAAATTTTTAAACATTAAAGAGCCTTTATTACATTATTTAAATGAATCATAGCATATTTTAAAAGATATTATTATGAATTTATCTTATTTTTCTTTTATCTATAAATACATAAATTGTGATAATAAGATAATGATGACAACGAGGCTAAAGGGGAAAAAGTGATTTTTAAATACCCATGGATTTATCTTGAAAAGTTTTTGGTTTATTCCTCTAAATCCTAACCACAATCCAAAAAAAGCTTTAATGCTAAGGAGTGTCTGAAAGTAAGAGAGTGAGCCATTTTCAATTTTTCCAAAAACTTGAGAAAAAAGAAAGAGCCCACTAGCAACAGCCACCATTAGAGCATAAGGGACAACTTTTCTTACATGTACCATAATCGCTTCTCTAGCTTTAGCGAGCTCTTCTTGATTAAGTGTTTGATTCATTTTTGATAAAAATAGAATGTCAACAAATAAAAAACCGCCATATATAAAAACTGAAAAAATATGAATTGTATGAATGAGTGTATAAGTGATAAGAGATCCTTTTTTAGATGAATTTTAACATATGTAATAGCTAATAAATTTGTTTTAAATCAATTGCAAGAGAGCATATAAATTTTAAACTCGTAATCCTAAATTTAGACTTTTTAGATAGAATCATAAACTAAAAAATCAAAATAAAGAAAAAAAGAATGCAAAACAGCAAAGCAAGAGCAAATATTTATGCACTTTTATCTCGTGTGCTACTTCAAGAGTTAGATGAGGGGATGCTGCGTATGATAAGAAATGATGAGAATATTTTAGATTTTTTCCCAACACTTAAAACTTGGGAACCTTTTTTAGAGATCGAAGATAAAAAACTCTTAGAGGAGTATTTAAACCCAGATTTTGTAAACTTATCTATACTGCACCTTATCCCTTATGAAACTTTTTACACACGTGAAGACCAAAAGATTGAAACAGGCGGAGCAAATCCTGTGACTGATATGTACAGTGCATTTAATTTTGTGGTTGATTATGAAGCTGCAAGAGCTGTATCTGCTGATCATATTGGAGTTGAGCTAGAGTTTATGCACCATCTTGTCGAGGCTGAGGTAAAGGCTCTTGAAGCAAATGATGAAGAGTCAATTAAAGTCTTAAGAGAGACACAGAGTGAATTTTTAAATAAGCATCTACTCAGATGGGCTCCAATGTATCTTATAAATGTAAAGTATGAAGCAAGAACGCCTCTTTACTATGATGCCTCTGATTTGGCATTAGAATTTATTCTTAGTGACAATGAGTATTTGACAAAAG
>NZ_JAQVKA010000002.1 GCF_028694895.1 Sulfurimonas sp. | reverse complement strand
TTAATCTCTTTTTGTGGTTCAGGAGGAAGAATTGCTTGTGGCTGACCACTTGTATTGTTAGATGTTAGAGAACCCATAAGCATTACAACTATTATAAGTACAACACCAAGAGTAGCAACAGCTAAAATAACTCTTTTATTCCCAGCAGACGAACTATTTTTATTTAAGATAATGTCATTTAATTCATTTTTTTCTTCCATACTGTCTCCCTTAATCTTCTTTACTTATATAATAATACCGAAAAATTGTTTATTTACATGTGTTTTGACCAAGAAGCGCCACGCTCTTTAGAATAAACATCTATTGGAAGTGTCAAAATATTATATTCCTCTGGCATATCCGCATTTGGAAACATTCTCCACTGTTTAGGCTGTTTTGCTGCTAACTTCATACTTATCATCTTTCCTAGTTGAATTGCTTCTTGAAGAGTAGTATGACCTTTGTGAATATAAACATGAAGATGTCCTTCAGTTCTTGTTTTATAAGCTGTAAAATTTATAAAACCCTCTTCACGCAGGAGAAGTTGAGTTTTATGATAGAAGCGTTCAGGATCTCTTCCATTATAATCAATAACAATATTCTCTACCTTATCATTTTTGCTGATTAGTGAGTGTGCTACTGTAATTTCGCCTTTTATGTGCTGATTAATAATGGCTTGTGATAAAGTGGCATTCACTTTTTCAAATTTGTTATAAAAAGTCCTACCTTTAAAGATAATCTTATCTACTACTGTATCTCTTTTGATCCAGTAGTGATCAGTTGACATTTTTATAAGATTTAAATCAGACGCCGTCATTTTGTTATTTCCTAATATGTCGATTGGTTATAGATTACAAATTTTTGTGCTAGTTCTTTTAGCTCTTTTTTAACAGAGGATTGAAGCACAGTGTTATTGATATCATCTAAAACATCAGCAATTTTGTTAGCAATGAACTCAAACTCTTTTTCTTTCATTCCTCTGCTTGTTAGTGCTGGACTTCCGATTCTAATTCCACTTGTAACAAAAGGGCTTCTTGTTTCTCCAGGAACAGTGTTTTTATTTACAGTTATACCTGCATTTCCAAGAGCAATATCTGCATCTTTACCAGAGAAGTCACGATTTAAAAATGATAGCAGAACTAGATGGTTGTCTGTTCCACCACTTACTAAGTCATAACCTCTTTTTACAAGTACTTCGCCCAATACTCTAGCATTGATTTTTACCTGTTTTGCATAATCTTTCCATGCAGGAGATAAGTTATACTTAAACCCAACAGCTTTTGCAGCAATAACATGAACAAGTGGTCCACCTTGTATACCTGGGAAGATAGCAGAGTTTATCTTCTTTGCAATCTCTTCATCATTAGTCATAATCATACCGCCTCTTGGGCCTGCAAGAGTTTTGTGCGTTGTTGTTGTTACAACATGTGCATGAGGAAATGGGCTCATATGCTCGTTCGCTACAACTAAACCAGCAACATGGGCAATATCTGCAAATAAAATAGCTCCAACAGCGTCAGCTATTTCGCGAAACTTTTTAAAGTCTATCTCTCTTGCATAAGCACTTGCTCCACAAACTATGATTTTTGGTTGAACTGCTTTTGCAATATCCATAATCTTCTCATAGTTCATTCTTCCGTCCATCTCAACACCATAAGTAAAGCTTGAGTAGTTTTGACCAGAAAAACTTGGCTTGCTTCCATGTGTTAAGTGCCCACCATGGCTTAAATCCATACCTAAGAGTTTATCACCAGCTTTTAAAAGTGCCGCATAAACTGCTGCATTTGCTTGGCTTCCTGAGTGTGGTTGAACATTTGCATAGCTGCAACCAAATAGTTTACAAGCTCTATCAATTGCTAACTGCTCAACACCATCAGCATACTCGCATCCGCCATAATAGCGTTTTGCTGGATACCCTTCTGCGTACTTATTTGTAAATACGCTTCCCATTGCTTCCATAACAGCTGGAAGTGTAAAGTTTTCACTTGCAATCATCTCTAAGTGATCAGTTTGTCTCTCTAACTCTTTTTCGCATAGATCAAATATATCTTTGTCAAACTCTTTTAAAAAACTCATTTTTTATTCCTCTTTATTTAGTTTAAAACGCAAAAAAAGCATGCTCGTAGACATACTAATTCTTTTTATTACTTGTTTTCTTCTTACTTTTACGCTCAGTTGGCACTTAAGTCTTCTATATGTATAGGTTTCATAGCTGGGAAGAGCAGAACATCTCTTATTGAGTGCTCGTTTGTAAGGAGCATTACAAGTCTATCTATTCCTATACCTTGTCCAGCAGTTGGTGCCATTCCATAGCTTAGAGCCTCCACAAAATCCAAATCCATAGCATGTGCTTCATCATCACCGCTCTCTTTTGACTCAACTTGAGTTTTAAATCTGTTGTATTGATCAACAGGATCGTTTAACTCACTAAATGCATTTGCAATCTCTCGGCCAGCTATAAAAAGTTCAAATCTCTCAGTTACTTCTGGATTTATATCATTTCTTCTAGCAAGAGGAGAGATATCAACGGGGTACTCGGTGATAAAGGTAGGGTTGATTAGTTTATCTTCAACAAACTCATCAAATAGCTCTCCTTGAAGTTGGCCCAAGCTTAGGTTATTTTTTACTTGTATGTTTTTCTCTTTTAAAAATGCAAGAATCTTATCTTTATCATTTACAATCTCCTCTGGAACATCACCTATTGTATATAAAGACTCTATAAGAGGTACTTCACTAAATTTATTAAAATCAACTTCCATATCTCCATAAGGAATTGAAGTTGGAAGGTCTAGATGATCAAAAAGATATCTAAAGTACTCTTTAGTAATCTCTATAAGATCTTTGTATGTTTTATATGCCCAGTAAAACTCTATAGAAGTAAACTCAGGATTGTGTGTAGCATCCATTCCCTCATTTCTAAAGTTACGATTTATCTCAAAAACAGCTTCAAAGCCGCCTACAATAAGTCTCTTTAGATATAGCTCAGGAGCGATTCTTAGGTATTTATCTACTCCCAAAGCATTATGATGAGTTACAAAAGGTTTAGCATTTGCGCCACCAGCAATTGGATGTAGCATAGGAGTCTCAACCTCTAAAAAGCCTTTGTCTTCAAAAAAACGGCGAGTTAGAGAGATCACTTTAGATCTTATTTTAAATGTTTTACGAATATGAGCGTTCATGATAAGGTCAAGATATCTTTTTCTGTATCTTGTCTCTTTATCTGTAATTCCGTGAAACTTCTCAGGAAGAGGGGATATGGCTTTTGTTAAAAGAGTAAGGTTATCAGCGTGTAAAGAGAGCTCCCCTTGTCCAGTAATAAACGGATATCCACTGACCTCTACAATGTCGCCTGTTTCTATATTTTTTTTAAATGTTTCATTATAGAACTCTTCGCCTATATTGTCTCTTGCAACATATACTTGAAGTACGTTGCTCTCATCTTCAATCTGGATAAAACTAGCTTTTCCCATAATTCTAAAGAGTTTTATACGTCCGCTTAATGTATAACGTCTTTTTTCATCTCTTTTGTTCTCTTTATTAATTACATCTGAGTTTACATTTAAAAACTTTTCAATCGTTGCGTTTCTTTTTGATTGGTTTGCATAAGGGTTGATTCCAACGCTTCTTAAAATTTCTACTTTTTCAATTCTCTGTTGAATAAATTTATTATCAAAAATCAATAATTTTTCCTTTACTTTTTTTCTCTATTTTTTTGACAGTTTTTACAAATGCCATAAATCTGCATGGAGTGGTCACTCATCTCAAAACCTAACTCATCTGCAATTTTGTGTTGACGTTCTTCTATCTGGTGATCTACGAACTCCGTGATGTCTCCACAAACAGTACATATGAAATGGTCATGATGATTTTTTGCACCGAGTTCATATTTTTTGCCTTGTGCGCCAAACGATAAAGAAGTCACCATCTCAGACTCCTCTAAAAGAGAGAGAGTTCTATAAACAGTTGCTATTCCAGTGTTTAGATCTGGAAATTTACTTTGAATAAGGTTGTGCAGAGCTTCAGGGGTTAAATGTTCATCCGAGTTATAGAGAGTCTCTAAAATAACTTCTCTTTGTATTGTAAACTTTAAACTATTTTTTTTGAGAAGTTGTTTAAAATCTTCTAAAAGTTGCTTGTATGCGACTGTTTTATCATTAAAATCAGTAGTTATTTCAGACATATTATTCCTTCTCATTTGATAAATTTTCATCAGCACTGATATCTAATTTTCTCTTCGTATCTTCGACTATTTTTAAAGCATTGTCTTCTATTAGTTGAGAGCTTTTTTCTATAGTAGTATTTAACTCATCAGAGATTTCAATTGGATCAAGTTTCATAATAAAACCGCCAGTGTTAACAAGAATAGGAAAAAGAACACTATTTTGCATCATTGAGTCAAGGTTTGCACGCATCGCTTTGATATTGTATGTAGCGTATAAAATAACAGATGCAATGAGAAAAAATTTACTCGCACTAAATATAAAGCCTAAAATTTTATCAAAAATCCCAAGACCACTAACGGAACTAAGCTTCTTAAAAATAAGTCCAATAGCTATCATAAATAGCCAAAACAGAGCAAGCGTAACTAAAAAACCTGTAAAGCTTATAGCAGCATCATTTTGAAACTTAAGTACAGAATCATTTATGATTTTTCCTACACTATCACCAACTCTAGAAGCTATAAAAATACCGCCAATAATACCAATCAGACCAAATATCTCTTTAAAGAAACCGTTTAAAATTCCTTTGAGTCCTAGAAAAAGAACTAAAATTATGACAATAATGTCAAAATAGCTAAACTCCATTAATTAAAATCCTTAGAAAACATATTTTTTCCACTTTTTTTTGAATTGTAAAGTGCTTTATCGGCTCTTGCGAGAATTGAGTCTGGAGTATCACTCTCTTTTAGTTTAGTTACTCCAATACTAGCCGTTACAGAGATTCTCTCCCCCATATATATGAGGTTATTTGAACTTATGAGAGTTAAAAGCCTGTTTGCTATAAGCTCACACTGCTCATCACTGTTTCTGTTTATGATAATAGTAAACTCTTCTCCACCATATCTAAAGATTTTATCACCATCTCTGAGTGTTTTTCTTAGTATGTTTGAGATAAAGATAAGAATTTTATCTCCAGCTACATGTCCATATTTGTCATTTATACTCTTAAAGTTGTCTATGTCTAGCATCATTATGTGGAGCATATAGGGTCTATTCGTATTTTCACACACTTCGCTAAGGTAAGAGCCAAGGGCTCTTCTGTTAAATACTTTAGTTAGTGGGTCAAGATTTGAGGTTTCTTCTAAAATCTTTACTTTTTGGTGCAGATTTGAAATAACTTTATTTGCCTTTTTTACTTCTTCACTCATGTGAGTATGAATCTCATTAAACTTTTCTGATAATACATTCAAATCAATATGATTTTCATTGCACTTTAGTATAGTTTCTTTGTTGAGTTGCGTTAACTCTCCAAACTTTTCATTTGTATTTTGATATGAGTCTAAACTCTCTTTTACTATCTCTTTATAAGAGTTTTTAAAACTCTCTTTTGTATGTTCTATCGTGTCTAAATCTTTATCATTAATATTTGCGACAATATCTATGGCATCTTTTAAATAGCCTATAACTTGTTGTTTAGATGTATTTTCTTCACTCTCAATACGTTCTAGAAGATTTTCATAAATCTGCTCAACAAGTACTTTTAAATCGCTTTTTTGCATAATAGGGTAGTCCACTGAAAAATATGTTGCATTATACATCCTCAAGAATAAAAAATAGCTTTTTAAGGGGCTTTTAATTTTTAAACTTCACTAATCAGTGCTATTTTAGGTAGTATAATGTAAAATCTCAAAAATAAATTATAAGACTATTAAAAAGGTATTACTATGAGTAATTGGAGCGCATCAAGTTGGAGAAATAAGCCTATTGTGCAACAACCTACATATCCAAATCAAGATGAATTAAAAAAAGTATTAGATGAGCTAAAAAATTATCCTCCACTTGTTTTTGCAGGTGAAGCGCGTACTCTTAAAACTCAGCTTGCGAATGCTTCTGAGGGGAAGGCTTTTTTACTTCAAGGCGGAGATTGTGCAGAGAGTTTTAGCGAATTTCATGCACATAATATTCGTGATACATTCAAAGCAATCCTTCAAATGGCAGTTGTTATGACTTATGCTGGAGGGCTTCCTGTTGTAAAAGTTGGTCGTCTTGGTGGTCAATTTGCAAAACCTCGCTCAAGCGACACTGAAACGATAGATGGCATAACACTTGATGCATATCGTGGTGATATTATCAATGGTGTTGATTTTACTCCAGAGATGCGAATACCAGATCCACAAAGAATGATAAAAGCGTATAACCAATCAGCATCAACTATGAATCTTCTTCGCGCTTTTGCCTCTGGCGGATTGGCTGATTTACATGAAGTACATAAATGGAATCTTGATTTCACTCATCAGAGTGAGATAAGTAAAAAATATGAGGATTTATCAGAAGAGATTGGAAAATCTTTAAAGTTTATGGAAGCATGCGGTATCACATCAAAAACGCATAGAGCCCTAAGAGAGACAGACTTTTATACATCACATGAAGCACTTCTTCTCCCATATGAAGAGGCATTTACAAGACAAGACTCATTAACAGGCGAGTGGTATGATACATCTGCTCACATGCTATGGATAGGCGATAGAACACGTCAAATAGATGGCGCACATGTTGAATATATGAGAGGTATAAAAAACCCAATCGGAGTAAAGGCTGGACCATCTATGGATCCAGAAGATTTACTAAAACTTTGTGATATTTTAAACCCTCAAAATGAAGCAGGCCGTTTAAATGTCATAGTTAGAATGGGCGCTGGTAAAGTAGCTGATGGCATGCCAAAGCTTATCCGCGCTATAGAGCGCGAAGGTAAAAAAGTTCTTTGGAGCTGTGATCCGATGCACGGAAACACAATTAAATCATCAAACAACTTTAAAACACGCCCAGTTGACTCTATCTTAACTGAGATGAAGCAGTTTTTCCAAGTTCACAAATCTGAGGGAACATTTGCTGGTGGTGTTCATTTAGAGATGACAGGTAAAAATGTAACAGAGTGTATCGGTGGCTCATTTGTAGTAACTGAAGAGGATTTAAGCTCTCGTTACCATACTCACTGTGATCCAAGATTAAATGCTGATCAAGCGTTAGAGTTAGCATTTTTAATAGCAGATACTCTAAGAGAAGCTCAAAAGTAGCTAGTGCATTTTGCACTAGCTATTATTTATCTCTTCCTCTTTCTCCTGAATACCAAGCAATTCTTCAACTTTAGCTTCATATAGATTTTTTAACTCTTCTAACTCGAGGGCGAGTTGTGTTATTCCAATTTTTTCATAACATGTAGGATTAGCCAAACAACTGTTTTTCTCTTCAATTTTTGCTTCAAGTTCATCTATTTCAAGTGGTAATTTCTCTAACGCAATCTTCTCTTTAAATGTCAGTTTTAGCTCTTTTGGTTTTTCTTCTCTAGGTTTTGACTCTGTCCTTTGGCTCTCTTTTGCTAACTCACTAAGCTCTTTTAGCTCATGTTCTAGTTCGAGATACTCTGTATAAGTCTGATAGCTCTCTTCTATATGTTTGTCCTCTTTAAAAATAAAGAGTTTCTTAGCTATCTTATCTACAAAGTATCTATCATGACTAACTATGATGACGGCTCCGCTAAAGTTTATCAACTGCTCTTCTAAAATATTTATAGTTGGAATATCCAAATCATTTGTAGGCTCATCGAGAATGAGAATATCTACGTTTTTTGTAAAGAGCAGGGCTAGGGCGATACGATTTTTCTCTCCACCACTAAGTATCCCTATCTTTTTATCTAAAAATTCTCTAGGAAATAGAAAGTTTTTCAAGTATCCATAAACATGCATATCACGTCCACGCACACTAACTCTATCTCCACCATGTGGGCAAAAAGTCTCTATAAGATTTTTATCATCATCAAGCATCTCTCGGTGTTGATCAAAATAGCCTATCTTAAATTCGCCTCTTTTAATTTTCCCCTCTGTTGGCTCAATGCGCCCAAGAAGAGCTTTTAATAGGGTCGATTTACCACTTCCGTTTGGTCCAACTATGGCAATAGTATCTTTTTGAAGTATTCTAGTTGTAAAGTTTTTAAAGAGCTCTTTATCGCCTATGGTTAAACCCAAATTTTCCACTTCAAAAAGCATTTTTTGCTTATTTACGCTTTTATCTCGGTTAAAATGTTTTGCTTCACGCTCAAGCTCAAGTGTCATTTTTTTGATTTTAGAGGGGTTTATTTTTGCATCTTCTCTAAGACCCATAAGTCTCTCTTTTCGCCCTTCATTTCTCTTTAACCTTGCTCTAACACCACGTGCAAACCACTCATTTTCTTTTCTAAGTATGGTTAGAAGAGTCTCATGTTGCTTCTCAAGACTCTTCATGTACTCCTCTTTTTGGCTTAAGTAGTTGCTGTATCCACCACTATACTCTCTAATAGAGCAATCTTCGACTTCAACACTCTTAGTTGCAATTCTATCTATGAAATATCTATCGTGAGATATAAAAACAAGAGTAAATTTTTCTCGTAAGAGTAGCTCTTCTAAAAATTCTACCATGTAAACATCGAGGTGGTTTGTAGGCTCATCAAGCAGTAAAACATCTGGTTTTTGCAGAAGCAGTGAAGCAAGAGCAACTCTTCTTTGCTCTCCTCCGCTAAGCATTGCAACTGGTTTTTCTTCGTATTGTTTAAGATCAAAATGCTCTATTATACGGTCTATCTTATCATCTAAATTCCAAGCATTATGATGCTCAATATACCTAGAGAGCATCTCATGCTCATCAATAAACGCTTTGTTCTCAAAGTTCTCCGCTAAGAGAAGTGAGAGTTTCTCATATCTCTCTTTAGCACGGTTAAGCTCATCAAGGCCGGCTTCAACAGCTTCTCTAACAGTAGCACCTTCTTTAAACTCTGGTCTTTGATCAAGCATTTTTACATCTAAATTTTGTCTGGAGATACGCTCACCACTATCTTGTTCTAGAGTTCCATTTACAATCTTCATAAGAGTAGATTTTCCACTTCCATTTTTACCAATGATGACGATTCTCTCGCCCTCATCAACATGAAAATTTATATCTATTAAAATCTTTTGTGCTTCATAATGTTTTGATACGTTCAGTAGGTCTATTAGTGCCATCTATGTTTTTAGCTCCGCCCATATTAGGGTTTTATTGAGGATATATGTTGAAATATTTTTATTTCATTTTCGTGAGTTTATCGTTAAAATGGTTATAAAGAGCTTGTCGTTTTAAATACATATTTTATGAGTGTATATAAGTTTAAGAGCATTTAAGATGAAACTTTTGTAGTGCAAAATGCAAAAAAGTATAATAAAGATTTTATTTTGTACAATTGCCTAAAAAAGAGGTGTCATGAAGAGATATATACTTGCATTATTATTACTACTACCATTTGTTATTTTAGCAAATGAAAACAGTCTAAGTAATATCAAAATGGGTGCTGTTAGTTCACAGCATCAATCAACAAATCTATATTTTGGGGCTGATTTCATAATACCTTCAAATGATTTTTCTTTTGGAGTAGGATTTGACATAGTAGGCCTTGATGGTGGAGGTGGAAGTACAGACACTTATGGAAACTACACTCTTGGTGGACAACTTAAAGTCGCTTATTCACTTAAATCTCTGATAGATTTGCCAGTGATTTTAAAAGCTGATGTTGGTTATGGTGTTACAAGATTTTATAAAGAAAATTATTGGGGATATCAATACGGCACTAACTTAGAGGTAAAGCTTTATAAAAACTTTGGTGCTGGTGTTGGCTATAAGATGATAGATACGGATACAGTTTTAGGTAAAACTGATAACTATTTAGTCTATTTAAGCCTCTTTATTTAGTATAAATATCTTCTTTGCTCTATTTCTCAGTAGATGGAGCAAAAGACTTTTTCCCCTCATTCTTCTTTTTCACTTTTCACAATTATTACACTAAGTTTAAATATAATAGAAAAAGTATTTGCTTTGGCAAAAGGAGAGTTAAATGGTAAGTGTTACATCTTATGGAGCCGCTCGTAATGTTACTGGTTCGTGCCACCTTGTAAAGATAGGCTCTAGTAGTATATTAATTGATTGCGGAATGTTTCAAGGTAATGGAGATAGCAGTAAAAATTATGAAGATTTTGAGTTTGATATCTCAAAAATTAACTATCTCATTTTAACGCACGCACATCTAGATCATATAGGAAGAGTTCCAAAACTTATAAAAGATGGTTTTAGTGGCAAAATCATTGCAACAAAAGCGACAAAAGATATTGCAAGAATTATGCTCCTAGATAGTGCAAACATACTTCAAGAAGAGTATAGAACTCTAAGAAGAAAAGCTAGAAGACGTGGCGAAGAAGAGACTATTTTAGAGCCTTTATATACCAAAGATGATGTAAAGAGCGTTTTTGAAAAAAAGTGGACAACTTTAGAGTATTTTGAGGAACATAAACTAAAAAACCGTATAAAAGTATCTTTAGGTAATGCTGGGCATATCTTAGGGAGCGCCTTTGTTATGCTTGATTATCAAGAGGATAACAAAACAAAGCGTATTGTTTTTTCTGGCGATTTAGGCTCACCTGAGAGACTCATTATTGATAACCCAGACAATGTTGGCGAAGTTGATCATCTTTTTATAGAGTCAACATATGGAGACCGCAGACATAAACCATTGGATGAGAGTATAGATGAGTTTAAAAATGCTATTCGCTCTACGCTTAAACAAAATGGAAATGTCATAATTCCATCATTTGCACTAGAGAGAACACAAGAGATACTTTGGCTGCTTCATTTGATGCATGATAATGGTGAGTTACCAAAATGCTCTATCTATTTAGATAGCCCACTAGCAATCAAAGCAACAAAACTTTACAACCGTTATCCAGTATATCTGAGTGATGAACTTAGATACACACCTGGGAGTGGAGGGGATCCGTTCTCTTTTTCATGGCTTAAAACAAGTACATCAAGTAATCAATCAATTGCAATAAACAAAGTAAAAGAGCGCGCCATCATCATTGCAGGAAGCGGAATGTGTACTGGAGGACGTATTATGCATCATCTAAAACATAGACTGTGGAGCGCAAGAAATGCAATTATATTTGTTGGATATCAAGTTAGAGGAACTCTAGGGCGAAGAATAGTCGATGGGGATAAACATATAAAAATCTATGGAGAAGATATATTTGTAAAAGCAAATGTTTATACTATTAACGGTTTCTCAGCTCACGCCGATCAAAAAGAACTAATTGACTGGATGCGTCCAATAGAAGGGTTGAAAAATCTATTTTTGATTCATGGAGAAACAGATAAAATGGAAATTTTCTCAGATGCAATTAAAAAAGAGTTGGGATATGAGTCAAAAATAGTAGAACATGGGATAAGTATAAAGCTTTAGAGCTCTCTATCGCATAGCGTCTTGGCTGTGTACCAAGTAGCTATGGCCGCATCATCATAATGATGCTCTCTTTGTGTAAAAGGAATAGAGCTGTTTCTGAGTTTTGAGCGGATTATGCCCATGATTATAAATGTTAGAACTAGTGCGAGAAGAGCTATGAAAAAATCATAAAAATACCATACAACAACAGATAATAAAACTGTAGCGTATTGTAAAAACAGTTTTAAAATTAGTGCAATAACTCTGCATTTCTTGAGATAAAGCCTAGGAGTAGGCTCTATCTGCTCTATGATTTGATTATTATCGATAGGCTCTTGATACAAATCTGATACCAGATTATTTTACTACCATTACATCAGCTAAAGATTGCTCTAAAATATCAAAAGCAAAGAAGCTAACGTTTTGTGTTGCGTGGATTACAAGTAGATCATGTTTAATCTCTTCTACTTCTTGATTAAACGTTTTAGCGCTTAGAGAACTTTTAATAGAACGTGCAGTTACATTCATCTCTTTTGCTAAAGATAGAGATTTTAAAAATAGTTCTAACTCTTTTTGTGATTCGTCTTGTATCTCTTGTTGATAAACTGCTAGGCTCTTTGGATCCATTCCATAAAGACTCATAGTACTACCAAGAGGCATATAAAAAAGATTTACCAATGTTATAGAAGAGTTAGCAAAAAGCTCTGCCGTATATTTAATAGCGTGTGCAGACTCTTTAGACATATCTGTAAGGATTAAAATATTATTATATTTTATATCATGCTCTTTTTTCATAACCAAAATAGGAGTTTGTGCATACTTTATAATCTCTTTTGTGTGTGAACCCATAATAAAAGAATCTAAGAAGTTTGTCTCACCGCTGTTACCCATGATTATCATATCAGCGCATAAAATATTTGCTGTATTTGCTACTTCAACTTTTACTTTGCCACTTACGCAGTGATAATTATCTTTTTTTATTGAACTAAATTTTTCGCTAAGTTTTAAAAATCCACTCTCTTTTGCACTCTCTAAATCTACTTTTTTTGAGAAAAATGAACCTTCTATAACATGTACAACATGCAAGTCAGCCTTCATAAGATTTGTAAAACCAAGTGCTTTTTCTAACACAACATAACTACTTTTTGAGAAGTCAATTGCCACAAGTACCGTAAATTTTTTCATAAAAACTCCTAATTTAAATTATCTTTAATACAAAAGCATAAAGGCTATATTGTGTGATTATAACTCATTTAAATTATCTTTGAACTTATATGTGCTCTATTTGAGTGTTAAAATAGAATCTTTAAACATAAAGTCATAAGTTGTTTGCTATAAAGTAAATGTTCTTTAGCCACTTAGACTAAAGTTTCTTGATTTGATTTGCATTTATTAGCTTTTTTTGCTATTATTCCTTAAATTATTTACTAGAAGGATTTAAAAGATGGCAAAACATCAATTTCAAACCGAAGCAAATCAAATACTAAACCTTATGATTCATTCATTATATTCAAACAAAGAGATATTTATTCGCGAGTTAGTTTCAAATGCTTCAGATGCACTTGATAAGTTAAATATGCTTGTTTTAACAAATGATGAGTACAAAGGTGTAAACTTTTCTCCTCGCATTGATATTATCGCAGATAAAGAAGCAAAAACCTTAACTATTAAAGATAGTGGTATCGGTATGAATGAAGAGGATTTGATGAACAATCTAGGAACGATTGCAAAGTCAGGTACAAAAGCATTTTTAGAGAACTTAAGTGGGGATCAAAAGAAAGATTCTCATCTTATTGGCCAATTTGGAGTAGGTTTTTATGCTTCTTTTATGGTCGCACACAAAGTAGAAGTTACAACTAAAAAAGCTGCCGAGGAGCAAGCATATCTTTGGACGAGCAAGGGTGATGGTGAGTTTGAGATAGAAAAAACTACTAGAGATTCTCATGGTACAACTATAGTTATGTATTTAAATGATGATGAGAGCGAGTTTTTAGATAGTTATAGAATTGAGAGTATTATTAAAAAATACTCAAACCATATTCCATTTGCGATTTTTATGGATAAAGAAAACTATATTGCAGCAAAAAAAGATGAAGAAGGCAAAGAGATAGAACCTTCAAAAACTGAGATAGAAAATGTTCAGATAAACCGTGCGAACGCTCTTTGGACAATACCAAAAAGTGAGATAAGCGATGAAGAGTATAAAGATTTTTACAGCTCAATTGCACACTCTTCAGAAGAGCCTCTTGCTTGGATGCACAACAAAGCAGAAGGCGCTATAGAGTACACAACACTCTTTTATATTCCAAGTAAAGCACCTATGGACTTATATAGAATGGATTATCAAACAGGTATCAAACTTTATATAAACCGTGTATTTATTACTGATGATGAAAAAGAGCTTATGCCAACGTATCTTAGATTTTTACGTGGTGTAATTGACTCAAAAGATTTACCTCTAAACGTCTCTCGTGAGATTTTACAGTCAAATGCAGTTATGGCAAAAATCAAAAATGCTTCTGTGAAAAAGGTTCTCTCTGAACTAGCTAAGATGGCAAAGAACGATGCTAAAAAGTATGATGAGTTCTTTACACAATTTGGAAATGTTTTAAAAGAGGGATTATATAATGACTATGGCAATCGTGAGAAGATATTAGAGCTTCTACAGTTCAACACAATTAACTCAGATGAAAAAGTAATGCTTGAAGAGTTTATAAAAAATGTGGATGAAACAACAAAAGAGATCTACTATATAACTGGAAAAACTTCATTAACAATGCTTAAAAACTCTCCTGCCTTAGAGAGATTTAAGTCTCGTGGTATTGATGTTTTAGTCTTAAATGAAGAGATAGATACAATAATCTTTCCAATGGTTACAGAGTATAAAGAGTATAAATTAGTTCATGTTAATGATGCAAAATTTCAAGAGAGTGATGATGATAAAAAAGCTCACGAAGATACTTCAAAAGAGTTTGAAGGAGTTATAAAAGAGCTAAAAGAGTCTTTAGGAGATAGCGTAAAGAGTGTTGAAGTTACATTTGATTTAGTTGACTCGCCTGTAAAACTTAAAGAGGATAAAGAAGATCCAGCATTTATGATGGCGCAGATAATGAAGCAAATGGGGCAAGGTGGCGATACACCAACACCATCTCCTATACTCCAAATAAATCCAAAACATGAGTTAATTATAAAATTAAAAAACTCTGCTGATATAAACTTGATAAATGATGCAGCACACTTACTCTTAGACCAAGCAAAGCTTTTTGATGGGCTTCAACTAGAGGATACTGCTGGATTTATCTTAAGATTAAACAGAGTTATTGCTAAAGCAATATAAGTTACTTTTATGAGTGCTTTTGTAGCACTCACTCTCTATCTATGTTTTTTTAGACCCTTTTAAAATTATAAAATAAGAAAGTATGATATTTTACCCTTATGAATTATACAATTACTGAAAATATTACTGATAAAAGGCGTCCAGAAAATGCCCATTTACGTCACAAAATAGATGTGATGATGAATGATGGAGGTCTTTTTATAGAAAAAAATCTTATGCATTTAAATATTTTAAATTATAAATATGATGCAAAAGAAGCGGTTGAAGAACTATCTCTAGAAAAAGAGATAGTTCTTCAGCTTATAGAAGATTATGTTATACAAATATTAAAATCAAAAATTACATTTTATAAATATATACATGAACTAAAAAAAGATTTATTAGATGGAAAAACTCTAGATTATACAGAGATTAGAAATCTTGCACATAAAAATCTAGGTGTTGTAAGAAATTTACGTATCAAAGATGCCGAAATACTTCTTGAGGCAATAATGGTAGCAGAAGATTTAGATTATTTAAGATTATGTGTTAAAGCCTTAGAAATTTCTGCAACAAAACTAAATCCTCTTTGCGCTTATGAGACATTAAACCTTATAGCTGTAAAAAACTCTCTTTAATTTCTAATTGATTTTGAAACTTCTTCAAGCAAATTAGATGGTTTTTTTATTATTGTTATCTCATCGTTTTTAGTTGGTAAGACAAAAGCAAGTATGATAAAAATAAAAGAAAATATAACACCTACTAATATAGTAAGAACTATTTTTAATTTATGATCATTCATAAAAACTCAGTCTACCTTATTTAAGCTATTTGAAGTCATATAAATCCAAAACTCTTTATGCGTATAGCCTCTATTTAAAAAGAAAATTTGCAAAATAACAACTCTATAAAGTGTTATTATCATTTTTGCAAAAGGTATAAAAAGAGAAAGGCTAACAAAAAGAGGTTGTTCTTTGTCTCCTTTTGAGCTTATCATCTCCTGCATACCTATGTTTTTACTAAGATATAACCCAAAAAATATTGAAAAAATAAAGTTTAAAATTAATCCAAATATCATGTAAGCCATAAAATCTTGTTCATGCATTCCAGCAATCATAACGCGCTCCAATCATATATTTTTATTTTTTAAAATCGAAAAATATTTTAACTAAATAAAACTTTTTAATTCATAAGTTTTTATTCTATTTTTTGTAAAAAATGTTCCAAAAGGGATAAGTGATGCTACAAAAAATATTATACTTTCTTTATATGACCATTTTGCCTCTTGCCATGCATAAAACAGAAGAAGACAAAATATTATAAAAAGTATTCCATGAATCATTCCTACTATTTTTACAGCCATTGCAATCCCAAGAAGATATTTCATAGGCATTGCAATAAGCACAAGCGCCAAATATGAATATCCTTCAATAGTATTTATTAGTCCAAATTTTACAACACTCTCATTTTTCATTTTATATCCTACTCATTATTATTGATTTGCGGATTATATAATCTAAAAGTAACAACTTAGTTCTTAGTTGAAACATAAAGGGTAATCACAAACTCTTTTTAAACTTTGATGTTATACAATGGCGCGAAACTTGTTAAAAAAGGCATATTACATGGAAACTAACCTTGTATTTGAAGGCGTTAAATTTATGGGCATTGGAATGGGCGCTGTATTTTTATTTCTTGCAGTTTTGATATTTTTTATGGGTGTTATGTCAAAGACGGTTCATAAATTTTTCCCTGAAGTTAAGCCAAATCTAGGCTCTTCATCTAAAAGTGTTCAAAGTAACAATCAAGAACAAGAACAAAAAGTAGTTGCGGCCATAACGGCTGCAATTAAACATCATAGAGAAAGTTAAGGAATACAATGGCTAAGAAATTTATAGATGTAATGGATACGACATTTAGGGATGGCTTTCAATCTGTCTTTGGTGGTCGCGTATTAATGGATGACTTTTTTCCAGCTGTAGAAGCAGCGAAAACAGCTGGAATAACCCACTTTGAATTTGCAGGTGGGGCTAGATTTCAATCACTCTACTTTTACTTAAGAGAAGATGCTTTTGAAATGATGGACAGGTTTCGTAAAATTGTAGGCCCAGAAGCAAATCTTCAAACATTAGCTCGTGGCGTAAATACAGTTATGTTAGATACTGGCTCAAAAGAGTTAATCGACCTACATGCAAAAATGTTCAAAAAACATGGCGCTACAACAATTAGAAACTTTGATGCACTTAATGATGTAGAAAACCTAAAATACTCAGGTGAGAGAATAACTCATCACGGACTAAAGCATGAAATAGTTGTAACTATGATGGATCTTCCTCCAGGATGTTTTGGTGCACACACTGTTGAGTTTTATGAAAAAACACTTCGCGAAATCTTAGATAGCGGAATCCCTTATAGTAGTATCTGTTTTAAAGATGCTTCTGGAACATCTAACCCACAAAAAGTATTTGAAACTATACAAATGGCAAGACAACTTATCCCTGAGGGAACACACTTAAGACTTCATACTCATGAAACAGCTGGTGTTTCTGTTGCTGCTTATATGGCTGCACTTGAAGCTGGTGTTGATGGTATAGATATGGCGGCTTCGCCTGTTAGTGGTGGAACAAGTCAGCCAGATATACTTACAATGCTTCATGCTACAAAAGGTATGAACTATGATCTTGGTGGATTAGAAATTAGTAAAGTTTTATCTTATGAAAAAGAGCTTCAAAACTGTTTATCTGACTACTTTATGCCACCAGAAGCTACTATGGTTTCTCCTATAATTCCATTCTCACCAATGCCAGGTGGTGCGCTTACAGCAAATACTCAAATGATGCGTGATAATGGTCTTATGGATAAATTTCCAGATGTGATTGCTGCTATGACTGAAGTTGTAGAAAAAGGTGGATATGGAACATCAGTTACTCCAGTATCACAATTTTATTTTCAACAAGCACTTAACAATGTAATGCAAGGTCCATGGAATGCAATAGCTCCAGGTTATGGAAAAATGGTTCTTGGTTATTTTGGAAAAACTCCAGTTGCACCTGATCCTGAAATAGTAAGGATTGCATCTGAAAAACTAGGCCTTCCTCCAACAACAGAAAAAGCACTTGATTTAGCAAATGCTGATGAGAGTAAATCTTTGGCTACTTGGATAAACAGACTAAAAGAAGAAAATATTGAAATTACAGAAGAAAATATTTTTATTGCAGCTGCTTGTCATGACAAAGGTATCGCATTTTTACAAGGAAAAGGCGAGTTAAACGTTCGTAAAATATCAACGATGAAAAAAGAAGAAGAAAATAAATCACACGGGAGTTCGAGTATGGGAAGTGGAAATTACACTGTAGTAGTAGATGGCCAAAAGTTTAGTGTTCAGGTCGCTGAGGGCGATGTTAATATTTTAGTAACAGAAGTTAATGGCGAAGTTGTTGAGTCAGCTCCTATAAAGCCAAAAGCTATAACAACTTCAGGTACTCAGTTAGATATCAAAGCGCTCCTTCCAGGTAGTGTTTGGAAAATAGTTGCTAATCCAGGCCAAAGTGTAAACGAAGGTGATGTGATTTTAATTTTAGAATCTATGAAAATGGAGATAGATATAGTAGCACCAAAAGGCGGTGTGATTAAATCTATTAATGTTGCTACAAATGATAAAGTAGTTGAAGGTCAAGTCGTAGCAGTATTAGGTTAGTAGTATGAGATTTATGATAATAAAACTACTTACATTTTTAATGCTTCTTAGTGCAACTGTTTATGCAGATGATGCAGCTCCAGTTGAAGCTCCACAAAAGGCTTCTACGCATAAAGAAGAGACTTATAAAACACAACCTTTTAGTGATATGATTGGTGGATTTTTAACGTCAACTGGTATTAATGCTCTTGTAAACCCAAATCCAAATGAAATGAATGCACATGGCGAAGCTATGAGTGACTTTCATAAAGGTTGGGGTAGAGTAATTATGATCTTAATTACATTTCTTCTCTTCTACCTAGCTATCGTAAAAGGTTTTGAGCCATTACTGCTTCTTCCTATAGGCTTTGGTGGACTTTTGGCAAATATTCCAGTAGCAAATATGGCTGGACCAGATGGTTTCTTGGGCATAATTTATCATATGGGATTAGCAAATCAGCTCTTTCCAATTCTGATATTTATGGGTGTTGGAGCTATGACTGACTTTGGTCCACTGCTATCAAACCCAAAAACAGCATTCCTCGGCGGTGCTGCTCAGTTTGGAATCTTTGGAACACTTGTTGGCGCTGTTGCTCTAGCAGAGTACACACCATTTTTTGATTTCACACTTCAACAAGCTTCAGCAATCTCTATAATTGGTGGTGCAGATGGTCCAACTTCTATATTTATAGCCACACAGTTAGCTCCTGAACTCTTAGGAGCAATCGCAGTTGCATCTTATTCATATATGGCTATGGTTCCTATAATACAGCCTCCAATTATGAAAGCGCTTACAACTGACGCTGAGAGACGAATTAGAATGAGTACAATGAGACACGTATCTCGCTTAGAGAAGCTTGTTTTTCCTATTATGGTACTTGTTCTTGCTATTTTAGTTCTTCCAGATTCAACGCCTCTAATTGGTGCATTTATGTTTGGTAACTTCTTAAAAGAGAGTGGTGTTGTTGATAGACTCTCAGATACTATGCAAAATGCTCTTATCAATATAGTAACTATATTTTTAGGGCTTGCTGTTGGTTCAAAACTAGCATCTGATCAGTTCTTAGTTGCAGATACATTAGCTATTTTGGCTCTTGGAATCGTTGCATTTTCTGCTGGAACAGCAGCGGGTGTAATTATGGCTAAGATTATGAATCTCTTCCCTGGAAGCAAGGTTAATCCGCTAATTGGTTCAGCTGGTGTTTCCGCTGTTCCTATGGCTGCTCGTGTATCAAATAAAGTTGGTATGGAGTATGATAGAACAAATATGCTTCTGATGCATGCAATGGGCCCAAATGTTGCGGGTGTTATTGGTTCAGCTGTAGCAGCTGGTGTTCTTATATCTATCTTTAAATAATTAAACTATAAATATACTCCTTCTTTAAAGGAGTATAAGTTTTTTTATATCTGCTCTTGCACCATGATTTCTACAATAAGTGGAATTATATTTTGGCTCTTTGTTTTATCTACAAAGCCATTGGCTCCTAAAACTTCTGCCTCTCTTTTATTATTTTGTCCAGTCATTGAACTATTTACAATTATTGGTATATTTTTTGTTAATGGATTGCTCTTTAAGAGTTTAACAACCGTAAAACCAGACATCTCTGGCATCTCTATATCTGTAATGATAGCTGGAATGTTTGCTATCTCTTCTCCAAGCGAATTTACATACTCTACTAGAAGTTTTCCATTATCAAAAAGCTTCATAGAGAGGTTTGCATTTTCAAAAATCTGTCTTAGATGTTTTTGTGCTGTTTTAGAGTCTTCTGCGATTAAGACAGTTCCATTTTTTAGTTTATTAGGAATAGTTAGACTCAATAGGTTTACAGGAGATTCAGTTACATCAACCATTGCTTGTGGAATTACATCTGCTAAAAGTTTTTCATAATCTAAAACAAGGCACAAGCTACCATCTTCAAGTCTAGTATCATTAATAACTACATTATCACTGCCAATTCTATAACTATCTGGTGCGTGCATTTCATTCCAATTCTTTTTTACAACTCTAAATGCAGACATAATTCTAAGCCCAATAACGACTCCATTAAAATCACAGACTAATATGTTTGATTTTTTTATATCTTCTTTACTTAGCGTTACACCTAGCCATAGAGGAAGATTTAGTATTGGGATTTGAAGGCCACGAAGAACTATAGTGCCCTCTAAAAGCCAATGTGATGAAGGGAGCTGAGTTATATAGTGATTTTTTGACTCTACTACCTCACGTGTTTTAAATACGTTGATTGCATAATATGCAGAGTCTAATTTATCACTAACTCTAAATACTAAAAGTTGGACTTCATTGTTTTTTGCTAGATTGGTAGCTGCATCAACATTATCTAAAACAGACATATCTCTCCCTTGAGTTATATTGTAAGATAGTACCAAAAATATGATGAATTATGCTTGAATATTAATAATGAAATGGTAAAATATCTCCCATTATCTAGGGAAGATACAACTAAAGGTTCAGTTTATGAGATTTTTAATAGCACTATTATTTTTGCTTGCTTATTTAGACGCAAAAGTTTATTATGCAAAAGTTGAGCCATATGAAATAAGAGATATCTCCTCTAATGTCTCCGGATTAGTTATTAGCGCAGATGAGAGTCTTGTAGGTAAGAAACTATCACAAAAGCCATATATAGAGATAGATTCTGAGCTTGATGAAAAAGAGCAAATAGCTGTACGCGAAAAATTAAAATATATAGAAAATATCATTAAAATAAATGAAGCAGAACTGATTAATCTCAATGAATCACTTGCTAAAAAGAGAGAAAATTATAAAAAGATAGAACCACTTAAATTTAAATCTTCTGTGGAAAAAGATAGAGAATTTTATGACTTGATCTCAAGTGAAAATCTATATCTAAATACAAAAAAAGAGATTCAAAACTTAAAAATTCAGGCTTCAGACTTGAAATTAAGAGATGCACAACTACAAAGAACTATTTCAGATAAAAACCTTGTTGCTAAAGATTTTGTTTTGTATGAGATGCTTGTAAAGAGTGGTCAAGTTGTAGGAATTTCAACGCCTTTGGCAAAAGTTGCAGATGTCTCAAAGGCTAAATTAACTATCTATCTTGATGAATCAGACGCAATAAATGCACAAAAAAAAGTTATCTATATAGATGGCCAAAAAAGTAGTAACAAAATTTCAAGACTTTTAAATATTGCTGATAGTAAAAATATCTCTAAGTATATGGCTCAAGTGATTATAGACTCTCCAGAGCTGTTTTCAAAATTAGTAAAACTTGAGTTAAAGGATGAGTAATATTACGGCATGTCCGCTAGATTGTTATGATGCATGCGAGATACTCTTTGAACAAGGAACTATAAAAGGCTTAAAAGAAGGGCATACGAATGGTTTTTTGTGTCAACATTTAAACCATTATGAAAAGCACGAAACTATACACGTCCCAAGATACAAGGGCTCTGAGATAACCATTGATCAAGCACTTTTAAAGTTGAAAGAGATGATAAACTCCTCTAAAAATGATGAGATTCTTTATTATAGAGGGACTGGTAATTTTGCTCTTATGCAAGAGGTTGGTGATCATTTTTTCTCCTCTTATGGAGCGACTTTAACTGATGGAAATTTATGTGATGGAGCTGGCGAAGAAGGAATTATTCAAGGTAGAGGCAGTAATAAAAATATGCCTATTCATGAAGTGGCTAAATCTGAGGTAGTCATTTTTTGGGGTAGAAATCCACATGTAACTTCTAGTCATATTTTACCGCTTATAAAAGGTAAAACTATAATTGTCATAGACCCTATAAAGACTAAAATAGCTAAAGCTGCAGATTTACATATTCAACTAAAGCCACATACTGATCTCTTCTTGGCGATGTTACTTAGTCGTTTTTTACACATAGAAAATGGTTGCGATGAGGAGTTTTTAGATAAGTATGCGAGTGGTTATGAAGAGTATTACGAACTAACTCAAAATCTAAGAATAAAAGCTACGCTGGAACAAATTGATGTTTCACTTGGAGAGTTGGGTGATTTACTGAGGCAGGTAAAGGGCAAGAGAGTAGCTATAGTGTGTGGTGTTGGAATTCAAAAATATAGTGATGGTGTAGATGTAATGCGAGCAATTGATGCTTTTGCAACTATGCTTGGACTTTTTGGCAAAGAGGGATGCGGAGTTAGTTATCTTGGTTCTTCAAGAGAAGGCATTGCATCTCCATTTAAAAAAGATGCAAAAAAGGTCTCAAAGGTAAACACTGACTTTAGTCTCTTTAAGACAGTTTTTATTCAAGGCTCAAATCCACTCTCTCAAATGCCCGATTCAATAAGAGTTAGAGAGTCAATTAGTAAAGTAGAGAACGTTGTCTATTTTGGGCTTTATGAGAATGAGACGAGCGAAATTGCAGACTTGGTTATTCCAGCGAAGAGCTTTTTATACAAAGATGATGTAAGAACATCATATTCACATAATAGAATCTCTATAATGTCAAAAGTTGTTTCTTGTGATATAGGTATAAGTGAGTATGAACTCACTGCATATCTATGTAAAGAGTATGCTCTGCCTATAGAGAGTGAAGAGTTTTATCTGAAGTATTTTAAAAGTTTTGCTATCAAGAAAATGGATGGACTCTCTTATGTAGATAAAAGAGAAGAGATACCATATAAGGATGGTTTTGATACAGAAGATAAAGAGTTTATCTTTCCTGATGAGTTTAACTCAAAGATAGGCGAAAAAGATGGCATGCATCTTATAACGTCTAAGAGCCAAAATAGTTTAAACACTCAGTTTAATCGCGAAGAGTCTGTATATCTACATAGCTCTTTAGGCTTCAGTGAGGGCGAGATTGTCACTGTTAGTTCAATTAATGGAAGTGTTGAGTTACCAGTGAAGCATAATGATGATTTAAGAGCGGATTGTGTTTTGATTTATAGCGGCACAAAAGGTGTAAATAACCTAACATCTTCAAAGCACGCATTAAGTACAAAAAGCGCAATATTTCAAGAAAATAAGGTAGAAATCAAAAGATGAATAGTATAAAAGAATTAGATAAAAAATATGTTTTACCAACTTATGCAAGAGCAGATGTTGAGTTTGTAAGTGGCGATAACGCAAGACTTACCGATGCCAATGGAAAAAAATATATAGATTTTGCTTCAGGTATCGCAGTTTGTAGTGTAGGACATGCAAACAAAAGAGTAAATGATGCTATCACTAAACAGATATCAAAGATAACACACACTTCAAACCTATACTACATAGCACCACAAGCACTTGCGGCTCAAAAGATTGTTGAAGCGAGCGGCTATGACATGATGTGCTTCTTTGGAAACAGCGGAGCAGAGGCAAATGAGGGTGCTATAAAGATAGCAAGAAAGTTTGGTGAAAAAGATGGAGAGCTAAAGCGCTACAAAGTTATAACACTTCAACACTCTTTTCACGGAAGAACTATTACTACTGTAAAAGCAACTGGGCAAGAGAAGATGCATAACTATTTTGGGCCATATCCTGATGGTTTTGTATATGCGGATAACATAGACCATGTTGCAAGTTTAGTTGATGATCACACATGCGCTGTTATGATAGAACTTGTTCAAGGAGAGGGCGGGGTTCAGCCTCTAGAGAGAGACTCAGTTCAAAAACTAGCAAAATTTTTAAAAGAGAAAAATGTTCTGCTTATAATTGACGAGGTTCAAACTGGAGTTTATAGAACAGGGAAGTTTTTAGCATCAAACTATTATGACATTGAGCCAGATGTTGTAACACTTGCAAAAGGTTTAGGCGGAGGTGTTCCAATAGGCGTTGTTATGACAACACTAAAAGATGTCTTTAGCGCAGGAGATCATGGCTCTACATTTGGCGGTAACTATTTGAGCACAACTGCTGCATGTGAAGTTGTAGATATTTTAAATGAGATGTATGAGAGTAAAGAGCTACAAAGAGGTATAGATTATTTTGATAGTGAATTAGAAAAATTTTATAACGCAAACAAAGGCATTTTTACATCAAAAGTAGGTATTGGAATGATGTGTGGTCTGCGTGTCAAAGATGGTGATACTTTAACTAAAATTATCTCAAATGCAAGAGAAGAGGGTGTTATAGTTCTAAAGGCTGGACGAGATACACTAAGACTACTACCAGCTTTAACAATAACAAAAGAGGAAATGGATGAAGGCTTTAAGTCTCTCAATCGCGCTATTAGCTCTTTATAGTAACTACTTATGTGCTCAAGATAAACAAGACTCTTTAGAAGAGTATATATCGGGGAATAAAAAAGAGTTTTATAAATTAGAATCAGATAAGGTAGACGCAAGCAGTAACGTTTTACGCGACTCTTGGATATCTCCTGTTATGCTTAACTACTCTTATGGAGTTAGTGAGGCGTATGATACTGAATCAATTACGAAAAAAACCTCCATTACTATCGATCAGCCGATTTTTCAAAGTGGAGGCATCTACTTTGGGATTAAGTATGCTGAGGCGACAAGGCTGTACTCACAATATTCAGTTGATGTTGCAAAGAGAAAAATTATAAAAGATGCGCTCTCTCTTTTGATACAGATAAAACAGAGTGAGATGAGAATCCAGAAGCAAAAACTACTTATAGAAAATGCAGAAATAAACTTGGCGCAAAAAAAAGAGAGTTATTTAAATGGCCAACTTGATTCTGGTTTTTTAAACAGCGCAATCATAGATAAAAACGTGGTTATTCAAGCTCTTTATGATGTAGAAACAAATAAAGAGAGACTTATATCAAAGTTTCGCGTTATTAGCGATTTGGATCATGGTAGCGCTATCTTACCTCATTTAGAGATTATACAAAAAGATGAGTTTATGGCAAATAACCTCTCTTTTAAACAATCACAAAGTTTGAGTGAAAAAAATAGATACTTTAAAAGTACGACTATCTCAAAGTATCTTCCAAAAGTCAGTATCTATGGTGGATATAACTGGGATAGAACTGAAAACTTTGCATTTCAAGCAGGAAGCGTTTCTGGTTCTAGAGCAACAGATTATGTAAGTTATGGTCTCAAAGCTTCTATACCTCTTAACATAAGCACTTTTGATGATATCCAGAGTGCAAAAGTTGAGTATCTTGAATCAAAGATAGAAGAGTTAGATAAGAAAAAAGAGATAAACGCGTTGTTTGAGCAAGTAATGCAAAACTTAGAAAGTTTAGAGAGAAAAAGAATCTTGAGTGTTGAAAATACGGAACTTTATGGAGAACTTTTAGCAGAGACACAAGAACTTTATGAGGCTGGCTATAAAACCAAGTACGATGTAGAGCTTCTTAGAAACTCTCTTGAAGTTCAAAAAAACGATATAGATATTTATGAACTTGATAGACAACTTGAACTTTTAACACTTTATGAGATGTATAAAAATGACATTTAGTGAGTATATGGGCGAGTGGCTGTACTCTGATGATGGCTACTATGCAACATATAAAAGTATTGGTAAAGCGGGAGATTTTTATACATCTGTTAGCTCGAGTAAATTTTTTGGTGGAACAATTGCAAAACATATCATCTCATTAGTTGATGATGGGTTTTTAAAAGAAGATAGTGTTATTTGTGAAATTGGTGCACATCATGGGTACTTTTTAGCAGATATTATTGAGTTTATATATACACTCCGGCCAAAACTCTTAAAGAGTTTAGAGTTTGTGATAATAGAGCGATTTGACGCTATGCAAGAGTTTCAAAAAAATTATCTCAAAGAGAGCTTTGGTGATGCTATAAAGCTTACACACTATAAATCATTTCAAGAACTAAAATGTAAAAATGCTTTTTTTGTTGCAAATGAGATATTTGACGCATTTGCGTGTGAGCTCTATTTTAAAGGCAAAATAGCAAGAGTTGATGATAATGGCGAGATAATCTTTGATATAGATGATGAGTGGGTTAGCAGTAAAGCTAAAAAGTATCATAAAGATAGGGGCGAGATAGCTCGTGGATATGAAGAGTTTGCTTTGGACATGGCAAGCAGTTGTGATAAGTTTGAATTTATGAGTTTTGACTATGGAGAGATGCAAGCGCGCCCAGACTTCTCCATAAGAGTTTACTCAAAACATGAAGTGATTCCTTTTTTTGATGAAAATATAAAAAGAGATGAGTTATTTGCTAAGTCAGATATAACTTATGATGTGACATTTGAGCATGTAAAAGATGCTTATAAAGAGGCAGGCGTAGAATTTGTAGAGCTAAAGGCTCAAATGGTTGCACTTGTAAATATGGGAATATTAGAACTACTAGAAATTTTAAAAGAAAATGTAGATGAGAAGATATACAAACAAGAACTAGAAAAAGTTAAAATTTTAATAATGCCAAACTTCTTAGGCGAGCGTTTTAAGATGATAAGATTTAGAAAAAATTAACACTTTGGCACAAAGTGCCAAAAATGTTAATTAGAGGTTATTTATAATTTTTATAATCTCTTCTGGTCTATTTGAGGCTGTTATTGCAGTCTCTTTTGAGATAACTTTTTTACGCAAAAGAGTGATTAGCTGATCTGTTTGTGTAGTCATATGTGTCTCATTTTGATTTAACTGCATTTGAGAGTAGATTTGATGAACCTTATCTTCTCTGATTAGGTTTTGAATAGCTGGATTTGCTATTAGAACCTCTTGAGTAGCGATAATTCCTCCGCCAACTCTTGGCATAAGCGATTGAGAGATAACAGATATCAGCGAAGATGCAAGTTGTGCTCTAACTTGTGATTGCTCTCCTGCATCAAAAACATCTATGATACGGTTTATTGTCGAAGGCGCAGAGTTTGTATGAAGTGTTCCAAAAACGATGTGACCAGTCTCAGCCGCAGTAAGAGCTGCAGAAATTGTCTCTTTATCTCTCATCTCCCCAACTAGGATAACATCAGGGTCTTGTCTTAGAGCATATTTAAGAGCAGTTGCAAATGAGCTAGTGTCTGAACCTACTTCTCTTTGTGAAAAAAGAGATTTTATGTTTGTATGAACAAACTCAACTGGGTCTTCTATCGTTATTATATGCTTGCTAGCAGTTAAATTTATCTCATGAAGCATGGAAGCTAGTGTAGTTGATTTACCGCTACCAGTAGGTCCTGTTACTAAAATAAGCCCTTTTTCTTTTTTTACAAGCTCTTTAAATATAGGGTTATTGTTAAATTTCTCAAGAGGAGGTACGTCTATTGGAATCATACGAAATGCGCAGGCAATTCCGGCAATAGTACGGTAGTAGTTAGCACGAAAACGGCCAACTTCTTCTAGTTCAAATGAGAAGTCAAGTTCATTTTTATCTTCAAATATCTTTTTTTGCTTATCTACTATAAGCGCATAAGCCATCTCTTCTATCTCTTTCGCGTTTAAAACAGGAAGATTAAGTGGTTTTAAAGATTTATCAATCCTAATCTGTGGCTCACTACCAGGAACTAGATGTAAATCAGAAGATTCAAAATGCAAAACACTCTTAAGTAACTTTTTTATATCTATTGGTTTGTTTGTTTCTTGACTCATGATTACGCACCTCTGTTTTTTAAATTTTGGGCTTTAAAGTTTAACACTTTTTAAATAGGTACTTACTCTATAATCTTTGGTACAACAAAGAAATTATCTCTGCTAAGAGGTGCGTGTTGAATGATACTTTCATTTATCGATGTATCACAAAAGGCAACATCTTCTCTTAAGAGGGTAGCATCATCACTCATCGCAAATTTTTCATCAACATTTTGTGTATCTAAGAGACTTAAATTATCAACAAAATTTACAATCTCTGAGAGTTGAGATATGATTTCGTCCCTTTTATCATCAGCAATTTTTAAAAAAGATAATTTTTCTAACTTACTCAATAACATATCATCTACTTGCATTTAATTACCTTAGTATTAATTTATAAGATTGTAACAAAAAAAATCTATCTCTTTGATGAAAGTTTAACAAAATATGCGATACTATTTTAAACTTTATGATACATACAAAGAAACACTAAGGAATATTTTGAGTTTAAAAGATAATATTGAGATGATAAGACAGGAGTTAAACTCCGAAGAGAAGTTTTTTGAAAAAGCAGTTGTTACTGAGAGATTTATTAAAAAATACAAAAAAGCAATTATAGCTTCTATTGCTGCTATCGTTGTGCTTGTAGCTGCAAATATCGCTTATGAAGCAAATGAAAAAAGTAAAACAAAAGAAGCAAATATTGCTTTTTCAAAACTTGCATTAAACCCAAGTGATGCAGCAGCACTAAGTGAGCTTAAATCTTTAGCACCAAATCTTCATGACGCTTGGATTTTCTCACAAGCTATTGCAAATAAAGACATAGAAAAACTTAAAAGTTTAAAACATACGAAAGCCCTTATTGTTAGTGATATGGCTGAGTATGAGATGGCGACAGACAACTCTATGCTTGCAGAATACGCTTCAAAGCAAGATGCAATCTTTAGAGATTTAGCACTTGTTCAAGGAGCGATTATGCTATTAAATGAAAATAAGATTGATGAAGCTAGAAATTCACTTGAGAAAGTTTCAAAAGAGTCATCATTAGAAAAATTAGTTGCAATACTTATGCACTACGGAATAAAGTAATATTTTGAGAACTTTATATACTATTTTCATACCATTAATAGTTGCTTTACTATTTAGCGCATGTGGCTCAAAAGAAGTTTTTAAACCTAAAGATGTAGTTGATAGTTGGGATTACTCTGGTAGCAGTGATGTAACTATAAAAGGTATTTCTCAAAATGCCGCATTAGTTGACGATAGAGAGATCCTTGCTAATGGAAAAGTGGTTAATGTTTTTATTGCTGAGGATGAAAAACTTTTAGGCGAGAGTGATGGATGGATATTAAGCTCAAACATTGATGGAAACTTAACTCTTCAAAGTATTGCAGATAAAAAAAATATTGAAACATTTAACTTAAAGAAGACTATTGCTACAGCTAGTGTTAAAAAAGATACTCTAGCTGTTCTTTTCTCAGATAATGAAATGGCGCTATACTCGATAAAGAGTAAAGCACTACTTTTAAAAGAGCAGGGAAATCCTCCGATAGTTGTAAACTCAAAGATAATTAAGCCTTATTTTAGGGATGAACTTGTTATTTTTGCAACATTAGATGGAAAAATAGTAATCATAAATGAAGAGACAAAAAAGAGACTAAGAACGATTATTGTAAGCACTGAAGAGCATTTTAATAATGTTATCTTCTTTAATTTACTAGATAATAAAATCATTGCAGCAACCGGAAATAAAATACTCTCTTTATCTCAAGATGAGATTAGATTGCCATTTGATATAAGAAGCGTAGTAACTGATGATAAAAACATCTATATCGCTACAAAACAAGGCGAAATCGTATCTTTAACATCTGACTTAAAAGAAAATGCAAGACTTAAGTTTGCTTTTGCACACTTTTTAGGACTTATTTTAAACAATAATAAACTATATGCTTTAGAAAAAGAGGGATATCTTATCGAGATGCCAATAGATTTATCATCATCTAGTATCTATGAAGCAGATGTTGAAGATGGATATGTTTATATAGATGGTAAAATCTTTTTTGTTCATGATGAGTATATTTCAGTAGAGTAGAGATGTCAAACGAGTTAGAGGCTTTTATAGAGTATATAAGCGTTATAAAAGCTCTTAGTAAGAGAAGCGTTGATGCTTATAGAAGTGATTTAGAACAGATAGAATTATCTCTAAATAAGCCGCTGATTTCATTAGATTCAAAAACCCTTTTTAATCTTTTAAGCCAATACAAAAACAAAAGAACTCTCAATAGAAAACTATCCTCAGTAAACGCTTTTTTTGATTTTTGTTATAAAAATCAATTTGTAGATGAGAAGAAAAAACTAAAATTTTCTAAAATCTCAAAACTGCTTCCAAAGTTTCTTTCATATCAAGAGATACAAAATGCTCTATCTTTGATTGATAGAAGCACAATTATAGGCCTTAGAGACTATGCTATAATAATTTTTTTATATGCAACAGGAGCAAGGATTAGTGAATGTCTAGCATTAAGCAAAGAAGATATTGAGGGTGAGTGGCTTTATATAAGACATGCAAAGGGCGAGAAAGAGCGTATCGTTCCAATCGCTTCTATCGCTAAAGTAGCTGTTGACGCTTATCTTAATGAACTCGATAAAACAAAAGAGTATGTTTGGCAGAACTACAAGGGCGATAGGCTTAGTAGAATATCTGCATATAAGATAACTCAAAAATACTAGGAGTCTCTCCTCATGTTCTTAGGCATTCATACGCTACAGCGTTAATTGCTGGTGGAGCAGATTTAAGAGTTGTTCAAGAGTTACTAGGACACTCTTCACTTCTAAGTACGCAAATATATACGCATATACAAAAACAAGATTTAAAAGAGACATTGGAGGTTTGTCATCCAATGGCAAAAGAGAGCATATGAGTAGAGTAAAAAACAATCTGATATCAAAAGCTTTTTGGAAATCTCTTCTTTTTACACAAAATAAATGGCATCAACACGGAGTTTTAGTTCACACTCTTCGTGTTGTATATAATGTTATTAAAGCCAGAGAGTTTAGGTTTTTTACTGCAGCATTACTACATGACATAGGAAAACCATATGCAGCTTTTAAAAAAGATGAAGAAGATATAAAATTTAATGAATATAGTTTTACAGATCATGAAGAGAGAAGCTACCAGATTATTAAAAATTGGTACTTTGTAGGCTCATATACCAAGAGCATAGTTCGTTACCACTATCTTATACGAGATTTGAGTAAAAGTATAAAAGAGAATCCAAAAAGATATGAACGCAAAAAAAAGATATGGGATAAGTTAAGTGATGAGTTAAAAGATGATTTAGCTCTTTTTTTGATTCATGATGATGTTGCCAAAGGAAAGAAACGAAGAGATACCTAATACTAATGTAACGCTTACTTATGTAAAATATGATGTTTGTTTTAAAAGAAGCGTAATATTAATGTTTAATGCATTCTATTTGATAAATCAAATAGAATATATATATAAAATATGATTTATCAAAGCTGATAAAGGTTTAAAAAATGAAAAAAACTTTACCGTTTCTTTTTCTTGCTCTTTTTGTTGGTACGCTTGTTTTAATTTTTATATTTTTAGCCTCTAGTAAAAAAATGATTGTTGTTCAAGAGGGTAACTTTGCACAAATTCCTCTTGAGATGAGTGCTGGAATCTATCAAGATAGTGATTGTGGAATGGTTATAGATGATTTAAGAGATGCTTCTCAGATAATCGCTAAAGATGGTAAAAGCTGGTTTTTTCATGATCATGGTGGATTTATAAGATGGTTAGAAGATAAAAACCTTGAAAATAGCATTAAAATCTGGGTAATGAGTAGAGATACAAAGAGATGGATAGATGCTAAAGATGCTTTTTATTCATTAACAGACGATACCCCCATGGGATATGGTTTTGGAGCTTATGAGCATAGTTCTAATGGGCTTGTAACTTTTGATATAATGCGCCTTAGAATGCTAAGAGGAGAGACTCTGCGCAATCCGCTAATTAGGAAAAAACTTTTAAATAAAGAGAACTAGATTTGGAAACAGTAAACATAATAACTATCATGACCATAGCCTTTTTAGGTTCTTTTGGACACTGTATAGGAATGTGTGGAGGTATAGTCTTAGCTTACTCATCTATAAAAATCGAACCAAGTAGCTCAAAGGTTTCACAAAGTACTGCCCATCTTCTTTACTCTTTGGGGAGAGTCTTTACATACTCAACTCTTGGTGCTATCTTTGGAACACTCGGTGGTGTTGTTATTTTTAGCAATAGTGCAAATGGAGTGCTTCTTGTAGTTGCTGGGGTTGCTATGGTTTTAGCTGGTCTCTCTTTAATGGGTAAAATAAAATTTTTAACACTTATAGAGCACTCATTTTCATCTTCATCTGCATATAAAGATATATTTAGAAAAGTATTAAATTCAAAATCAAACTTTAGTTTCTTCACTCTTGGAATGTTAAATGGTCTTATGCCATGTGGATTTGTATACTTCTTTGCTATTACAGCAGCTAGTACTGCTAGTCCTCTTTATGGAGCTTTTGTGATGATGATATTTGGACTTAGTACAATTCCAGCTATGTTTGGACTCGGTTTCTTGGCATCTCTCTCACGTGCAACAAGCTTTAGAAACATGATGGTGAGCCTTTCATCATTTGCAGTGGTTTTGTATGGAGTATATACAATTTATAATGGTTATGATTATTTCACAAGGGCTGAAAAGACATTAAGTGAGTGCCACAGCAAATAATTTTAATATATAACTTGCTATAATAATTTTAAAAAAGGTGCAAATTTGAAAAGCTCTATTATAGATAATATTAAAGCACTACCCCCACTCTCATCTACAATTCTAAAAATAAATAAGATATACGCTGAGGAAAGCTCCACTTTAAAAGATATGGCAAGTGCTATAGAGAATGACCCTATGATTATTGCAAATATTTTAAAGATTGCAAACTCTCCTCTTTATGGATTTGGTAGTGAAATAAAAAATGCTTCTCAGGCAGTAAGTCTTTTTGGAATGAGTATGACTCGCTCGATTGCTATAGGAAACTCAATAAGAAAGCTATTAAATGTAGATATGCAACCATACCGAGTAACATCAGATGAGTTTGCTCATATTTCATCACTACAAGCTGCTTTGATGCTTAATTGGTATAAAAAAATTGATAAACAAAAGGCTGAAAAGCTCTATTTAGCAGCATTTTTGCAAGAAACTGGAAAGATACTAATCGCTAGTGAAGTTATTCAAAATGATGAAGCGATAAGATTTGCAAATGAAATAGAGGACTCAAATAACTTAGCAGTAGTTGAGAAGGCCTATGTTAATGCAAGTTGTGGAGAAGTTACCGCACTTGTATTTAAGCACTGGGGATTTGATAATGAATTCATTGAGATGATAAAATACTCAGATACTCCTTCAAGTGCGCCAGATGAGATAAGAGAGTTTGCAACAGCTCTAAATATTGTAAAAACAATCATCCCTATCAATAAACCTTTCTCAGAGATGGCCATAAATTTTGGACTTAAAAAAGCTCTTGATGCAGGGTATAAAGTTAAACTATTGGAAGAGTCTATAGATAGTATGACTCAATCATTTTGAAATGAAAAAAACAGTAACTGTCATCGATACATTTGGCTTTTTTTTCCGCAGTTTTTACGCTCTACCACAACATCTAAAAAACTCTCAAGGCTTTCCTACAGGCCTTTTAACTGGCTTTACTAACTTTATCTCAACTCTTCAAAAACAGCACGATAGTGATTATATTGTATTTGCTATAGATACAAAGGGAGATAGTTTTAGAAAAGAGATAGATCCAAACTATAAAGCAAATAGACAACCACCGCCACAAGAGCTAACTATGCAACTTCCAATTGCAATTGAGTGGATTGATAAGATGGGATATAAAACTCTGGGCTATGATGGTTATGAGGCTGATGATGTTATAGCAACAGTTGTACGCTTTGCAAAAGAGATGAGTTACAACGTTAGAGTTGTATCGCATGATAAAGATCTTTTTCAACTTATCGATGATGGTAGCGTTGTTTTGGTTGATGCTATAAAAAAACAGATTATGGATGAGGATGGCTGTTTAAAAAAATATGGAATATCTCCAAAACAGTTTATTGACTATCAATCCATATTAGGGGATTCAGCAGATAATATCCCTGGTGTAAAAGGGATAGGAAAAGTTGGAGCGGAGAAACTCTTAGTTGAGTATCAATCTCTAGATAATATTTATGCAAATATAGAGGATATTAAACCACTTGGAATCCAAAAAAAACTCTTAGAGTCTAAAGAGCAAGCTTATATGTCTAAAAAGCTTGTAACACTTAGTCACAGTGTTTTTGATAATTTTGATTTTGAAGAGTATAGGATGGATATAGAAAATCCATTTTTAAATATCTATGATGAGCTTGTGAAGTATGAACAAAACAGTATTTTGAGATCTCTTGCTGCTAAGAGTATGGTTACACAAGAAACTCACGAAGAAGCTCTAAAAAAAGTTGAAGTAGAAGTTCAAAATAACAAAAAGGTAAACTTTAAAGCAACGCTCCTTGATGATGCACAAGAGTTACATAGAATTTTATCCGCATTAAAAGAAGATACGATAGTAGCTTTTGATACGGAGACAACGGGCCTTGATTATGAAAATGATTCGCTTGTAGGCTTTAGTTTTTGTTTTAATGAAGATGAGGCGTATTATGTTCCTATCGCACACTTTTATCTTGGAGTAGGCGAGCAAGTCTCAAAAGAAGATGCAAAAATTGCTATTAAAAAAATCTTTAACTCCCGTGTTGTAGGGCATAATATAAAGTTTGATCTCCACTTTGTCATAAGATTCTTGGGTGAAAACGACCTTGATATATTTGCTGATTCTATGATTTTGGCTTGGCTAATAAATCCTGAGAGTGCACTCTCTCTTGATAAACTCTCAGAAAAACTGCTAGAGCATAAGATGATTACATTTAAAGATAGTGTAAAAAAAGGCGAGACATTTGCTAGCGTTGCACTAGAAGATGCATGTGAGTATGCGGCAGAAGATGCTTACATAACCTTAAGACTTTACTATCTTTTTTTAGAGATGTTAAAGCAGCAAGGAGCGGAGCACCTTATACAAGAGGCAAAAGAAGTTGAGTTTCCGTTTATAAAAACACTTCTTAAGATGGAGACTTACGGTATAGAGTTAAATAGCTCATTTTTAGAACAGTTTTTACAAGAAGCAAAAGAGTCTCTAGAAGAACTTACTAAAAAAATCTATGATTTGGCTTCGATGGAGTTTAATATAAACTCAACACAACAATTAGGTGGCGTGCTTTTTGAAAAACTAGGACTTCCTACTTCAAAAAAGACAAAAACTGGATATTCAACTGATGAGAAGGTTTTAAACTCTCTCATTGATGAGCATGAAATCATCCCATATCTTTTGGAGTACAGAGAGGTTTATAAACTATACTCAACATATATAGAACCACTCTTAAAGCTCAGCAAACAGGATAAAGAGAGCCGTATTCATACCTCTTTTGTTCAGACTGGAACTACAACGGGAAGACTCAGCTCTAAAAATCCAAATCTTCAAAATATACCTACAAGAACAGCTCTTGGCACAAAAATAAGAGAAGCTTTTGTCGCGCCAAAGGGTAAAAAACTCATAGGTATAGACTACTCACAAATTGAACTTAGGCTTCTAGCACACTTTACACGAGATAAAGTTCTTGTTGATGCATTTATGCAAGATAAAGATATCCATATGCAAACAGCGATTGCTCTTTTTGGCGAAGAAGAGGCTCCAATGAAGAGAAATGTGGCTAAAACAGTTAACTTTGGGCTTTTGTATGGGATGGGACAAAAAAAGCTCTCTGAGACTCTAAAAATAACCACAGCAGAGGCTAAGGGAATCATTGAGAGATACTTTAGCAGTTTTCCAAGCGTGAAGTCATACTTTCGCTCTATTGTAGATTTTTCAAAAGAGAAAGGATATGTTGAGACACTTCTAAAAAGACGTAGATACTTTGACTATGAAAATGCTGCACCAATGTTTAAGGCAGCTTATGAGAGAGAGTCTGTAAATAGCATATTTCAAGGAAGTGCTAGTGATCTTATAAAACTAAGCATGAATAAGATTCATAAACTAATCGAAGATGAGAAACTAAACGCCAAGATGTTATTGCAGATTCATGATGAACTTATATTTGAGGTAGATGCTTCTGAAGCAGAAGTTCTAGGTGAGAAGTTTAAAGAGGTAATGCAAAATATTATGCCATTAAATATTCCACTAAAAGCCAGCATGAAGATTGGTGATAAATGGAGCGAGTTAAAGTAACGATATGTTAAAACAGTATAAAGAGGCTATTGAAAATAGCAATATCATCTCTAAAACTGACGTTAATGGCATCATTACTTTTGTAAATAGTGAATTTTGCAAGATTAGCGGATATACAAAAGAAGAACTTCTAGGTAAAAACCACAACATAGTGCGCCATCCAGATGTGCCAAGTGAGAAATTTAGACTTCTTTGGCAGAGCATATCGCAAAAACATGTATATAAAGGTACGGTCAAAAATCTAGCAAAAGATGGCTCTACTTTTTATGTAAACACCACAATCATACCTATTCTTGATGAAGATAAAAATATACTAGAGTATGTAGCTATCCGTTATGATGTAACTAAAGAGGTTCTACTAAAAGAGGAGCTTCTTAAAAAAGAAGCAGAGTATGAAGAGCTAAACAGAAGTCTTGAGAAGAGAGTAGCTGAGCAGACTAAAGAGTTAAAAGAGTTAAATAAAACACTCGAAGTTCGTGTGCGTGATGAGATAGCAAAAAACGAAGAGAAGCAACGTGTTATGTTTTGGCAATCTCGCCATGCAAGCTTAGGACAGATGCTAGCAAACATTGCTCATCAGTGGAGGCAACCTCTAACAGAGCTTAGTCTAGCAATGTTTAACATTAAAAAAGCTATGCAAAATCAAAATCAAGATGACGCTTCAAAGTTTTATAATGAGAGCAAACATATTATAAAAAACATGTCTCAAACTATTGATGATTTTACAAACTTCTTCTCTCCAGATAAAGAGAGACACTATTTCAACATTAAAGATAGTATTGAAGAGGCAGTTTCGCTTTTGGAGAATATGCTAAATGAGCAGATGATAGGTGTTAAAAAAGAGCTTATAGATATAGAAGTACTTGGTATTTCAAATGAGTTAACGCAGGTTATAGTTAATCTTATAAACAACTCTAAAGATGCTTTTATACATAATAGTATTCTTCTTAGAGAGATTTCAATACGCATAAAAAAAAAGAGCGATTTTGCTCTTATAGAGTTTGAGGACAATGCAGGCGGAATAATAAAAGAAAATATAGAAAAAATCTTTGAACCATACTTTACAACAAAGCATAAAAGCCGTGGAACAGGGCTAGGACTGTTTATGTCAAGGATGATTTGTGAGCAGGGCCTTGGTGGTTCGCTTGACGCTATAAGCAAAAAAAAGACTACAATATTTAGTATAAAAATTCCATTGGATGAACATGAAAAATAGAGCACTCAAAGATTTAAAAATAGTTCTTGTTGAAGATGAAGAAAATCTAGCACGTCTGCTAAAAGAGGCGATTGGAGATAATTTTCATAGCTTTACAATTGCAAAAGATGGTCTAGAGGGGATAGAGCTTTTTAAAAAAATAAGACCAGATATTGTCATCACTGATATCATGATGCCTCATCTTGATGGGCTAAAGATGGCAAAAGAGCTAAAGAGAATCAATCCAAATATTCCTATCATTATACTAAGCGCTTTTAGTGAAAAAGAGAAGCTCTTTGGTGCTATAGATGTTGGAGTGACAAAATACTTCTTAAAGCCTTTTGACGCGGAAGAACTACTAGAATATATAAGCAGTATAACTTCAAAGATAGAAAATAAGATAGTAAAGCTGAGTGATTGTTATGTCTTTAATAAAAACACAAACTCTCTTTATAAAAATGAGAAGTATATTGCTCTAGCAAAAAACGATATAAAGTTTTTATCTCTTTTGCTAGACTCTAAAAACAGAACGGTCGATGATATGTCTATCAAAGAGGCTCTTTGGGGTGCTGATGCGAGTGATGAGAGGCTTAGAACTTTCATCAAACGCTTTAGAGAAAAAACCTCAAAACTTCTTATAAAAAATATAAAAGGTTTTGGGTATCAGCTTTTACTTAACGAAAGTTAACTCTATCTATCTTTGGTGTATACCTAGGATCTTCACCCTCAATGGTCCACAATTTTTTGGATAGGTAGCTGATAGCATCATGGAAGTTTTCACCTACATGTTCCCAAAAATCAAGTTCACTAAACTCTTTTTTTAGTAACTTTACTTCATACTCAAATGTTGTTGCAGAGTCCATTCTTAGAAGTTTTATAGATTTGTCTGTCTCTAAATTTGCTAAAAACCATAAAGATACAAACTCCTCAGAGTAGTTGTTAAATATCTTTGTAGCAAACTCTTCAAAATCACTATATGAGCTAAGTTCAAAGAACTTAATCGCCAAAGAGACAACACTATCTAAATGTATAAAAGGTACCATTGAGAAGAGTTGTCTTCCAGCAGAAGCACCATCTGAGTGACTTGCCCCTATAAAAATTCTAGCTCCGCCATCAGTATCTCCAAAGTTGTTTGTTTTTAGGCCTATTAACCCAATATCTGTATGCTTATGTCTTCCACATCCCTTAGCACAACCAGAGAAGCCAACTTGAATACTATGCTCATTTATTTTCTCTAATGGAAGGTATGAAGTCTCATCTTTAATGCTCCAAACAGCGTAAGGGCAAAGGTTTCCAGCGCATGCAACGATTGTACTACTTAATGCTTGTGATTTTAATGTAGTTGATGGTTCATCTAAACCAATTAGATAGATATTTTGATCCATCCCAAGACGAATTTCCAAAGAGTTCTCTGTAGCGTATGAAGCTATGTTTTTAATCTCATCGCTCTTTAGTCTTGAAAAATCTGTTTGATAACAAAATCCATACTTGCCATTCTTTAGTTTATGAAACTCTGTAAACTTTGTCTTTTCAAAGATTGTCTCACCTTGACTTTGGAAATTACTTTTATATTCGTGTATGATTAGAGATTTAATCGCATCAATTCCTATCTCTTCTATCATATGAAAGATTCGTGTTTTTGCTCTTGAAAAGCGAGATCCATGTATGTAAAATGTTTCTATAAATGCTTTGAAAAAATTAAAAACTTCACTCTCTACTAAAAATATATCAGCATTTTGAGCTACATCCGTATTTTTACCACCCATATATACATTAAATCCAAAAACGCCATCTTTTTTTGCAAGTGCAAAATATAGATCATTTGCAAAAAACGAGCTCACGTTTGAGCGATTGCCAGATATTCCAACAGAGATACGCCTAGGCAACATTCCAACATAGCGAGGATTTTCTATAATATAATCATGCATCGCCATAACTAGAGGATAAGTTTCTATTACAGAGAACTCTCCACACCCATCATAGGCATCTGTAATGATGTTTCTAACGTTATCACCAAAGCTTTGCCACGTAGATACGCCAAGAGCGTTTATGCGTTTGTGTATCTCTAAAACATTCTCGGCCTCAACATCATGAAGCTGAATCCCGCCTCTTGCAGTTAAGATGATTGTTAAATCATACTCATCAACAATATCTGCTATCTTTTTAAAGTTCGAAGCACTGATTTTTCCACCAGGAATTCGGATGCGAATGGTAAACTCATCTTCAAGAAAATTAGTATTGAATATTCCAAAATCTTGAAGATAAAATCTATCTGCTTCATTTAGACTCTCAAAGTCAATATCTTCAAAATCTTTGTAATAATCTATTGGTTTTAATTGAGCTTTATATCGCTCTCTTTTATTGAGTTTATTTTCCATAGGTGTATTCTATCAAATAATTAAAATAAATTCTATTGATATATGTCATCTAAAAATAATTTTAAGGTCACTTTTGAGAAATGCTTTGTTAAATGCATTTTTTGGGCTTTTTAAATCTCCAATATTTGAATCTGTTTCTACAAATTCTTGAATATAGTACTCTTTTGCATATCCACGCTCTGTTAAATCACTCATAATCTCATTTATATCATTATAATCCAGCAAATCACTATGAAGCGTAGTTCTAGCTTCAAAATCAAAATTTTGCTTTATCAAAAAATCAAGGGTTTTACTAAATTCATCAAATTTATTTGAGTGCGTTATTTGAGTGAATTTTGCCTTTGGGGCTTTATAATCAAGTGCAATATAATCTAGGAGATTAAGTTCAATTAACTCTTTTACATTTGCAAAGTTTGTTCCGTTGGTATCTAGTTTGATTTTAAATCCGAGTTCTTTTATCTTGAGGCAAAATGGCACAAGTTCATGCGAGCTTGCTTCGCCACCAGATAAAACAACTGCTTCTAGTAGATTTACTCTAGTTTTTAAAAAATCAAGGATGTCTCTGTAGCTGAACTTGCCATCTTTGGCAAAAACTATATCTTTGTTGTAGCAGTAATCACATCTCATATTGCACCCACTAAACCACACTATACAAGATAGGTGGTCTTGGTAATCTAAGTGGGTGAATGACGTTAAGTCATATATTACATTAGCACTCAGTGAATTGTTTTCTCTGTTTGTGCTCACCAGTTTTTCCTACATTAAAACTCTCAACAGGTCTGTGATAACCCATTACTCTTGTGTAAACTGTACACTTTTGTCTCTTGTCATTTAACATAGCTAAAGCTTCATTCTTACTCATACTTGTGCCTCCTTTTTTAAGATGCGATTGTAGCATCGCTAAGTAATTCTTCATCACACTTTGGACAATACTCATGCTCACCTGCAATATATCCATGCTTTGGACATACTGAGAAGAGTGGAGTTACCGTAATGTAAGGAAGTCTAAAGTTCGTTATTACATTTTTAACTAATTTTCTACACGCTTCAGTTGAGCTGATTTTCTCTTGCATATAAAGATGTAGAACTGTACCGCCAGTGTATTTACACTGCAGATCATCTTGAAGCGTTAACGCTTCAAATGGGTCATTTGTTAAATCAACTGGTATTTGAGATGAGTTTGTATAGTAGATATTCTCACCCATTCCAGCTTGAAGTATAGAATCGCCATAACGTTTCTTATCTTCTTTAGCAAATCTATAAGTAGTTCCCTCAGCAGGCGTTGCTTCAAGGTTGTAGAGGTTTCCAGTTGCTTCTTGAAACTCAACCATTCTACCTCTGATATACTCTAAGATTTCAATAGCAAACTCTTCGCCTCTTTTATCACTGATATCATAAGCATCACTTGTAAAGTTTCTAATCATCTCATTTATACCATTAACACCGATAGTTGAGAAGTGATTTCTAAACCCTGGCAGATAACGCTTAGTATATGGGTAAAGCCCTCTATCGTACATCTCTTGGATAAATACTCTCTTTTTCTCTAGAGTAACTTTTGCATGTTCCATTAGTTGATCAAGACGAGTATAAAGAGCTTCTTTGCTTCCCTTATATAAAAAGCCAAGTCTTGCCATGTTTATAGTTACAACTCCGATACTTCCAGTCATCTCAGCACTTCCAAAAAGACCACCGCCACGCTTGAGTAGTTCGCGCAAGTCTAGTTGCAGACGACAACACATACTTCTTACATGTCCTGGTTTATAAGCCTCTTCATTTGGAACTAGATTTCCAGATGCATCACGCTTATATTGAGAGCCAATGAAGTTTTGAAAATATGATGAACCAATTTTTGCAGTATTTTCAAAAAGTATATCTGTGTTTTCTCCATACCAGTCAAAATCTTCTGTTATATTTACAGTTGGGATTGGAAATGTAAATGGTTGACCAGTTAAATCACCCTCAGTCATAATCTCGTAGTAAGCTTTGTTTATCTGATTCATCTCTGGTTGGAAATGCTTATATGTCATCTCACTAATAGAGTTACATCCTCTTTGTTGAGCCATCTCTTGTAGTTCTTTATCAAGTAAGTTTTTAAAGAGGTGTACTTGCTTAGATGTTGGTATCTGATCTTTTAAGTCTTCAGGTACAGTCCAGTCAATAGTAATGTTCGTAAAAGGAGATTGACCCCAACGCGCTGGTACATTTAGGTTATAAATAAAGCTTCTAATAGCCTTTTTTACTTCATTATATGGGAGTTTATCTTTAAATACATAAGGCGCCAAATATGTGTCAAATGAGCTAAATGCTTGTGCTCCAGCCCATTCGCTTTGAAGTATCCCTAAGAAGTTAGCCATCTGACCTAGTGCTTCTCTGAAGTGTCTTGGAGCATCACTCTCAACTCTACCTCTTACTCCGTTAAATCCCTCATCAAGTAAAACACGCAGAGACCAACCAGCACAATATCCTGTTAAACAGTCCAAATCATGGATGTGATAGTCGCCATTACGGTGAGCATAGCCTTCCTCTTTTGAGTAGATTTTATCAAGCCAGTAGTTTGCTATTACTTTACCTGCTGTGTTGTTTACAAGCCCAGCGTTTGAATAACCTGTGTTTGAGTTAGCTTTAATACGCCAGTCAGTTCCAAGGATATACTCTTCAATAGTTTGAGTAGAATTTATATATGTTGTGTCTTCGTTAAGAAGGCTATCTCTTTGCATCTTGTGAGTGTGACGATAGATCATAAAAGAGCGCATTACATCAAAATATCTTGATTTGTAAAGCTCTTTTTCTATTAAGTCTTGAATGTCTTCAACAGCAACAACTCTTCTAGTTTTAAGCTCATCAAGGACATTAAAAAAGATTGAACTATCATAGATAACATTTTGAGATTTAAACGCTTTTTTAATTGCATCTTCAATTTTGAAAGGTAAAAACTCTTTATTTGTGCCATCTCTTTTTAATATATTTTCAACCATAATTTTCTCCTGTCGCTTATAGAAAGTTTGATAGTTTATAGGATATGAAGTTAAAAGTATCTAATGAAAAATGTCATATTGGCGTCACTAAAAGCTCTATTAATTGCTACGAGGTATAATTCTCAGATATGAACTTTTTTTAAAAAACAGTAAATTTATACTAAAGTAGCAAAAATGCAAAAATACCTTATAACATCAAGAGAATTTTATACGCAAGATAGTGATATTTTTTCTAAAACATTATATGAACAACTAAAAAAACACAAGCCAGAGTATGCACTTTTTCGTGATAAAACAGCTACAAATTATAAAGATTTAGCTTCTATCTTCACTCTTACATGTAAAGAGATTGGTGGTATCAAATCCTTTATTCACCAAGATATTTCCCTAGCTAAGGCTCTTGGAGCAGATGGTGTTCATCTTACATCAAAACAGTTCTTAGAGATACAAAATGCAAAGAGCAAAAACCTTGAAGTGATGATAAGTGCGCACACTCATGATGAAGTACTTCAAGCACAGAAACTTGGCGCTGATGCTGTGACATATAGCCCGATTTTTGCCTCTCCACATAAAGGAGAGCCAAAAGGTGTTGATGACTTGGAGGAGCTTCTTTACAAGTATAAGATAAAAGTTTTTGCTCTTGGCGGGATACTCACAAACGAACAGGTCGAGATGATTGCAAAAACTAAAGCTTATGGTTTTGCTTCTATCAGATATTTTTTTTGAGTTTTCCTGCTAAGTAACCGCTTGAAAAGCTCCATTGTAGATTATAACCGCCACATGGGCCATCAAGGTTCATAATCTCTCCACAAAAGTAAAGTCCTTCTATAACTCTGCTTTGCATAGTTTTTGGCTCTATCTCTTTTAAATCAATCCCACCTCGTGTAATCATCGCCATTTTAAAGCCATCATGGCCTGTTATAGTAAGTGGTGTCCATGCAAGAAGTTTGATGAGTTTTGCTCTACTCTCGCCTGAGATTTTGCCATATGTTAGGTTTGGCTCAATGCCAGCGAGATTACATAACTCGCCCAAGAGAGGAGTTGGGAGTAGGGTGCCAAGGAGCTCTAAGATAGTTGCACTCTGATTTTTTGCTACTTCGTCTCTTAAGTGTTTTGTGAGTTGCTCCTCATTCATCCCTTTTGTAAGGTTGAGTAAGATTGGCACCTCTCCATACTTATCAAGAAGTGGAGTTAAATCCCTTGCAGCGTCAAGCACAACAGGACCTCTGATACCATTTTTTGTAAAAATCAAATCTCCAAAAGCTTTTATTTTTACATGTTTTTTAATATCAACTCTAAGTTCAACTTTTGCAATTGTATCAGCGCGGCAATTCTCCACCCAACTCTCTTTTGCTTTTAGTGGCATCATGGCAGGATGAAGATCTGTAACTTTATGTCCTGCATCTTTTGCCATCTCATGCCCATCGCCCTCGGCTCCAAGTGTTGGATATCCAAGTCCGCCTGTTGCTACTATGATGTTTTTTGCATAAAATGTTTGGGACTCTGTTATCGCTCCAACTATTTTGCCATCTTTATGTAGTAGTGTCTGAACTCTCTGGGATTTTAATATCTCTACGCCAATCCTTTGCATCTCACCAAGAAGTGCCTCGATGATAGTAGAAGAGGAGTGTGATGTTGGAAAAACCCTAAATCCATCAGGTGCGTGAGTATCCACACCAATCTCTTTAAAAAAATCTACGAGTGATTTGTTATCAAATAGGTTGAGTGTATCTTGCATAAAACGCCCATTTTTTCCAAACCTTTGCATAAACTCTTTATTCTCAAGCGTGTTTGTAAGGTTACATCTTCCGCCACCAGTTGCTTTTAACTTTGCAGCAATTTGTGGTAGTTTCTCTAGCAAAAGAACACTTTTTTCATCTCTTGCAGCAGTAATTGCAGCCATTATTCCAGCAGCTCCGCTACCAATTACAATGAGGTCATATACTTTATTATTCATGCGCTATTTTAATCTAAATATTATTATTTTATCAATTTTTTAACTTTACTAATAGACAAAACTAGCTTTAAAATTTATAAGGTACAATTTGTGACAAAATTTATAACAAAGGTTTATATATGAAATTAAGCAAGATTTTATCGAGCTGTGTAGTGACAATGTTATTAGGGGGCTCTGTATTTGCAGGGAGTGAGACTCATTGGGGATATACTGGACACGAGGCTCCACAAAACTGGGGAGAGTTGTCTCCTGATTATAGTGCATGTAAAGATGGACGTTCTCAATCGCCAATCAACATCTCAAAAGATGGTGTTGTAGCTACAAATGGGCTTGAAAATATAGAGTTTAACTATAAAACTAATGCGACTGAGGTTGTAAATAATGGACATACAATTCAAGTTAACGTTAAAGAAGGCAGCAGTATAAAAATAGATGGGATTGTCTTTAATCTTGTGCAGTTTCATTTTCATACACCTAGTGAAAATATGATTGAAGGTAAAAGTTTTCCTCTTGAACTACACCTTGTGCATGCTTCAAAAGATGCAGAGTTAGCAGTTGTTGCACTTATGTTTGAAGAAGGGAAAGAGAATAAAATTCTTGGCAAGATTTGGGATAAAATGCCTCATGTTGCTGGCGATAAAGTAACATGTGGACTTCCATCAAGCACGATGAATGATATGCTTCCAAAAGACAAATCATACTTTAGATTTAATGGCTCACTTACAACACCGCCTTGTAGTGAAGGTGTTAGATGGTTTGTACTAAAAGAGTACGCAACTATATCAAAAGAGCAGGTAAAAGAGTTTTTTGATGTTTTTGGACATGAGAACAACAGACCAACTCAGCCACTAAACGCTAGAAAAGTGATGAAGTAACAAAAAATTAAAGATAATTAACTATTTATTGCAAGCTAAAAATATTTAATTCATCTTTGTACTCATATTCTAGTTTGTATCCACTTGCTTGAAGTATGTTTTGTACAATGTAGAGACCAAGTCCAAAACTTTGGTTTGACTCTGTGGTATCTGAGCTAAAAAATGGCTCGTAGTATCTCTCTAGCTCATGCGCTAGAGCTTTTCCTCTATTTTGAAAGATTACCTTTGAACCTTCTGTTTTTATAGTTACTTTTTTATCAGGTGAGTATTTGATAGCGTTATCAATGAGGTTTTTTATAGCTATACTAAATAGTTTAAAGTCAACTTTTAGAGTTATATTTTCATATTCCGCGACTACACTTGTCTCATCACACATCAAAATATCAATAGCATTATCTATGATGTCTTCTAAGTAATACTCTTTTGTTTGAAGAATTTTTTTAGTGGAGATCAACTCCTCAATAGAAGCAAACTCATTTATAAGTGATTCAAGTCTATAAAAAACTTTTTGCATCTTAGTGTTGTTCTGTGCGCTAAATGGGAGTTCAGTTAAAAATTTTCCTTTTGTGATTGGTGTTTTTAGTTCATGCATAATATTTCTAATAAAAATATTTCTAGAATCTTTTAGTTTTTTTAGCTTTTTAGCTGATTTGTCAAACTCATTTGCGAGAAGCGATATTTCATCTTTTTTATCACTAGCACATGAGATATCAAACTCCTCATCTGCAAAGTTTTTAACCTTCTCTTTTAGGCTTTTTAACGGTTTTAACTTTTTTAATGTTATGAAGTATAGAAAAACAAATACAAAAAATATAAATATAAAAATAGCTATAATAATTTCGCTATAACTTTGAACTTGATTGTTAGAGGCTAAAAGAGTATTGCCTCTTTTAGTCTCTATGTAAACATACTCTTTATTATGAAGTATTAGTCGTTTTACATGTGCATTTTTATTAACTCTAGGGTGTGATTTTTTATATTTTAAGTTTGGATTCTCAAGTATCTTTTTTTGCTCATTTTCACTTAAAATCGAGTAGTTTATAAGAGCTAAATCTTCTTTGAGTTCTTCTGTTATGCCATTATGTCTTAACTCTTTTAGAAATATATGTACAGCTTGCATCTCTCTATTTAGATTAAAAACCTCTTCTCTTTTTTGGCTAACTTTATAAAATATGCTAAAGCTAACGAAAATTAAAAGCATAGATATAACAAATGTTATGGTTATTGAGAAAGTTATTGAGTTCTTATTCATTCTACTAACTTATATCCAATGCCTCTGATGGTTAAGAAGTGTTGTGAGTTTTTAGGATTATCTTCTATTTTATTTCTTATTCTATTTACTATTACTGCTATGCTTCCACTATCTTCATCGCTACTAAAAAGATTACAACTCTCTAAAATATCATATCTTGAAACTACAAAACCTTTTCTTTTGCACATTAAAGACATGATGGCAAACTCTGCTGGGGTGAATTTTATGAACTTACCATTTTTCTTTATCTCTTGTTTTTCTTCATCCAGACTAAATATCTCTTCTCTTTCTTCTATGTCTTTTGGTATTGATTTGTTTAAGCGTCTTAGTATAGTTTTTATCCTAACTTCAAGTTCTCTTGGATCGTAGGGTTTTGGGAGGTAGTCATCAGCACCAAGTTCAAGCGCTATAACTTTATCTGTAATATCACTTCTTGCACTAGATATTATGATGGGTATATCATACTTTTTAAGCAACTCTTTGCACACTTCTAACCCATCCATGCCTGGAAGAGTAAGATCTAAAATTATAAGATCAAACTCTTCTAGGGCAATTGCACTTAGTGCCAAAAATGGGTCTTGAAAGTTCTTAACCGAGATATTGAACTTTGAGAGATACTGAGTTAAAACGTCAGCTAAATCACTATCATCCTCTACCATTGCAACTTTTATCATTACAATTCATACCTTTACCTATCTGTTTTTTCATAATCGAACTCATCTCAAACATTGTCTTTAAATCTTTCTTTTGAGAAGGGTTTAAAACTTTATAAATCTTCTCAATCATATCTGCTTTACGTTCAATTCTAGCTTCTCTTTGCTCTTTTGCTAACTTTGTAAATGCTTGTTTATCAAAAGATGTATCTGTAAATGCATTGCTAGGGTTTGGCATGTTTTTTCTGCTCTCTTTGAGAATAGAGACAACTTCAGCTCTTTGTGCATCTGTTAAATCTAGCTTCATTATCATATTCACAAATTTGTGAGAACCTTTATGCTTATTAGCATTTTGCATATTACAAACAGTGCTTTTTTCGCAGCCTTGAGGCATTTGTTGATTTTTATTATAAGCCATGACTGATGTGGTTAAAAACAACGCTGTTGTTAAGCCTAAAATTATCTTCTTGTTCATGATGAACTCCTTTGTTTAGATAAAAGAAGTATAGACTCACCACATTAACGATGTTTTAATTGAAGTTTAATGAATTATTAATGAGGTGTCTTTATTTGTTAAACATGATAGAGCCGAGTCTTATCATGTTTGAACCACACTCGATTGCAAGTTCAAAATCTCCGCTCATTCCCATAGAACATATATCCGCACCATCTAGCTCTTTATAGATACCATAAGTTATATCAAAACTTTTTTTGATTACTTTTTTATCATCTGTATGTGCGCCTATGCTCATAACACCACGAAGAGTTATATTTGGACACTCTTTTTTTATTTGGTTGTAGATTTGCACTGCAACTTCTGGCATAACACCATGTTTAGACTCTTCTTTCGCGGAGTTTATTTGTAGAAGCGCATTAAGTGTCATATCTCGTGATAGAAGTTTTTTTTGTAGCTCATAAGCTAACTCTAGTGAGTCAAGAGAGTGAAATAGAGTAGGGTTAATGTCTAGTAGATTGTTGATTTTGTTTTTTTGTAAGTTTCCAACAAAATGCCACTCTAAAGGCAACTCATCAAGTTCATCACTCTTTGTTTTTAAGTCTTGAACTTTGTTCTCTCCAAAGGCTCTTTGACCTATCTCGTAGAGCTCTTTTATCTCATCGGAGGTTGAGTATTTGCTAATTGCTACAATCTTTACGATATGTTTTTCATCAAATCTAACTCTTGCAAACTCAACTCTTCTTATAACATTATCAATATATAATTTGTACTCTTCTTTATTCATCTTCTATCCTATAAGTCTATTTATATCGTTATAAAGCCCAAGTCCCATAAGTGAGAAAAGTATCACCCATCCAGCTATAGTTAGTTTTATCATAATAGCTTCATTTACTTCTCGTCTAAAGAGAAATTCATAAAGATTAAACATGATATGTCCGCCATCGAGTGCGGGGATTGGTAGGAGGTTTAAAACGCCTAGATTTACAGAGATAAGTGCTGCAAAAAAGAGCACGCTCATCCATCCAGCTTCACTTGCATCAGAGGTTAATTTAACTATGGATATAACGCCGCCAAGCTCATTAGCGGGGACTTCACCAAAGAGTAGTTTTTTTAGTCCGCTAAAGATTAGAGTTGAGGCAAAAATTGTCTGGTTTGTTGCATAAGATAGAGTCTCACTGATGCCAAGATCTAGTTTATGAGTAACTCCCGCACTTCCAATTCCAATCATCTTTTTTTCAATCACTTCATTGAAAATATTTGTTGTTTGTGTTGTTTTAGGAGTTAAAACGATTTGCTTTATAGCCTCGCCTCTTTTGATTTCAAGTTCTAATGAGCCATCTGAGAGTTCTATGAACTTCGCCATCTCTTCCCATGTAGCTATCTCTACGCCATTAATTGAGCGGATTGTGTCATTTGTTTCTAAACCAGCCACATATGCAGGAGAGTTCTCTACCACTTTTCCAATTACTGCCGAGAGAATGTTTGGTCCGCCTAACGCGATGATAAAGTAGAGGAAAAATGCTAAAACAAAGTTTGCAAAAGGGCCAGCAAGAAGGATAAATATCTTTTGTAAAGGAGTCTTTACATTGTAGCTATCACTATCGTAGCTCTTCTTTGTTGGGTCGCTATCATCTTGACCTTTCATCCTTACATAACCGCCAAGAGGGATAAGTGCCAGTCTCCACTCGCATCCCCATCTGTTAAATGAAGCAATTTTTCTCCCAAAACCAATACTAAAAACCTCTATGCGAACGCCCATAAAGCGAGCTGCAAAGTAGTGGCCTAACTCATGAAAAAATATAAGCGCAGATAAAACCGCTAAAGATACTAAAAAACTCATTTGCTACGCTCCACTAAAAGGGCTCTTCTAAATCCCCAAAGATACTCAAAACCAGAATATAGTGTAAGGGCAACTGCAAGCCATAAAAGTTCAGTCCCAAATGGCCAGTGCATAAGTAAAAATCCAATAGCAATCATCTGTACAACAGTCTTTACCTTTCCAGCAAATGATGCTTTTATGTCAAGCCCTTCACTAAGTGCAACAGTACGAATTCCTGTGATAAAGAGTTCACGAATAATGATGATATAAATAGCCCAAGCACTAGCTTCTCCTATCATCATAAGCCCTAAAAATGCCGCAATAATAAGCATTTTATCAGCTAAGGGGTCGATTATCGCTCCAAGCATGGTCATCTGATTCCACTCTCTTGCAATATAACCATCAAAAAAATCAGTAACGCTAGCTAAAACAAAAAGAAGTGAAGCCGCAAAGTAGCTCCATGAGATGTGATAACCAGCATCAGTAAAAAGAGATGGATTTAGGATTATCCAAAACATAATTGGAGCTATAAGAATGCGCAAAGATGCTAATAAATTAGGAAGATTTAACAAAAAAAGCCTTGTTTTTTTTCGCGTATTTTAACCTTTTGGCTCTTAAGGTAGGCTTGACATTAAGTTTGATATAAATAGAAATCTTATATTAAAGAAAAAAAATGGATTTGAATAACAAAGAGCAACTACTACTCTCGTACAGCCCGTATATAAAGGAAGCTCTTATAGTTATGCGAGATGGCCACTACTTCGCATTTGTCTATCCAGATTTTGACGCCCTTAAAGAGGCAAAAATTATCAATATTACAGAAGAGATAAGGTGGTATGGGGTTGAACTTTATAACATTGATGCTAAGGCAGAGGATAAAATAAAGGGCTATAAAATCCTTCTCTCGCCTATTGGCTCACGCACTATTGATGAACTCTTCAGTGATAAAGAGGAACATATAAAAGAGGACGATATTGATGATGATATTTATAAAATACTAAGAGGTTATATATCAACAATTACTAAAAGAAAAATATATCCATCTTCTCATCTTGAGCTTGATTTAGGGCTTGATTCTCTTAACTATGTAGAGCTTTTTGTCTTTATAGAGCAGAGTTTTGGAGTAAAGATTGATGAAGCTATATTTTCAAATATTATGAGCATGAGAGCTTTACATGCTTATATCAAAAAAAATAGCCTTACGATGGAAGCATCTATGCCAAATTGGGATGAGATACTAAAAGAGGATATTGATGAGAAGCTCTACTACTCACCGATCATTATGTCCATGTATAAGAGCGTGTTGTTTCCCCTTTTTAAACTCTACTTTAGACTTGAAGTAAAAGGCGCTGAGAATATTCCATCTTATCCATGTATCTTAGCACCCTCACATCAAAGTATGCTTGATGGTTTTTTGATTGAGGCTATCTTGCCTTACGCTGTTTTAAAGAAGAGCTTTTTTCTTGCCTACAAACAGGTTTTTGGGACCAAACTCTTGGGTCCAATATCAAAGCATGGACAAACTATACTTATTGATGCTAATCAAGATTTAAAACATACTATGCAGTATTGCGCACTTCCTCTAAGAGAGGGCAATAATCTTGTTATATTTCCAGAGGGTGCTAGAACTCGTGATAGAGAGCTCTTAGAGTTTAGACCTTTCTTTGCGATGCTCTCAAAGATATTTAACATTCCAGTTGTACCTATCACAATTGATGGAAGTTACGAAGCGCTAGAAACTGGTAAAGTGTTTCCAAAACCTAAAAAGATAATAGTGACTTTTTCTGCGCCGATATATCCAGCTAATCTTAGTGTAGAGCAGATAACTAGGTTAACTAAAGAGAGCATCAAAGACAAACTCTCAATAAAGAGGATAAAATAAGATATGAATTTTTTAGAACTACTGAGTAAACCTGCGCTTATCGCTGCTCATAGAGGAGCGAATTCACTCTCACCCGAGAACACACTTAGCGCGCTTAAAAAGAGTATTGGTAGAGCTGATTTTATAGAGATAGATACTCAACTAAGTAGAGATAGTGTTGCTATAATTATGCATGATGATACACTTCTAAGAACTACAAACGTCTCCAAGATAGAAGCATTTAATTCAAAAAAGCCATATAGAGTAAGTGATTTTACATTTGATGAGTTAAAGAGTCTTGATTATGGAAGCTGGTTTTATAAAAATAATGCCAAAACAGAGCCACTCTTAACACTGCATGATGCCCTCATGTTTATAAAAGAGAACAACCTTTTTTTAAATCTAGAGATAAAAGATATGAGCGGTGCATTTGGTGATGAAGAGGTAGTTGATACGGTTATAAAAGAGATAAATGATACTGAGTGTAGTGATAGGATTTTGATATCTTCATTTAGACACGAGTATCTAAAGATGATAAAGACAAAACTTCATATCCCAACTGCAGCTTTGGTAGAGGATTCTCACCCAAAAGAGTTACTCTCATATCTAAGAGAGCTTGGAGTTGATGGTTATTGTTTAAATGATGAATTAGTTGATAAGAAGAGTGTAGAGATGCTAAGAGAAGCTGGTTTTTTTGTAGGAGTTTATACAGTAAATAGTGCTGCGCGCTCACGTGAACTATTTGAGATAGGTGTTAATTTTATATTTAGTGACTCTTTGTATAAGGATAAGGTATGAACTTTGAAAAGTTCCAAGAAGCTGTTGATACACTAGAGATAGCATCAAAAATAACGCAAAGTGAACTTAAAAAAAAGTATCAGAAGTTATCAAAGAAACATCATCCAGATATGCCTAGTGGAAATGCAATAAAGTTTAAAGAGATAAATGAGGCGTATAAACTAGTAAGTACGTATATACAAAGTTTTAGATTTAAGCTTGATGAAGAAGAATTTTATGAGCAAAATCCATTCTTAAAAAAGCCAAAAGATTGGTTTTATGATTTTTAAAAAATAAATACCGCCAAGAGGCGATATACTTTAGAACATATTCACAACGCCATAATCAAGCATCTCCTCAAACTGTTCAGGAGTGAGGATTGCTTTTACTTTTTCTATACAATCAAGATGTATTTTTGTAAGCTCTGCTCTTAGTTTTGCTATCTCATCAACTGCTGGATAAAACTCAGTAGCTTTTTTAGAGTTTTGTGTAAAAGAGATCTCTTTCATCATATCAAGTTCTAAATTTTTAACAACAAGAGCTTTTTTTGCAGCCTTTGCCATTAGTTCATCTTTTATTTTAAGTATTGCTTCAATTTGTTCTTTTGATAGGTTTAATTTTGCACTTGAGCTATCATAAAGCGTTATTCCAACTAAGTATGGAAGATTTTTTGGCATCAAAAAGTAATCTTTTGGAAAGTTTTCTTTTGTTGTAAATGCTCCTGCTGGGCCAGCTAGTTTTTCCATTTTTACCATATCTTGTATCGGTGGAGGAAGTGTTGGATCAGCTACCACATTTGAGCTAAGCAGAAGAGAGCAAGATAGAGCGACTAGCTTTATTTTTATAGTTTGCATATAAGATTTCCTTTTTGATTTATATAGTAAAACATTATACAGTGCTATATGAAATAAAATCTTAACGTTTTATTTTTTTGATAATAACTCTATAGCTTTTTTAACACATGAATCAAGAGAAGGTGTATCAGCAACGATAGGAGTTATATATGAGGGAAAGTATTTTTGAGTTGTGTTACCTATAGATACAGCTTTGTAGCTCTCATCCCAAGTAGCATTTTTCAAAAAACACTCTATCGTAGAAGGAGAAGAGAAAATGATTACAGATTTTTTTGGGAGTTTTATCTTTTTTTTGAACTCAACACAGACTGTTTGATAAACTATAGCCTCATCACATACAACTTCGTTTGCATTTAAAGTTTCTACTAAATCTGAGACAACTTTAGAGCCTCTTATGTAGAGGACTTTTTTATTTTTTAAAAGAGGAATTAACTCAGCAGCAAACTCATTTCCATGTTTCTCTTTACTAACAAATTTTATTTTACCGCCTAGATTGCTTGCTACTTTAGCAGTCTGAGGAGCTATTACATAAAGAGGTTTACTCTTCCACTCTTTATTATAAGAGTTTAGTGTATGAACTGCACTTTTTGACGTAAAGATTAAAGCATCATAAGATGCGATATCAAGAGTTGTATTGATTCTCTCTATTTTGATAACAGGTAAGTTTTTAGCCCATTTTACTTTTTTATCATTTAATACATAAATATTTAAAGAATTGTTTTTTATGTTTTCAGTAAAAGAGCATATTATTCTTTTTATTTTTGAAGAAAAACTATTTTTTTTATTAAGCACCAAAGATTTGTTCTCATCAACAAAAAAACTTATATTATATTTGCTTAAAATATAAGTTATTTTTATAAGTTCCTCAAAGACATGCTCATTAGAGTAGCTTCTATCAAGGATGAATGAGTGCGTGGCCGCATCATACTCATAATAGATAAGATTTAAGTGTTCAAATAATTTTTCAATCTTTTTCATGTAATGATAGTACCATTTTTTAGTTAATATTTTTTATTGAAAAGTTGTTCCGCCATCGATGACGATTGTTTGTCCTGTAAGCCAAGATGACGCCTCTGAACACAAGAAAAGACATGCACCAGTTAAATCCTCAGCTTCTCCCATACGAGAGAGAGGAGAGCGTCTTACTACTTCGCTCTTTACCTCTTCATAGTTTGGAAATGCTTTTAGTGCGTCAGTATCAATTGGTCCACCACTTACGGCATTTACACGGATACCTTTTTCGCCAAGTTCAGCTGCTGCGTAACGTACCATTGCTTCAACTGCAGCTTTGTTTGTACCATGACCTGCATAGTTTGGAGTATATACAAGATTACCAGTTGAACTCATGCTTATGATGCTTCCACCACCTGTAAGCTCCATTCTCTTAGCTGCTTCTTGAGCTCCAACAACAAATGCATCAACTGTTGCTGTATAGATGTTATTTAATCCTTTTGGTTTTAGTCTCATAAATGGACCAAATCCACCAACAACAGCGCGTCCTGAGATGATAGCGTTTGAGATAAAGAAGTCTAATCTATCAAAATCCTTATCAAACTCTGCGTAAACATCTCTATATGTATCTGGTTCTAAAATATCAAGTTTATAAGCTTTTATTTTTACACCATATTTTGATGTAACATCAGCAATTATTTCTTCTGCTGCATCAGCTTTTGTTGCGTAAGTAAAGGCTACATCGCATCCTCTTTGAGCAAACGCATATACGATTGCTTTACCGATTCCACGAGTTCCACCACTTACAAATAAAGTTTTACCTTGCATACTTTTTTCTACCATTTTATAGACCCTTAATTTCATAATTTTTCATAACACTCTCGAGTTTTTTCATATTTTCAACACTTGGAGCAACAAGAGGAAGTCTGTATTCCAGTGTATCAATGAGCCCAGCTATATACATAGCAGCTTTTATCATGATTGGATTTGACTCTATAAACAAGGCTTTATTGATTGGAAAAAGCATATCATTTATAGCTTTTGCACCTTTGAAATCACCACTTAATGCTTTTCTTACTAACTCACTTTTTAAATCAGGAAGAAGGTTTGAAGTTACAGAAGTTATTCCTGCTCCTCCGTTTGCTAGGATTGGATAATCAATCGCGTCATCACCACTAAATACTTTAAGTTCAGGTCTGCGTGAGAGAAGCTCTACGGTGCGCTCTAGGCTTCCTGTTGCCTCTTTTATGCCATAGATATTTTTAACGTCATCAAATAGTCTTATAACTGTGTCTGCGCATATATCAACAACAGTTCTTCCCGGAACGTTATAGAGCATAAAAGGCGTATCTGCTACAGACTCAGCAATAGCTTTATAGTGTTGATAAAGACCCTCTTGAGAAGGTTTTACATAGTAAGGTGCAACTGAGAAAATCGCATCAACACCGCATTTTTGAGCAGTGATTGCAGCTTCTATCGCTTCAGAAGTTGAGTTGCTCCCTGCACCTGCTAAAACCTTAGTAGAAGTCCCACGGCACATTTCAACAGCTATCTCAATACATCTCTTATCTTCAGCATAACTAAGTGTAGCACTCTCGCCAGTTGTTCCAACTGGACAGACGGCATTTATACCATTTTTTATCTGTCTTTTTATGAGATTTGCATACGCGCTCTCATCAAGTTTTCCATTTTTAAAAGGGGTAATTAGTGCAGTAGTTGAACCAGTTACAATATCCATTTAGTTACCTTTTTTTAGAATAAGTGTTGTTGATTTGTTAAAGTTGAAATATTTTTGTGCAACTTCTTGAACTCTCTCTTGAGTGATTTTCTCAATGTTTTGTTCATATGTTAAAAGAGGCGTTAAATCGCCTCTAACAAGGTAGCTTCCAAAGAGGTTTGCAACTGAAGTAGAGCTCTCTAGTGAGTAGATGAAATCAGCTTTAGTGTTGATTTTTATCTTTTGTATCTCTTTTTTGTCAACTTTTGTATTTTTTATAAGTTCTATCTGCTCAAGAAGCTCTTTTTCTACATCTTCAGCTTTTACATCTGGGTTACATGTAGCTATGAAGATGAAAAGGCCTGGATCGATGTTTTCCATATTGTAAGCGTATACGCTGTTTACTAGCTCTTTTTCTTCAACTAGTTTTTTATAAAGTCTTGAACTTTTACCAGAGTAGAGTATCTCTGAAATCATGCTCAGAACTATTTGGTCTTCATGTTGAAAGTTTGGGATATGAAACGTCATAGCTAACATCTCTACTTCGCTCTCTTTGTGAATAATTACTCTTTTTGCTCCATTTTGCTCAGGTTCTACAAACTTAAACTCTGGGATTTTTACTTTGTTTATTATATGACCAAATTTTTCTTTTGCAATTTTAAATACATCTTTAGGCTCAACATCACCAGTAACCATCAAGATAGCGTTGCTTGGCTGATAGTAAGTTTTATGAAAATCTTTTATATCTTTAATATCCCATGTCTGAATATCATTCATAAATCCAATCGGTGTCCAGTGGTATGGATGGTAAACATAAGCGTTGTTAAAAAGAGCAAAGTACAAGTAACCCATCGGAGAGTTCTCTGTTCTCCATCGTCTCTCCTCAGCTACAACGTCGCGCTCTGGCTGAAACTCTTTGTCTTTTAGAAGAAGATTTTGCATAAGTTCTGCATAAAGGTCAAGAGATTTTTCTAGGTTTTGTGTGCTTGATTTTATGTAGTAGTGAGTATAGTCAAAGCTAGTTGAAGCGTTATTTACGCCTCCTATGCTCTTTACTTCTTTATCAAACACACCAGCTGGAAGATTTTTTGTTGATTTGAAATTCATGTGTTCAAGCATATGAGCGATACCTGTTTTACCCATTACTTCGTTTCTACTTCCTACTTTATAAAAAATATCTGTACTAATAACCTTAGTAGAGTTTTTAAGTGGAATAACCACAATTTGAAGTCCATTACTTAGAGTTTGTGTCTCATATTTTGGTAGTGATGATGCCATTAAAGTTCCTAAAATAAATGTAAGTGCTAAAAATATTTTCATACTATTTTCTATCTGCACCTATAGCCTCAGTGATATTTGTATATCCATCAGCTTTGATAAGCTCTGTAAGCTCGTTGTTTATGTTTTTTACTAAATCTGGGCCGCCAAAGATAAGCGCGCTATATATCTGGATGAGTGATGCTCCAGCCTTGATGCGTCTATAAGCCTCCGCGGCAGATGATACGCCACCTACAGAGATAAGAGTTGTTTTGCCATAAAGCTCTTTTGCTATTGCTTCAAAGATCTCAAAACTTTTCTCACTTAAAACCGCTCCGCTTAAACCACCAAAACTCTTTGGCTCTTTTACAAGCGAGTAATCAACAGTAGTGTTTGTTGCGATAATACCATCAGCACCATTTTTAACTGCAAGTTTTGCTAGTGTAACGGCATCTTCTTTACTCATATCAGGCGCTATTTTTAACAAAATTGGCTTTGAAGTTAGTGCTTTTGCCTCTTTAAAAAGTTTCGTAATAAACTCCTCATTTTGCAAATCACGAAGACCGGGAGTGTTAGGAGATGAGATGTTTATGACTAAATAATCTCCTAACTCATGAAGTGATTTAATAAGAGTTGTGTAGTCATTTATAGCTTGAGCATCTGGAGTGAGTTTATTTTTTCCAATGTTTATGCCAATAGGAGTAGTAAATGGAAATCTTTTTTTTAACCTTTTTTGAGCACTTATAAGTCCCTCATTGTTAAAGCCCATCGCATTTTGGATACTTTGCTCTTCAATATGACGAAACATTCTAGGTTTTGGGTTTCCAGCTTGAGCTTTTGGTGTGATAGTTCCAACCTCAGTAAAGCCAAAACCTAAAATCTGAATACCACGAATCATGGTTGCATTTTTGTCAAAACCAGCGCCAAGGCCGATTGGGTTAAAAAATGTACGACCAAAAAGCTCTTGTTTTAGGATAGGGTTTGTTATGAAGTGAGACTCTAAAAATGGGTTAAAGGCTACTTGACAAATATTTGGCACTCTGAGTGCTACCTCTGCTAACATGTGAGCATTTTCAGGATCAAGTTTAAACAGCCAAGGTTTTATGCTTTGATAACTTATCATTTATTTTGCCTCTTACCTTTTATAAAAATTTAGTGATTATACAAAAAAAATGTAAAGAGTTTGATTAGCCCGTTTTTGATTTGTTATCTACACTACGAAATGAGTCTATATTTTTGATATGCTCAATAACTATCTTTTTGAAGTTCAGGTACAATACGACTTTTTAAAGGGAAAAAATTGCTCGATTTGGCTTTAGCTCTAATTTTTAAATAAATCTCATTAGCTATATGAGGGCTATCTTTTTTAATGTAATCAACAATATTTAAAAGGTCATTTTTTGCATTTATAGTCCATTGAAGTTTATACGTTTTATTCATTTTTTAAGTAGTTCTTCTACAGAACTAAAGACATCTTCTTCATCATGAAGGTTTCCGTTTTTAATATCTTCTTCTGCAAAAGAAAGAAGCTTTAAAATAGAAATTGCATTTTTCATGTCTTCATAACTTTTTGGATCTTGGATAACAGCCTTGGCTTCACCATTTTGTGTGATTATCATCGGTCGGTGTGTTTCGTTTATATGCTTCAACACATCAGCTGCTATGTTTTGTTAGATATATTTTGGTGATTTTCAAGAAGTCTTTTACCATGTATTATGGCTACAAATAAAACTGCATTTTCATCTATTTTGTAAATCAGTCTATAGCTATAAACAAATATTTCACGAATGTTATTATCATTAAGTTCAGGAACTTTGCGTCCAAGGGAAGAAAATTTTTTTAAAATCTCCGCTTTTTCAAAAAACTTTGAAACAACGGACTTTGCATACGCAGGCGAATCTTTTTCTATGTAAATAGCAATAGATTCGATATCTTCAAGAGCTTCTTCTGACCACTCTAGTTTGATAGCCATTTAGCCATTCTTTCTTTTGCGTCTTGATGAGATGAGACTTCACCATTTTCTGCACGATTAATGCCATTTTTGATTTTTTCTACAACATAAAGATGATACTGAATATCTTCATATGTACAGTTGTCAGGAAGATTTTGAATCATATCTTGTGCTTCTTGTTTTACAGCTACCATGCACTTTCCTTTTTTCTTGTATTATAGCATATTTATTTTTTGGGTATAACGTTTGAATATAGTCAATAAATTGCCGCTAGGTAATTTATTGACTACTATGTTTTGTTGTACTTTTACGACTTACTTGCTGACATCTTTTTTGTAGCGTCAATAACTACTATGTTTGGAAGTTTTTTATCTACTGTTTCATGTTTATTTTTATAGTCAAACACCTTTTTTATTTGCTTGTCATGCCTATCGTATAGTTGAATAATTAAAAAAATACTTTTATTAGTTTTTTCTGCTTTATCATATATTGGTAATTGAGTTTGAAATCCATGCAATAATCTGTTAGTGGAAAGTTTAATTTCAACATTTATTTTATCATTAAAGCCTTGGCTGATTTTAAAGTCAACAGGACCTCTCCCTGCATCTGATTCTGGACTTAAGTCTAAGTTATTAGTTTCGCAATATGAATGAGCTATTGCAAAAAATAGTAATTGTGAAAATGTTTCATTTTTATGTGTCCCATCACTATTATGAAAAAACTTCCAAAGTCCATTATTTTCAACCATATCTTGAAATTTATTACATATATCATTTACTATTTCAATAGGCTTTTTATTATTGTCTAACTGTAAAGGATACTTGTTGATACTATTTTCTGCTATCTCTTTCCAAATAAAATCTCCATTTGGGTCTTTATCAAAATCATAAAAAGTACTTTTATCTTTATATGTAGCTATAGCTTCTTGAACAAGTTTAGGATTAGCAAGTATGAGTGACTTTAAATTTTGTTTATATAATTTAGAGTTAACCGTGCCTTGGGAAAAACCATCTGCAATAATCTGATTTGCTTTATTTCGTAAGTCTTCATTATGAGAACATACAGTACTTATATCTTCTGAATCAAGAGCAACTGGTAAATCTGTTAATAGTGATTTTGGACAAAATATTATTGGATTATCTTGATAAAAAGGGATTGCATAGTCAATTTTATTATACGAGAACTTATTCGTTTTAATTTTTAATTTTAAAGATACATTTTGTGTATAAGTTAAAAAATCATCTAATAATATAGCAACTGTTATATCGCTAATTCTATCTGCACCTATTCCTTCTTCAAGTAATCCAACCAAATGAAATACTTCAGGATCTTTGATTCCAACTTTTACAAGTTCATAAGCAGTCTGAGTTAATTTTTCTGCTAATTTTGGACCAATACCAGAACCTTTTTTGCTATTTTCTGAATAGCCCAAACCTATATGTCCTACTTCATGTAATCTAAATAATTTTTCAACTTGTCTATATAGCCTATCATTTCCATTTGAGTTGTCTAATAACTTAATAATGTTTTCAAAAAATAATTTGTATTTAGAATAAGATTTTTTAAATTCTGTTATTTGAATATTTTCAAGTTCACTAGGAACTATATAATAAAGTGAATCTTTATTGATAAAGCCATTGAAAACATCATATGTTTTTAAATCTGAAGGTTTTACTTGAAATATATCACTATAAAAATTATTTATCATTTAGTGTTCCTTTTATAGTACAACGTTTGTCGTGAGCAATAATTTTCCCGCTAGGGTAAATTATTGGTCTCCTCGTACTTGTTATGTGTTTGCTAATTCATTTAGATACTTGTTTACTGCTTCTTCTATGCCTTTATTGATTTCAACTTCTGACTTTCCAGTATCTTTTAGTCTTTGTACTGACAATTCATGTATGGCGTCACATACAGTTTCTAAAAATAACCAAATATCAATAAGTTCTTGCGTTACTTTTTTTTGAAGCTCTACATTAAATACAATCGCACCATATTTACGAAAAAAGTGATGTGTAACCCAGTTTCTTTTTTCTAAGGCATTTTTTAATTTTTCTTGTAATGAAATAGGTATATCAAGCGTTTTAAACGCATCTGTTATCAGTCGTCCTAAGGTTTGCTTGTATCGCGTATCCATTAGATCTTGAATGATATTCTTTTCTGGTTTTTCATTCTTTCGGACTGTAACTGCATGCAATGTAACAAGTGAATATTCAAGTGCTTGTGCCTGAAATGTAGCCATTCCTAAAGCAGACATCATTTCTTGTACAGATTTTTCTTCATGCATATTCATTCCTTCACATAACTATTTATTCAAACACATTATATACACACCAACTTAAAAAAATAAAAATAACTTACATGTTAAATGTGTGTTAATTATTAAAATTTGATGAAAAATATGACAAATTACAATATTTTTTAACTTTAGGAGAAAATATACTTATTATTCTTAAATATTTAGTGTGTGTTAAATGTCATATGGAGAAATAACATACAAAAGTGTTTGTTAATTGTTGAAAAAACTACATAACAAACACGATGTAGCTTAAACAAATAAGATTAACAAGGCTAAAGTTATTAGCCCATTAGATTTTTAATTAGTACTTTGTTGGGAAGTGTGCCATAGCCAGCATCTGCATATCTCCAGAGCTATCTCCGTATGCATAAATAGTCTCATACTCATCAAGATTTAGATACTCTTTTATGCGATTGGTTTTCTCTTGTCCATGGCAGTTTGGGGTTAAAAATTTGCCACTGTATTTGCCATCTTCAAACTTTAGTTCAGTGGATAGAAGTTCAATATCATTTTTTCTACACCATGGCTCTAACCAACACTTCATAGAAGCTGAGACTATTACTACTCTTGTGTTGCTCTGTTGATGTTCTTTAAGGATGTTCATTCTCTGCTCATTTATGATTGAGTCAAGTTTATATAGAGAAAAACTTTTTGCTTTAGCTCGAAATAGTGCCTCGTCCATGCCTTTGAAAAATATCTCAAATAAACGTTCTTTTGCTTTTGAGTTTGATATAAATCTTAATTTCCAAAGAGCAAAATTAGGAATGAATTTGAGCATGTTTAGTAGGTATCTATTTTTGCCAACGCTGTATCTTAAAAACTCATCTAAAGAGTCTTTTGTAGTTAGTGTTCCATCAAAATCAAATAAGGCTAGATTCAATTAAAATACCTCTCTTTAAAGTAGCATTTCCCAAGTGGAAGCCACGAAGGGATGTTGTAAAAGTGCTTATTTTGATACTCAAGATATAGTTTTTTATACTCATCATAGTTGAAATCTCTACATTTTGCAGTGTAAAAAGTTGCATCATTTAGCTCGAAACTGCTAAGTTCAGATGAAGAACATACACTTTGTAGTTGCTCTTTTTTTATAGGGCTTTTGTTAAAGATGGTGATATCTTTGCCCTCTAGAGTTCTTACATCTAAGAGTTTATCATCCATACGTCCGTATTTTGAGTTGTTAAAGATGGTATATACCTCTCTTTTGCAGTAGTGAGAAAGAAGAGACGCAGTTGAGTAACCAAGTGTAAAAATCTTCTCATCATCAAAGATTTCAAGCTTTTTACATAAAACCTCTGGCTGGGTATACATAACAATGTCAGAGTATTTTTTATGCTCGCTAAGAAGTGATGGAGGAGTGTTTAAAATACTCATCAAGATAATAATATGAACAGAGGTAAATATAACATTATATTTGAGTAGTTTTTTTAGATGCTTATCATCCATAAAAGTAAAGAGCAAAAAGATATATGGTACAAATATCAAAAACCAGTGAAGGCCTATATTGTTCTTTAAAGAGACTATAAAAAAGATAAAAAATGCAACGCTTAGTATTGATATAAGAAGCTTTAAAAGATTGTTTTTACTAAACTTTGTTTTGTACAAATAGTAGAGTCCCCAAGGGGTTAGTATATATAAAATAAGTCCAAAATATCCTAAGACAGAGCCGATGTTATAGCTACTACTCTGTGTTCTTGCAAAGAAATTAAAGAGTATGTTATTCCAGCAACTGTTATAGTTAAAGTAGAGGTTTTGAGCAATGAAAACAGAGACGATAAATGCGACGATAAGTACGCTCTTTAGGGCTTTGCGACCATATATATAAAACGAGAAAAGAAGTAGAGATATCATTAAAAAAACAGCGAAATATTTACTTAAAAATGCAGCTCCTAAAAAAAGACCAGCCAAGATAGCGTAAGATAAACGTCCTCTCTCTAGTGAGTATAAAAAGAAAAGAGTTCCAAGCGAGCTAAAGAAAAGTAGGGCTACATCGTTTGTCATAAGTACCAGCAGCACATCGATAGGAGAAGCTAAGAAGATAAATGAGACAAGAGCGGCTTTATGCTTTTGTACATGGTAGAGTAGGGCTATTTTATAGATAACATAAGCAGTTACAAAAGTTGTAACGACTGCAAAGAGTCTAAAGAAGATATGCGAATCGCTAAGGAAGCTCATCAGATATATTATCCAGCCAACCATTGGAGGGTGATCATAATAGCCAAAGGATAAATTGTTACCCCACTTTATAAAGTAGGCTTCATCGCCCGTAAGAGGCAACATGATAAGAATGGCTATCTTAAAGATAAAGATACTAAAGAGCCAAAGGAGCTCTTTTTGATAACTTCTAATCATATGCTCATTTTCTTAAATATGAACTCTGGGATATGCTTGATTATGAGCATAATAAACATCCAGATAGACTTTGTATATATGATGTTTCGCCCACGCTGTTGTGCTTTAAATATATCTTCAGCCACGTCCTCTGGCTGTGCTGTTAGGTTTTTAGGCAAATCAAGTGATTCAGTCATTTTTGTATTTACAAATCCTGGTTTTACAGTTAAAACACTCACGCCACTCTCATAAAGTCTGTTTCTTAAACCACTCAAATACGCAGAAAAACCAGCTTTTGCACTTCCATAGATATAGTTTGTTTTTCTTCCTCTATCACCTGCAACTGAACTGATTCCAACTATAAAACCGTGTCTCTCTTTTTCAAAATCATTTGCAACTATATTTAAGATACTAAGTGCGCCTGTGTAGTTTACGTTTATGGTTTGTAGCGTCTTGCTCCAGTCATTTTGCGCTACTTTTTGCTCACACATAAAACCAGCTACAACTATTACGCCAAGAGGTCTCTTCTTTAGTGAAGTGTAAAACTTCTCATGAGTCTCAAAGGCAGTTATATCAAACTCTACTAGCTCAACATCAACTCCACTTCTTACTTCAATGTCTTGTTTTAAATCCTCTAGGGTTGAAGCCTCTCTTGCCGCTAAGTAGAGGTTGTAACCATTTTTTGCATATACACGTGCTAACTCTTTTGCCATGTCGCCTTTTGCGCCTAGTATTAAAACATAACTCATATTTGAACCCTTTTTGATTGTAGTGAATTTAATTTTTTATCCATTTTATGCTCTTTTCTGTATGCTCTAAACTTCTCTATTTGAGGATAACCTTTCTCAAATGTCTCTTTACTTACACGCACATCTTTTGTGAGGTAGATTCTTCCACCGTGTCTTATAACTACTTCATCAAGCGCATCTAAAAGCTCAAATAGCCCGCGCTCTATCTTAAAATCAAGTGCTAAAGAGTAGCCTTCAAGAGGAAATGAGAGGTAGTTTTTATTCTCTTTGCCATAAAGTTTTAAAACAGCCAAAAATGAGCCTTTTCCTGAAGCGGAAATCTTAGTAAGTATCTCTTTTAAACCCTTGTAACTCTGCTCTTTAGGAAGTATAAACTGATACTGTGTAAACCCACCACTTCCATAGATTTTATTCCAATCTCCAATGGCATCAAGTGGATAGAAAAAAGTATCGATATCTACTTTTTGCTTTGAGATACCATCTTTTGCCTTTGCGTAGTAAAGATAGTTAAACGCCTTTACGCTTAGTGTATTTAGCGCAAATGAGGGGAAGTTAAATGGAATGGTTAGCTTCTTTTTACTTTTATACTCTAAGTTGCCATCATCTGCAAAATCTCCAACCATAAGCAGACATTTTCCAATATCTTTATCCTTGGCTAAACAGTCTATCCAAGCCACAGAATAGGGCTTTTCCTTATTATTTTCAAACGCTTCAAATGTCTCTTTTAAGTTTTTTGTCTTGATAGTTGTTTGATTTATATTTTTAGAGTTTATCTTCTTTAGCGATATCTTTGCACTTAGTATTACGCCAGTTAAACCCATGCCGCCACATGTAGCTAAAAACAGCTCATCGCCTCTTTTACAGCTCTTTATTTTGCCATCAACACCCATGATAGTAAACTCTTCAACGCACTCACTAAAACAGCCTTCAACATGATGATTTTTACCATGAACATCACTAGCAATCGCTCCGCCTAAAGTTATAAGTTTTGTTCCAGGAGTTACTTTTAAAAACCATCCACGACTAACAAAGGCTTCTAGTATCTCGCTTAGAAGTACACCAGCTTGAGCATGCAATATCCCTTTTTTATCATCAAAAGATAAAAAATTGTTGTAAGGTTTTGCGTAGATGATATTGTCGTTCAGTGCACTATCTCCATAGCTTCTGCCATTTCCATAAGGTATAAACTCATCTGTCTCTTTTATGTATGAAGAGAGGCTTTTCTCATCTCGAAGAGTAAATATTTTGTTTTGTATGTTTGGAAACATTCCCCAACTAAGCAGACTCATAACTAATCCTTAAAGACAAATTTTTTATCTAGAAAATACTTTACAACGTATCCGATGCTAAGGCCTATAACAGCACCTATGTATTTTGCATTTTCATTCACAAACAGAGCATCAAAGCTGATCTCAAAACCCCAAAAGATAAAAGTTGTAAAGAGTCCCATCAAAGAGTATAGAAAAAACTTCCGTCCATCATCACGTTTGCTCTTTGGTGTGTGAAAAAAGATGTACTTTTTATCTAATATATATTTTAAAACTAAACCAGCGACAGTACCGATAAACATTGCAACATAGAGCGATAAAAAGCCACCGTAGAGCATAAAGCTAAGGTACTGAAAAAGTATATTTAGCGCAGTTGAGAGAACTGCAAATAGTATATATCTAAGTGCAATCATATAAGTTTTGTAACTACCAAAAAGCTAATGAGCCAAAAGAGTATAGTGACTTTTAAAAAAGTATCTTTTATTACGATTTTACTCGGACTACCGCTATCTTGTTCTACAAAAGTTATCTGCATATATCTAAGTATGCCAAGGACTACAAAAAATGAGGTTAGATAGAGATACTCTGTTCCGATTCGCTCAATTACCTCAGGAGAAATTGTGTACTGTATGTAGCTAACAACCACAACACCAGCCATAAGAACCATAGCCGCATTTACAAACTCAAGGTTATATCCATCTATGTTTTTTCTAGTCTCTTGACCCTCAAGGGAAAGGAGCACGTCATCTCTTCTTTTTGCTAAAGCTAAAAATATAGCAAGAAGAAAAGTCATAAGGATAATCCACATAGAGAGGTTTATGTCTGTTACAACAGAACCCGCAAAGAGTCTCAAAACAAAGCCTGTAGCGATTATAAATATATCTAAAATAGCAATATGTTTTAGTTTTGTTGAGTATGAAATATTTAAAATAAAGTAGATTAAAAGAACAATAAAAAGCTTAAAACTAAGTACAAGCGATAGAGATAAAGATGTGAGTGATAATACTAATATAAGTGATTTTGCTCTCTTTGTTGAGACTGCTCCACTTGCAATTGGGCGATATTTTTTAGTTGGATGGGCTCTATCTTCATTTATATCCATAAGGTCGTTAAAGATATAAACGCTACTTGCTAGAAGAGAAAAAAGAACAAATGTTATAAGAGTATAGATGTTGTCGTGAGCGTCCATGTAAGAGAACGAAAAGAGCAGTGGCATAAATATAAAAAGGTTCTTTATATATTGATGGACTCTAAATAATTTAAAAATCTCTACCAAAATTTCTCCTATTAATTTAAGCCAAATTATAACACTTTAGTTATAAATGTAACCAAAAAAGTATAAAGTGAGATAATTGGCTCTTGTATAAAAGAGTTATTAAAGTAAGGGAATGTATAATTTTTTAAAATACAAATCTATATGATAAATTGGGTAAATAATAATGTCAAGTAAGTATATTTCAATTGATAAAAACATCATTAAAGAAGGTCTTTATTATGATTTTGATATCTTTTTTTCGTTAGAGTCTAAAACAGATATAAAGTGTTGTATAAGTAAGGGTTTTGTTATAGCTTGCGAGAACAAAACAGAGTTACAAAATGCAGAATTGATCTTTGTAGTTGATTCTGAGTATATTGAGTATAAAAAATACTATAAAACATATCTTAATTCTATAGTTAAAAGTAAGAACGTTAGTTTTGAAGCAGAATCTAAAATATTATACAAGAACGCTTCAGAAAAGTTACTTGAGTTCTTTGACAATCCAGAAGACATTACTAACTATGATTGCATCAAAAAAATAGTAGGTGATATTGTTGGAACAGTAGCAGATGAAAAGTTTAGAGTAAAGTCGTTGATGAGTGAAGCAACAAGTGAATACTATGTCCATACGCACTCTTTAAATGTGGCTATTTACTCTTTGTGTCTAGGTACTTGCATTGGACTTGGCAAAGATGAACTTCATGAACTTGGTGAATCTGCAATGTTGCATGATATAGGAAAAATTAAAATTGATTCTAATATTATAGATAAAAATACAAAGTTAACAAAAAAAGAGTTTGAAGAGGTAAAGAAACACGCTCTCTTTGGGTATGAGATGGCAAAAAAAATTGGTATAAAAAATGAAAATATTCTAGCTGGTATAATATATCATCATGAAAAGATTGATGGGAGTGGTTATCCTTGCGGACTTAAAGAAGAAGATATTCCTCTTTATGCTCGTATTATAAGCATATGTAGCATTTTTAACGCAATAACAAGCAAAAGAACATATAGAGATGCTATGCTTACTTTTGATGCCCTAAAGCTGATGAAACTTCAAATGAAGGATTATTTAGATTCTAAATTGATAAATAAATTTATAGAGATATTTAAATAAAAAAAGGAGAAATTATGAGTAAAGTTTTAGTACCTCTAGCAGATGGATTTGAAGAGATAGAGGCGATTAATATCATAGATGTTTTAAGACGAGGCGGGATTGAAGTTATCATGGCTTCCCTTGGTAGCAAAAAAGAGGTTAAGGGTGCACACGGCGTTAACGTTTTAGCTGATGTAGAGATAAAGAGTGTTGATGTATCTACTCTTGATATGATAGTTCTTCCTGGAGGATGGGAGGGAACTTTGGCCCTAAAAGATGATGAAAATGTTCAAAAAATCCTCAAAACTATGGACAAGGATAAAAAATTAATAGGTGCAATTTGTGCAGCACCGCTAGCACTTCACAGTGCTGGAGTTCTCAAGCATAACTATACATGTTATCCAACGATTGAAAAAGAGATAAGAGAAGATGGCTTTAGCGATAAAGAGATGGTTGTCGAAGATGCTAATGTTATGACATCACGCGGACCTGCTACAGCTATCTGTTTTGGTCTGCAAATAGTTAAAAAGCTTGCAGGCAAAGAGAAGTATCAAGAGGTAAAGAGCGGACTTCTGGCAACTTACTGTCAATAAATTTACGCTATTTTTTTGTATAAAGTAGTGTAAATTTATTTCTCGAAAAACAAAGTTTTTCGTAGCTTCAGGGGGTTGGAAGGGACATTTGTCCCTCCCACTAAAACGGACGAGTTCGTTTTAGTGTGTATGATAAAATAGAAGGTTTTTAAGAGATTTTTGCTCATCAAAATTTGCAAATTCTTTTACGTTATCAAGCCTTCTTACAAAGCTAAACTCAGGTGCGAACTCTTTAAAGAGGTTGATAACAAACTCACAATCTAGCTCAGTTGAGTTTAGGCATGCTAATACCAAGCAATCATCTGAGGCGATTTGAGAGAGTTTTTTTACAATCTTTTCATAATCTTTGCTCGCTTCAAAACTGCCTCTCTGGAAGGTCGGTGGATCTATGATGATGAGGTCGTATGGAGAGTTTTGTTTTATTTTTGAGAATGATTTTAGTATGTTGTGTGGTAGATAACTAACACCTCTTGGCTCTATTTTATTTAGATGATGATTTGCTTCACCGATGGATAAAGATGCTTTGCTCATGTCTATGTTTGAAACGCTTTGTGCGCCCCCTAGTTTTGCTGCCACGCTAAATGCGCATGTATAACTAAAGAGATTTAACACTTTTTTATCCTTAGCGTTTTCTCTCACAAATGCTCTGCCATTTTTCATATCTGCAAAGTAGTAACTGTTTTGATTTGAGAGAAGATTTAGTTTGAACTTCATTCCATTCTCAAGCGCATAAAGATTCTCATCAAGTTCACCTATTAAAACCTCACCAACAGAGCCTTTTTCATAACGTCTTTGCACTACCAAAGTTTTATATCTGGAGGTGGTTATAAATTCTTTTAGCATCAAAAGAAGTTCTTCTTCAGCCTCATCTTTAATAAAAAGAGCAACACTTAGTACTTCATCAATAGAGTCGATTGTTAGGTACTTAAACCCATCATAAATTCCACCTCTGCCATGAAAAAGTCTCTTAAACTCCTCACTCACATCTTTTGAGCTTTCTCTTAGTAAAATTCTTAACTCTTCAATACTCATTTTTATCCAATAGTTTTTGATTAATAACTCTTATAAATTGTATAATTTTAACTATTTATTGAATAAAAGGCAAAATTTGAACAAAAGAGTAGTTGTTATTGGCGGTGGTTATGGTGGACTTCGCGCTATAGAGTTTTTAGCGCAGCAGAGTGACATTGATGTAACACTGATTGATAAACACCCATATCACTACCTACAAACCGAAGCCTATGGGTATATAGCTGGTAGATTTGATCTGCATGATGTTGTTATTGATTTGCAAGATTGGTGTGGTGGTTTTAAGAAAAAGGTTACATTTGTTTGCGATAGTGCAAAAAATATTGATTTTGAATCACAAAGTGTTGAAGTGTGTAATGGAGTAATATCTTATGATTATCTCATAATAGCAACAGGTGCTAAAACAAACTTTTTCTCTTTTATAGAGGGATTAAGAGAACATAGTTTTGGTGTTAAAAGCCTTGATAGAGCGCATAACTTTAGAGTAGAGTTTGCAAACCTAATATATAAAAAATTACAAAACGAAGAGATGCAAGAGATAAATCTTGCAATTGGTGGAGCAGGGCTTAGTGGTGTTGAAGTTGCAGCTGAGATGGCAAAGGTATTAGAGGTCTATAAAAAGACGATAGGCTGTAGTGTAAATAGTATAAAGATACATCTAATAGACGCAAGCAAGACTATCTTACCGGGGATGAGTGACTTTTTGATAAAGAGTACGCACAAAAGACTAGAAGCTTTGGGAGTAAATATTTTAACAAACGCTTTTATACAGAGAATGGATGAAGATTTTATCTATTTTAAAGATCAAGATGCTCTAAAGTACCACTTTATGATATTTACAGGTGGTATAAAGGCATCTGATTTGAATGATACTGTTGATGTGCAAAAAAATAGAATTTCTCAATTCATTCCAGACAAGATGCTAAATATTGGAGAAAAAAAGAATGTATTTGCCATTGGTGATTGTGTAGAGATACGTGATGGTTCAGGTTGTATGCTACCTCCAACAGCTCAAACTGCTGAGAGAAGTGCTGAGTATGTCGCAGAATCTATCCGTAAAAGAATTGACAATAAAAGCATAAAACCATTTGACGCTAAAGTTCTTGGAGTCTTTATCGCTCTTGGAGGACGCTGGGCAAGTGGGGAACTCTTTGGTGTGATAAAAGTAAAAGGATATAGCGCGTATCTGCTAAAAAAAGCTATAACATACGCTTACCATTTAGGGCTTCGTCTTAGAATTAATACGGGATATAAAAATAGGATAAAAAATCCATAAATTTTTATATCTTCTCCCAAAAACTCCCATGTGGAGTATCCATAAGGTTTACTCCATAAGCTAAAATCTCATCTCTTAATGCATCAGAAGCTGCAAAATCCTTTACTTTCTTTGCCTCATCTCTTTTTTGTATAAGTGCTTTTATCTCTTCTTTTATCTCTTCATCAACACCAAATTGAAAGTGCTCATAAGGATTTTTAACGCCAAAACCAAGTAGCTTTTTTATATAAGCGAGGTTTGAGAGAGTTTCGCGTTTTAGCTCTTTATGTTTGCCTGGAGTATCTAGTGTCTCATTTGCACGAGTTATCATCTCATCAATGAGAGCTAGTGATGCAGAGATATTAAGGTCATCATTAAGAGCCGCTAGTAACTCTTCTTGAAAATCTGTTTTTTCATCCTCATGAGTCATATCAAAGAGTCTTTTTTTAAGTCGGTAGATTTTATCAAGGCGTTTTTTTGCAGTTGCTAAATCTTCTTCGTTAAAGTTAAAGTTACTTCTATAGTGAGTGCTAAGGAGATAAAAACGTAAAACCTCTCCATCATATATTTTTAGAGCGTCCTTTAGAAAAAAACTGTTTCCTAAACTCTTACTCATTTTTTGACCATCAATGTTAACAAAACCGTTATGCATCCAATACGCAGCTAATGCGTGGTTAGTTCCACATCTAGTTTGTGCCGCTTCGTTTTCATGGTGAGGAAAAAGCAGATCAGCTCCACCACCATGAATATCCACAGCGAACTTTGCTTCAGGTTTGCTCAAGTGCTTTTCTATCATAGCAGAACACTCCAAATGCCACCCTGGACGGCCTTTGCCAAAAGGGGAGTCAAAAGTTATGCTATCGTCTTTTACGCTCTTCCAAAGTGCAAAATCAGCAGGATTTTTTTTATGCGAGGAGCTCTCAACACGTTGGAGTTTTTCACTCTCATCTTGAACTCTTTTTGAAAGAGTTAGATAATCGCTATCGCTTGAAGTATCAAAATAGACATCTCCATCATCTGTTTTATAAGCATGTTTGTTATCAAGAAGCTTTTGTATAAGAGCGTACATAGCATCAAGTGATTCTGTTGCTTTTGGCTCTATATCTGGGCGTTTTACACCAAGAAGCGCCATCTCTTTATGATAAGCATCTGTATAAAAATCTGTAATCTCTTTTATGGTTTTGTTTTGCTCTACTGCTTTGTTTATGATTTTATCATCTATGTCTGTTATGTTTCTTGCGTAAGTTACTTCATAACCATTTGCACTCAGTACTCTTGATAAAAGGTCAAAAACTAAAGCACTCTTAGCATGTCCTAAATGAGCATCATCATAAACAGTTGGACCACAGACATAAAGACTAACTTTACCTTCTACTTGAGGTATAAACTCTCTTTTTGTTTTTTTGGCTGAATCGTAAAGTGTCATTTATTTATTTCCTTTTTAAAAACCAGTTATCATAAAATCAACAGCTGCTATTATTTCATCTCTTTTATCTTCTACACAGCAGACAAATGAGCCTAAGTTATCTTTTGATATACCTGCTAACTCAGCTGTTGACATAGTTAGAGTTAGAGAGTTGATTTCAAATTGTGGGTTTAATATTTTTGCAGGTTTCATGTTTAAAACCAAAGGTATAACCACTCTTGTTGATAAACTCTTTAGTAAATCATTTTGAATGTCAAGTAAAAATGGTATATCTTCATTTGTTTTAAGGTTTGGATTTGTATATACATCAAACTGAGCCATTAAAAACTTCTCATATCATCACCAAAGAGACCATTTTTAGCAACTCTTTTATTATAACTATTAATTGAAGTTTTGTTTTTGTCTTCCCAGCTCTTCATCTCTTGCTCTTTTATAAGTTCTATAAGAGTTTTTTCTAAAGAGTTAGAGATATTTATCTGAAGCTCTTTTGCTTTTTTAAGTAAGTCAGAATTAATACTAAGATTAGTAGCTTTTTTCTTTGCTTCTGAATTATAAAGTATTGTCATTTTTGTCTCCTATGTGTATAGATAATGTGTATGATTATATCACATATAGATAATTTATAAAATATAATTAGTTTATTCTATTTGATAAGATGCTATAATGACAATATTCTGTCATAAAGGTTTAAAAATGCAAGCTATAAATTATACAAATGCTAGGAATAATTTAAAAAGTATTATAGATGATGTGTGTGACAATAATAAAGAAGTTATTGTAACTACTAAGGGTGAAAAGTCGGTAGTAATTATTTCACTTGATGAATATAATGCTACACATGCAAAAATAAAACAAGATATAAAAATAGCACTCAAAGAGATAGAAAGAGGCGAGTTTATGGATATTGATGATGCTTTTGAAGTAGCTAAAAAATCGTATCGTGTATAAAATTAATTTCTCTAAAGTAGCTCTGAAAAATTTAGTTGAACAAGCTAAATATATTTATGAACAAACTAAAAGTGAAGAGTTAGCAGATAGATACTTAGATAAGATGAAGAGTTATATCGTAGGTACTTTGCAAAATTTTCCAAAATCAGGAAGAGCCACAGAAGAGCTAGCTGCTGATAGCAGAAAATTAGTCTATCAAGGCTACTCAATCATATATAAAATAATAGGTAATGAGATAAATATATTGATTATTTTTAGGGAAAACTTACCTAAATTTTAATACTTTATCAAATATAAACACTGATAAAATCCTTGAAAATCATAAGTAAAATTATTAAAACAAAAGAACCAGCAAGAAGATAGATAGCTTTTTTATCTTTAAGTATATCAAAAAACTCTTTTACACCAAAAGCTTTGATAGTCATTACAAAGCCTATAAAACCGCTAATTGTCCCAGCAAGTGCTAAACCAGCTGCTCCTAGAGGAGTAATGAGAAGTAGTGCAAATGCTATATAAAAAACAAGAGAGAATGTTGCAATTTTTGCTGCATGAAGCTGTCGCTCATTTGCATATAACCAAAGTAAAAAAAGCTTTTGAAGGCCAAGTGGTAGCAGTCCTATCATATACATCTGAAGCACATAAGAGCTAATAAGTGTATCTTTTGCCACAAATGAGCCTCTCTCAAATAAAAGCCAAATAATCTCTTGTGAGAGTATATATCCGCCAATAGTACTTGCACTGAGTAAAGCGGCTAAAAACCAAAATGCTTTTTGCATATAGTGTCTAGCTTTTTGCTCATCATTGTTTTTTATATATCTTGCGATTGAGGGAAAGAGTGCTATTGAAGTGGCTATTGCAAAAAGAGCTAGAGGGAGTTGAAATATACGATTTGCGTAGTAGAGATAACTGATAGAACCAGTTGCTAAAAATGAAGCTAAAAAGGTATCTAAAAAGGCACTAACTTGTGGTGTTGAGTTTCCCCACATTGCAGGAAAAAACTGCTTTTTAAATCTTTTGCTCTCCTCTTTTATGAGGTGTGATTTTTCTCTTAAGTATTTAAACCCGCCAACTAAAGGTTTAAAAAGCCCTAGATTATAAAGAGCTATGATATGCACGATAAGCTGTAAAATACCGCCAATAACTACACCAAAGCTAAGATAATAGACTATATCGCTTTGGCTTTTATCTTCACTAAGCAGTAACGCTATTATGAGCGAGATATTTAAGAGTGCCGTAGAAAATGCTGTTGTAGCAAAGTGGCGTTTGTACTGAAGCATAGTGCTTAAAAAAGTAACCCCAAAGATAAGAGGTAAGTACCAAAAGTTTATAGCAACAAATGGGGCTGATA